>NZ_JADOES010000009.1 GCF_018739885.1 Leptothoe spongobia TAU-MAC 1115 | reverse complement strand
CAAGCGACTCATGGCCACTACACTACCTGATCATCGCAATATTGACGAGAAATTCAGGGGACCCTGTGAATTAATACCTTGTCTTGTATGACGAGAGACTTTGGTAACGATGTTTTGTTGCCTATGGCGTAACCTCTTTTTTCAATCAGATGCTTGAGATTGCGGACGCGCCTTGATGAGGGAGGATGACTGGCTAGGATAGCGAGTTCAGAGGCGTTTTCTCTGCTCAGTTGCTCAAAGAAGTCAATGGCCCCGGCGGCATGACCGTAGGTTTGGTTGAGTAGAGTTAAGCCTACTCGATCGGCCTGTTGCTCTTGTCGTTGAGAGAATTGAGCATTAGACAGGGCGGCAATGCTATTAGTTGCGATGGAGCCTATGGAGCCAAAGTCACCTAGTAAGGCTGATAGGGAAAGGCTGATTAAGACCTGGCGGCTAAGACCACTTAGATGGTCGCGGTTGGTAAAGTGTCCCAGTTCATGGCCCAAGACCATCATAAGTTCATTTTCAGATTGTACTTTTGCCAGGAGTCCCTGATAAAGAATGATCCGATCTCCTGGAATTGCGAGGGCATTAACCGTCTCTTCGGGGACATAAATCACCTGATAATCTCGTTCAATCTTCTGTTCAGGAGGTAAATGAGTTTCTAACCGATCTAACAGTAGATTCAGGGTATCTTGGGTGTCGGATGGTTCGGCTTGAGCCTCGTAGATAGGGACAATGGCTTTCCCCAACTGTTGTTCAACACTAATAGGAATGAACCAGACGAGGGCTCCTGCCATCCAAAATGCAAGACCGATGGCTAAACCAATTCCTGCCAGAAATAGAGCTAGTAACGTCAGCAGCTGACGATTGCTAGGGGGTGGTGTTTGATCATTGTAAGCCGCTGTCCCAGGGGGAAGTTCAATGGGCATTGTGACCTAGTTGTTACTTTTTGTGGGCCGGAAAGGATTCAGGAAATTAATCAGGGAGTAGATATTCCGGGACTGGATCCACAATCGTCCTGAGCCACTAAAGCGAGCAACTAGCCCCTCACCTCCAAAAATACCGGTTCTCAGACCCCTAAACGATAAACCACTAATCATTTCAACGTTATAGCTGAGGGTATCTTCAAAGGCGACGATATAGCCCGTGTCTACCACATAGTTGCCTTCTACAGGGATTTCTAAAATCGCACCAAAGGAGCTAAACCAAAAGTCTCCTTGCCCAGTTACTTTTAAGAGAAAAAGCGACTCTCCACTAAAGAAACCTTTAAACCCTTGAAATTTGCTGTCAATCGTGACACCTGGTCCGGCGGCGACAAAACCAGAGGATTGCACCATCAAGCTTTGGCTGCCATCTAAAACATAGTGTTGAATTTCTCCAGGGACACCGGGAGATACATAGACCTCGCCAGCACTACCCTGAGCTGTAAACTCGCTGATAAATAGAGATTCGCCCCCTAGCATCCGCCCGAGACCTTTCTTCCATCCACCCTTGGCCTTAGATTTCATCTCAATGCAGCTGTCCATAGCGGCCATGGCACCTGCTTCTACGGATACTGTTTGATTGGGTTGCAGGCTCAGTTTTAACGAAGCGTAAGCAGGGCTATGCTCGATGGTGTAGGTAATTTCAGTACTCATATCAGTTGACTATTGGTTTTACATTGTCTGGATAGTGGTTAGTCATCAGGGTAGGAGTTCGCTCCTTTTAACGCGGGGGCAGCTTCCCGCCTACTAAGCGCCCAAACGATCCAGGATTATGGGTTTGACAAAAGACTTTGCCCCTCCCTCTAAATTGGCAGACTAGGCCTTCTCCTCCAAAGAATGCTCCGGCCCAGCTTTTGTTAGCTTTAGCAATACTGTAGCCAAGGGTACGCTCAAAGGCGACAATATGGCCCGTATCTACCACATAGTCGCCATCGACATCCACTTCATAAATACCGCCAAATGCACTGAGTAAGACTAGGCCTGAGCCACTGACCGTCAACCAAAAGAGAGACTCTCCTGAAAAAAGACTTTTGAAGCCGGTAAAGCCTAGATCAATATCTACGCCAGGAGTGCTAGCCATGTAACCGGTAGATTGCACAACAAGCTCGGTCTCCTTGAGGGTATAGGGGAGAATATCGCCAATTAGCTTTGGTGCGAGGTATAGTTCTGCAGGGCTGTTGCCTGAGCGAAATACACTCATAAACAACGATTCTCCTGCTAGCATTCGTTTTAATCCGCCAAAGACACCGCCCCCTTTGCCTTGGCGGAGGGTGGTGCTAACGTTGACAAAGCCGCTCATGGCGACCATGGCCCCAGCTTCGGCGATCATTTCCTCTTGAGGTTCCATCAGGATTTTTGCGATCGCACTATCCGGCTGATGTAAAAGTTCAAGTTTCATCCTAATTTCAGGCTCACATAAAAGTTTTCTGGTAAAAGTTCTCTGGGTAATTGCGTTTAACTATCTCAGCTTTGACCGCAAGAATCGCACGAGCCCATCCATACTGCGCGATTGCAAGTATATTTTTCCTCGCCCCTGAAGACGATTGATAAATCCTTCCCCAGACGTGATTGAGCCGACCATGCCCCCGGAGAGACCAATGTTCATTTTTATACCGGGCTCATAGGCCACTAGATGGCCGTTATCCACTACAAATTCATCTTTGACATCAACTTCAGAGACGCCGCCATAGGCACCAAAAAATACCAGCCCTCGACCGCTCAGCTTCAATTTGAACAGTCCTTCGCCTGCAAACCAGCTAGCAAACCCGGCCCACTGCATCTGTACCTTGATGCCAGGACTATGGGCTATATAGGCTCCAGGCTGCAAGCACAGCTCATTCCCACTCAGCTCCATACGGGCAATATCCCCAACCGTAGATTGGGTGAGCACCAGCGCTTGAGGACTATCTGTGCGATTAGCGAATTGATTTAAGAATAGGGATTCGCCACCGAAAAAAGCTTTGAGCAGCCCTGGAATCAGCCCTCCAAAAAAACCGGTGCTCATCGATAATTGCCCGGCCATGCTCGCCATCGCTCCCGCTTCGGCAAAAATACGTTCCCCTGGCTGCAAGGTGATAAACAGGGTGGCAAACGCTGGCTTGTAGCGGATGTCGTACTTCATCGCTAACGCTCCCGTAGTTAGGTACTGGATAGGTATAGTCCATCTCAGATTACCTAGAACCGGTGGAAAAATAACAGCGCAAGTTGATGAAGCGCAACATGAACATCTGTTTAGGTATTTTTGGGGGGAGAAATTAACTTAGCAGATGGTTGTGCCTTGGCTTGAAGCTTGCTCTCAGTTGGTCTGATGGGATGGTGTCGCAACATCACTGGCCAACCCTTGGGAGATGTTGTCTGTTTTTGCTGCCATGATGAAATCATTGCGATGTAACCCATTCAGCGCATGGGTCCACCACGTCACAGTAACCTTTCCCCATTCTGTGAGTAAGGCAGGATGATGTTGTTCCGTTTCAGCTAATGCTCCGACCTGGTTGGTAAAGCCTAGTGCTGTTTGAAAATCGCTAAAGTTATAAACCCGCTGTAATTGAGGAACTCCATCTACAGAGATGATTTCCCAGTCTGGTATTTGAGGTTGTAGCTCTGCAATTTCAGCATCACTCGCGGGTGGGACTTTCCCACTACAAGGAATACAGGTTTGATTGGTTAGTACGTCACTCATTTGTCATCCTCCTGAGTTAAACGCAAAGGACTTACCATGGTAAATCCTTTGCTCACAACAACACTTTTAACCTGCTGAGACTGCCTCTTTCTCGATCTTCTCCTCTTCATCCTTAGAGACTACACGACCCTCATCCTCAAATCCTTTGATTTGGTCAAAGTTGAGGTAACGGTACAGCTCATCAGCAAAGGGATCAATCTTTTTGGCAACAATTTCCAAATACTCATCCATATTTGGAATCCGACCCAGCAGTGCGCAGGCAGCTGCCAGCTCCGCTGAGCCTAGATAAACCTGCGCCCCTTTACCCATGCGGTTGTTAAAGTTGCGGGTGGATGTAGAGAAGACAGTTGCACCATCTTCTACACGGGCTTGATTACCCATGCAAAGAGAACAGCCAGGCATTTCAGTCCGAGCACCAGCGGCGGCAAAGGTGCCATAGTAGCCTTCTTTACGTAGCTGTTGTTCGTCCATACGCGTAGGCGGACAAATCCATAAACGACCTTTTACGGTACCTGCGTCTTCGAGCACTTTAGCCGAGGCGCGGTAGTGACCAATGTTGGTCATACAGGAGCCAATAAATACCTCGTCTACCTTATCGTCAACAACCTCTGACAATGCTTTGATATTGTCGGGGTCATTGGGAGCCGCCACCAGAGGTTCTTTAATCTCGTTAAGGTCAATTTCAATGACTTCAGCGTACTCAGCGTCAGCGTCTGCTGACATCAGGCTAGGATTCGCCAACCAATCTTCCATAGCCGCGATACGTCTTGCCAGGGTGCGCGCATCGGCATAGCCACGGGCGATCATATTCTTCATCAGGGCTACATTTGAGCGCAGATACTCAGCAACGGTGTCTTCGCTCAATTTGATGGTACAGCCTGCTGCAGAACGCTCTGCCGTTGCATCAGTAAGCTCAAAGGCTTGTTCCAGTTTCAAATCAGGTAACCCCTCCATCTCAATGATGCGGCCAGAGAAAACATTTTTCTTGTTTTTCTTCTCGACGGTGAGTAGGCCGTTTTGAATGGCGACATAGGGGATGGCATTGACAATATCCCGTAGCGTAATGCCGGGCTGGAGTTCACCCTTAAAGCGTACGAGAATAGATTCGGGCATGTCTAAGGGCATGGCCCCAATAGCTGCGGCAAAAGCAACTAGACCAGAACCGGCTGGGAATGAGATGCCTAGGGGGAAACGGGTATGGGAGTCACCGCCAGTGCCCACTGTATCGGGCATCAGCATGCGGTTGAGCCAGGAGTGGATGATGCCATCGCCAGGCTGTAGGGCGACACCACCACGCGATGAGAAGAAATCAGGTAGCGTTGCATGGGTCTCTACATCTACAGGTTTGGGATAGGCGGCTGTATGGCAAAAGGTTTGTAAGACCAGACCAGCGCTAAAGCCCAGACATGCCAGCTCCTTCATCTCGTCACGGGTCATGGGACCGGTTGTGTCTTGGGACCCTACAGTAGTCATCAGGGGCTCACAGGACATGCCAGGACGTACACCCGTCAGACCACAGGCTTTACCCACCATTTTTTGCGCCAGGGTATAGCCTTTGTCTGTCTCCGTTGGTGCAGCGGGTCTGACGAATACATCGCTGGGGTCTAGACCCAAGGCAGCGCGAGTTTTGTCGGTCAGGGCACGACCAATCATCAGGGGAATACGACCACCGGCTCTGACTTCATCCAGCAGTGTGTCGGGGGTGAGACTAAAGGTGGAGATGACGGTGCCGTTTTTAGTGATTTCGCCCTTGCTGATATGGATGGTGATGACGTCACCGGTCTCCATCTGGGATACATCACATTCGATGGGCAATGCACCAGAGTCTTCGGCTGTATTGAAGAAAATGGGGGCAATCTTACCGCCAAGAATGTAACCACCTGTACGTTTGTTGGGGACATGGGGAATATCGTCGCCCAGGTGCCAGATGACGGAGTTCATGGCTGATTTTCGGGAGGAGCCGGTACCAACTACGTCACCCACATAGGCAACTGGGTTCCCCTTAGTTTTGAGTTCAGCAATGGTTTCTAGGGCATTGGGCATGCTGGACTCTAGCATGACCAGACCGTGAAGGGGGATGTCTGGACGGCTGGTGGCGTGAGGAGCTGGGGATAGATCGTCAGTGTTGGTTTCACCAGGCACCTTAAAGATAGTGATATCAATTGTTTCGGGGACTTCAGGTTTGCTGGTGAACCATTCAGCCGCTGCCCAAGCGTCTACGACTTGGTGGGCGTAATCATTACTCTTGGCAAGTTCGATGACGTCGTTAAAGGCATCGTATATCAGCAGTGTTTTCTTAAGGGCTTCGGTGGCGGCGGCGGCGAGGTCTGCATGGTCAGATTTGAGGAGGTCTACCAAGGACTGCACATTGTAACCTCCGAGCATGGTGCCGAGGAGCTTCACTGCTTTTAAGGAGGAGATCAGGGGGCTGGTGGCCTCACCTTTGGCAAGGGCGGTGAGAAAGGATGCTTTGACGTAGGATGCTTGGTCTACACCAGGGGGGATGCGATCGCAGAGCAAGTGCATCAAAAACTCAGCTTCACCCTCAGGTGGGTTTTTGAGGAGTTCACACAGGTTAGCAGTTTGCTCAGCATTAAGTGGTAGGGGAGGAATGCCCAAGGCCGCCCGTTGATCTACATGTTTGCGATATTGTTCAAGCATCATTTTGCTGCGCTGTGAGTATAGGGTGATCCGTGTTCTACCAAACCAAAATGCTTAAAAAAACCAGCATTTTTGGCCCATAATCTTACCATTTATCATAGCAATTTTAATTTTTCGTGATCGCAAAAAAGGTACTGTAGGCTAATGCTACAGTACCTTTTCATGAGAAAGAGTTTATGAGCTCGTATAAGCAAGCCGATTCAGAAAAACCGGTTGTTTATGCAGCCTGTTGATGCACAGTAAAGTGTTGTGCAGGAGCTGGGAATCCAGCCTGGCCAAAGCTATTACGGATCACTTTATTGGTGTCGAAGTAGACCTGCCAGTAATCATTGTTGTTGCAGTAAGGACGTACGGCTAAAACAGGACCCATGGGCGTAAATTCCAAAATCTCCACATCGGGAGCAGGGTCTGTAGCAACATTAGGAATCTCTGCTAAGCGACCTTTGAGGAGTGCGATCGCTTCATTGGGATCAACGGTGTTATCTAGCTGGGCAACCAGGTCAACGCGACGGAAAGGATTAGCCGAAAAGTTTTGGATAGTATCTGAGAAAATAGTGTTGTTGCCAACAAATGTTTTCACATTGTCCATGGTGTTGATGGTTGTAACAAACAAACCAATCTCTTCAACAGTTCCTGTAATACCGCCAGCGGTAATAAAGTCGCCCACTTTGAAAGGTCGCAAGATGACTAGGAACACTCCTGCTGCAAAGTGAGCTAACAATCCACTCCAGGCTGCACCAATGGCGATGCCGCCTGCCGCTAGAATTGCGGCAAAGGAGGTGGTTTCAACACCAAAGAAGCCTAAGATAGCAACAACTAAGATGATGTTGAGTAAAACACCAAGGGTGGACTTGAGGTAAACAATTAATGTGGGGTCAATAGTCGACTTCTTAAGGCTATTACTTACGAGGCCAATGGCAAACTTGATTAACCATCGTCCGACAATCCAAAGAATAATAGCCCCAAGTATCTTGAGGCCCACATCAGCCAGAGTACTTCCGGCACTCTCGAGAATGCCAGACCACGGTCCTGCTTGCAAAAGAATTGGATTCATTGTGATTCTATCCAGCCATCAACTTGTCTCAGTGCGTAATTATAGTATTGGTTCATAGAAAGCCAATTCCTCCGCTAAAACACTTAAGCTTTTAGGGCGTATTGTCGTCTATTTTGTCTTTTTGGGGCATCTTTCTAGTTTGCTAGCCAGTTAAAAGCTGAATTTTGTCTGTGAAACCATCGTCGCCCAATTCCTTATTACGCTTACGCCTCTATTTGAATTTAGTGCCCGTGTTTGGGGTGCCTGCTTCTCTCTGGACTCTTTACGCCTCCCCTCAACAGCCTCATACTCAATTGAAACAGGTAAGTCGGCTCGCTGTTGTATTAGGGATGGGATGGCTGTTGGCGACCGTTTTACTCAGTGCCGGTGCCCATAGCGAATTTTCGCAGGTAGCAACTCTCCGGTTTTGGCTGGTCAATGGTTTTGTCGGGACTGGTTATTTTGTGACTAATTTATGGCTGATGCTGCGTTTATCCAGAGGAAAAACTACTAGGCTGCCGGGGATCAGTCAGCTTAGTCGACGGTTGCCGGACTAGTGTTGCGTTTTGCAAAGATCTACCTTTTCTGAGAAATATTGCTAACATGCTGCTAAAAATTGTTAGGCCTGAGCAGCTATAGTTAATGTCCTAAAGTGAAGGGTCATGATATCCCTATAGCTTTAGGACATGTCTATGTCTTTCCTAATGGAGCCGACTTCATGGTGGGCAATCATTCGGGGCTCATAGCTACTACACTGGCAGCACATTCTTGCTAAACTGCCCATTATTTTTGCTCATCATCCAGGTTTGAGGTCCTTCTGTGTCCATTCCACCCCGTAAAAAGCAACCGGTTCGCCAGTATCCAAAGCAAGTGACTGTAACCCAGCAGCGTCAGAAGCGTGGTTGGATTGGAATTCCAAAGTGGGCATGGCTCACCGTAGCTTTGGCAAGCGTGGCGACGATTTCAGCGGGGACGGGGGCGCTGCTAGCTGTTTCTATGAACAGTCAACCCTTGCTACAAAGTCAGCTATCTCCTGAGGAGGCTGCTGTATTTAGTGAAGGTGAGCCCATGCTGTCCACCAGTAGTCTGCGATTGCCGCGACTGACGAGACCCGTCAATATTTTGCTACTGGGTGTAAAGGTACTAACGTCGGACCTGGATACGCCGGTGGCAGGGGCCGAGGACTTGGGCTATCACGCTTTAGTCAACTCCTTTGAAGGGCTGTCCGACACGATGCTACTGCTGCGGTTTAACCCGCGCACAGGACAGTTAGTAGTCATGTCTGTTCCCCGTGACACGAGAGCCTTGGTGAACGGTGTGTTGACCAAGATCAATGAAGCAAATCTGGATGGTGGCCCTGCCTTAACGGCAGAGTCGATTAGCGATCTATTAGGTGGTGTAGCGATTGACCGTTACGTACGGATCAATGTTCAAGGTGTGGAAAAGTTGATCGATGCCCTTGGTGGGGTAACGGTGAATGTCCCCAAAGATATGAAGTACCAGGATGATAGTCAGCACCTGTATATCAATTTGAAGGCTGGACAGCAGAAACTCAATGGCGATCAAGCACTCCAGTTCCTCAGATTTCGCTATGACGATAATGGCGATATCGGTCGGGTACAGCGCCAACAGACCATGATGCGGGCTGTGATTGAGCAAACCCTGAATCCTGCTACCATCGCTCGTTTGCCTAAGATTCTATCGGTGATTCAGTCCCACGTAGATACCAATCTGTCGGTAGAAGAGTTAGTGGCGCTGGTAGGCTATGGTTCTCAAACGAACCGCTCAGATGTACAGATGTTGATGTTACCTGGCAATTTTAGTAGCCCCGAAGAGTTTGCCCTGAGCTATTGGCTGCCGAGCTATGCTCAAATCGACACGATGGTGGAGCAATACTTTGGATTAGAATCTGCTCAGTTCATGGAAGCCACCAGCCCATCCTATCTACGGGTGGTGATTCAAGACAGTACGGGGGATGATGTTGCTATTCAGTCTATGATCGATACTCTGTACGATAGTGGCTATCGCAATGTGATTGTTGGTCATGATTTGAACGAGCTGATTCCTGAAACAAGGATTGTCGCCCAGCGGGGAGATCGTGCTAGTGCATCAAGGCTGCAGCAGTTTTTGCGTATCGGTGAGGTCCGGGTGGAAAGTACGGGCAATCTTGATTCTGATATTACGATTCAACTGGGTGAAGATTGGCTAGGTGAACATGGAGCCGCTCTTTGATGGCCAATGATCGGATCTATCAATTGAAAATTACTCTGACAGATAGTGACCCATCTATTTGGCGCAGGTTATTGGTCAGTGCCGGCACGAGTTTAGAAGAGCTGCATCGTATTGTTCAGATTGTGATGGGTTGGCAAAATCTGTCGAACTATCACTATCGCATTGGTCACCAACGATCTGATACTGAACCCTGTTTATTGCAGATCCCGCTCAATGAAATTATCAGGGATGATTTAACTCGATTTTCCTATGTGTATGACCTCCGCGATGGTTGGTTTCATACGATTGAGGTAGAAATGGTTTTACCGGCTGATCCTCAGGGCCAATATCCTCACTGCGTCACAGGTGAACTATGCTGCCCACCAGAAGGTTGTGGTGGGGTTTGGGGCTATAACGGTCTTTTGGAAATTTTGGATGATCCAGAGGATCCGCAATATATAGAGCGATGGGATGAAGTGGGGGGTGATTTTGATCCCGATCATTTTGATCTGGGGTTAGTGAATATACAGCTCCATTCAGGATAAACTCACCAGCTAAGAATCGCCTGGCTCGTGATCATATGTTTGCTGAAATCCTGGGGCTGCCTGTTGCCAACCGCGACGAATCTGGGGGCCTTGATAGTGAATAAACCATTGTGTCCGAGTGGCAAACAAGGCTAACTCCATGGGGAGCGTGAACTGAAGTAACCCTTTCTGTCTCAATGTACGTACGTAGGTGTCAAACTGGTGTTTGAGTTCGTTGAGTTCGGCCAGGTACCAATTAAGATTGGCATGACGTAATTTGGCTACTTTTTTGATGCGCTGGAGTTCGCTCCTGAATGTGGTCAGGGAGGCCATAAAAACCTCGTCACGGACTTGATTCTGCAGCATGTATTGGCTGAAGAAATGAACGTTGCTCAATGCCTGATACTTGTCGTCAGCGATTTGCTGGGAATTTTTAGTGATGTTTGCCATGGAGGAGGTGCAGAAGTGTCTATTAGGTTGAGGATTGCTGAGAGGGTGGCCAAATTTTAGCAAACTCATTCATTAAACAGCGTTGCAAACTATCTTGATGACGAAATGCGAGTTCCATTTTCATGGCGTCTTCTAGGGGAAACCACTCTACATCGGTAACTTCCCCTTTGCCGACTTGGGGGTTAAGGATGGGGAGGTCCGTCCCTTCGTTGAGAAACACCATCAAGGGATAGTGCATGGTCACGTTTTGAGAGCGCCGGGGCTCACTAAAGACGAGACTGGGCTGATCGAGGGAACCGACTAGTTTGTGATGTGTTTGTAGGCTTGGGAGATCCAAGCCCAGTTCCTCCCAAACTTCGCGGATGACGGCACCGCCGATGGTTTCGTCATAGTCTAGATACCCACCAGCTAAACACCACTTACCGACTTCAGAGGGGAGGTCGGGTCCGCGTTTATTTAAAGGGACGTAGGCCTTACCGTCACAGACAACGACTAAAATGGCTAGCACGGTCACACTGCGGCTAACCCAAATCTCTTCGCCGTCAACGATAACGCAGCGATTTGGAGTACTAGGAAACTTTGCCATGGGTGAACCCAGAGAAATGGCCTTAGTTACTTTACTCTTTTAGGTAAGCTGCGATCGCACTTTCTGCAATTTGGGCCATGCTCACACCTTGGGTAGTAGCTGCTTCCTTGAGCTTTAAGTACACATCACCAGAAATACCCACACGGTGCTTACGACGTCCCGATGCCGCTTTCTTGGCGGGCACATAGGACGCAGAGAAGTTCCGAATGGCTTCAAAACCAATGCGATCGCAAAAGTCCCCAAAGCTTTCTGATGCCTGACGTCCCTTCTTAAAAAAGGCGAACATAGGCTCTAGAGTGGTTTCTAGATCGTCAATGTTCATTTTTTGCATGTAAGGCTGAGCCAACCGAGTTTGATTGGGTGAGCCTCCTAACCACAGTTGATAGGAATTGGGGGCACTACCGACAAAGCCCAGTTCGGCCATATAAGGCCGCGCACAGCCATTAGGACAGCCAGTCATCCGAATGACAAAGTGCTCTTGCTTGAGTCCGAGCTTGTTGAGGAGTGCCTGAATACGGTCCAAAATGCTGGGGATTACCCGTTCTGATTCCGTAACTGCCAGACCACAGGTGGGCAATGCGGGGCAAGCCATGGAATAGCGATGCAGCAAGTTGATTTGATCTTCGGCATCAATACCATTGCTACGGAGGATGTGATCAATTTCATCCTTATGAGCTGGATCAATCTCGGTGAGCAGCAGACTTTGGTTACTAGTCAGACTGATCGGTAGCCGATAGCGTAACTCAATTTCCTTGAGAGCTGATTTAATCTTGAAGTCACCCCTGTCATGAATGCGTCCATTCTCGATATGCACGCCGAGGAATAGCTTGCCGTCTCCCTGTTCGTGCCAACCTAGGTAATCGTAAAATTTCCACTCAGGTAAGGCTTTATATGGCTTCAGCTTTTTGCCAAAGTACTCCTCGACCTTAGTGCGGAATTTTTCAACACCCCAATCATTGATGAGATACTTCATCCGAGCATGGCGACGCTGAACTCGATCACCATAATCACGCTGGGTGGCCACAATCGCCTTCATCAGGTCGTAGATATCTTCCTTAGCGACGTACCCAATTTCATCAGCGATGCGAGCAAAGGTGGTCTCTTTATTATGGGTACGCCCCATGCCGCCACCAGCAAGTACATTAAAGCCCAACAGCTCCTTATTTTCATCAACGATAACCACGAGGGTAACGTCCTGGGTATAGGCATCTACAGAATTATCCCCAGGGACTGTGACTGAGCACTTAAACTTCCGGGGCATGTAGTGGGTGCCGTAGATGGGTTCCACACTGTCATGGACAATGGTGCCATTGCCATTACGTTGTCGAGCCGCAACCACATCTGGATGTTCTTCACCGCTTACAGCCTTTTCCCCATCGAGCCAAATCTCATAGTAAGCCGGTGTTTGAGGCGTGAGTAGGTCAGCAATGCGAGTCGCATATTCTCGCGCATACACATACTCTGGTTTGTCCTTAATGGGCGCAGGCACGGCCATCACATTGCGGTTGAGATCGCCGCAGGCTCCCAATGTGGAGCCCATACTGCGAATGATCGCCGCCATGGTGGCCTTTAGATCTTTCTTGAGAATGCCGTGGAGCTGAAAAGCCTGACGAGTGGTGGCTCGAATATTTCCATAGCCATAGGTGTCGGACAGCTCATCCAAGGTAAGGTATAACTCCGGAGATACCAGACCACCAGGATTGCGTGTCCGCAGCATCATGCGATAATCCTTCTCCTGGCCCTTGACCCGATTATCCCGGTTGTCTTGCTGGTAAGACCCATGAAATTTGAGGATTTGAATACCGTCTTCAGTGAAATGGGTCGTGTCTTGAGCTAGCTCTGTCGCTACCGGCTCCCGGAGAAACTGGCTACGCTCCTTGATACCTTCGAGCCTAGAAACTTTCTTAACAAGGGGAGTCTCAGCTTGATTGGCTTGGACAGGTTTCCCAGAAGAGATCGGAGCTTGAACCATGATGCAGTGGTCGATAGCAGAACAACGAATAAACGAGAGTCGAAGATCCATCCATATATGAGCAAACGCTCAAGCCTGGTTTGGATACTTCAAAGACAAACTAGCAAGGCCAATTGTAGTCAAATAGCTGACTGGCACTGGTATTCCCAATTAAATCGTTAGATTTGATTGTACGGTAATCCGGTCGGAATTACGGGGTATGCCAATAGTAGCATTGGTTACTATTTTGTGGATGGTTATTCGTTGAGCAAATGGTATCGAATGCTGACAAATGAAGTTTGGATTGAGATCGTGGTTGAGCTTGTTGTCCAAATCAGCCTTTAGGATTGGGATAATCGACTGTTTCAAGCTGAGGCTAAACTATGGCAGATGCCACGATGTATAGCGAAGATATGTTTGTCCTGCTGGTTCCTGGCAGTGAGGAAGTTTTTTTGGAACCTGATGAGCTATTGACCAAGCTTAAGAATATGTTGGCGCAATATGCTGATGCACTCCCTCGAGATTTGCAAAAGTTTGTGTCGGTTGACGACCAGGCCAGACATCTGCGCGATACAGCTTGCGAATTTGAAGTCACCCCTGGTGTCTCCTGGCAATGGTACGCTGTCCGTTTAGAAAAGTAGTTGGGGTAAGCGCATCAACACCCAACCTTGCCAAGGATTCCATTAGTTTCACTAGGGAAATATTGAGTAGGCAGCGGGGGCAGGGGAGGTACAGGACATCCCTTGGGCATTCTTCCATTTCCCTGGTCTTGCGCCCTCCCTTTCTCCAGGGATCTATGTAGAATAAACTACATACTGTTGCTTGGAGCGATTAGCCGACCTGTGGATGAACTCAGGACGGGGTTAGAGTTAGCAACCCACGACGAACTGGCTACCCTAGCCGAAACCCTCTTTCGGCCAAAGTTTAATCCCTTCGATTATTGGTGCACCCCCTCTCCTCAGGTGGTACAAAGTTGCGATCTCACTTACTGTATCGACCAAATCGAAGCGCGCGTACGCTATCTCGCGGCTGATGGCCTGACTGTTCTGCGGCAGGGAACCCATCAGCTGAGCTATCGACAAATTTTGCTACAGCTGAGTCAGCACCTCAAACTGAAGCTGACCGCCAGCCTTTCCACGTTGGATCTAGAGGCTGAAATCTTTTTACAACTGCTCGAAAAAACCTGGCATCGACTCCCTCCGCCACAGCAGCAACAGTTGCAGCGACGGTTGACCAGTGAGCTGGCCCAAGCAGAGCAGTTTCAGCAGCTATCGCCTCAACTTCAGCAAAACCCTATGGCTCTGGTCCTCAAAGGCAGCAGCGCTATGGCCATTAGCTCGGTGCTTCGTCCCTGGTTGATGCAGCAAATTGCCAAACAGTTTGCGCTCCAGCTGGCTCGTTATCAGGTAGCACAGCAAACGCTACGCGGTGCCGCTACTATCGGAGCTCAAGTTAAGGGAAAAGCGGCTTTACAGTTAGCCTCGCGAGGCATGGCGCTCAATGCTGCTCGTTATGGAGCTGTACGTAGTATTTTTGCCTGTCTTGGTCCAGCGTTGTGGACTTGGTTTTTGGTAGACCTTGGTTGGCGAGCCGTGGCATCGAACTATACTCGCGTCATTCCTGTCGTATTTACGTTGGCTCAGATTAGGCTGACTCGCGATCTGGATAGTGAGCTACCCTGCCAAAGGGAATTAGAGGCAGTGGCATAGGCTGGCAATATGACAAATAGTGGCTCCGAGGACAGTCCCAAAAATCATTACCAACTTCTAGGGGTAAAGCCAACGGCTTCGCCCCAGGATATTCGTCGCGCCTATCGGGAGTTGAGCAAGCTCTATCATCCTGATACGACTGAGTTGTCAAGTGCGATCGCAACTTCCAAATTTCAAGCCCTGAATGAAGCCTATGGTGTGCTCAGCAATCCAGAACAGCGGTTGAACTATGACCAACAGATTGGATACTCTCGCTTGTATGTCAGCCAATCACCTAGAGACATCAGGGATGGCTCCCGCAAGGATCAACCCTTTGAATCTCGCTATACCTACTTGGATGCTACGGACCGCCCCCTGTCAGCAGGGGAAATATTTGCTTTGTTTATACTGGGCCTCACTTTTGCTGCCTGCTTGGTCCTAGTATTTATCTTAGGTATTGCCGATAGCGATTTTACCTTGTCTTCCTTTGTGTCTAAGTTATCCGAGCATTAGTTATCCGCAGTCATCCGCCAAATCCCCATTAGACAACTATGGCTTTGCCTTCCGCTGATACCCCTTTATACAATCATACCCTGCCCGATATTGAGCTCTGGCTAAAACAGCAAGGCTGTCAGCAGGACAGCTCTGAACTCAACCGTTGGGAAATTTCCAAATCTGCCTGGCGTGCTGATTTGATTTTAGAGATCGATTCTTTGGTTGTGCGCTACTCAGAGATAGACAACGGTGGTGAAGAAATTCAACGTGGCTTTAAGTACTCCCTCAGTCGTCAAGATCTAGAAGATGCCATTTTTACGGGGCCATAGCAGCGAGACAACGTTAAACAGTGAGCTGGTGTTGCCAGGCTGAAAATTTGGCAACAGTACTTGCTTCGCAGGGATACCTGAAACCCTGGATGACAGAATTGAATTTCACCGATAGCTGCCATAGACATTTATCTATGCGCATTTCTTTCTGTGCTGTGTGATTCGTAAATCTGAAACCATAAGTTTGGTTAGCTATATAACGGCTTTGAATGTAGTCTCTAATACATTAAGAACGTTGTTAAACACACAAAAATGTGGAATAAAGCATGTTACGTTAGTGCCATTTTAAAAAAATTCTTAACCTAGCCTTTACCTGAGCTCGGTAGTTTTCACCAAGAATGTCTTTAGACATTCTTGGTGAGGAGTTAAGTCTAAGCAATCATGGAATTCAAAGCACGGAAAATGCGCTACGCATACTCAGCAACTCTGCTGGCTCTATTAACTAGCCTGGCTGCCTGTGGCGGTGGCTCTACAACTGATACTGCTGATACGTCTGGTGCTGGTGGTACTGAAGTTGCTTCTGGTGGCGGTGTATCTGGTGACGTTCTGATCGATGGCTCTAGTACTGTTTTTCCCATTGCAGAAGCAATGAGTGAAGAATTTAGCATTGCTAATGCTGGTGTCAATGTAACTGTGGGTGTTTCTGGTTCCGGTGGCGGCTTCAAGAAATTTTGCGCTGGTGAAACCGATATCTCTAACGCTTCTCGTCCGATCAAAGATAAAGAGGTTGCTCTCTGTGAAGAGGCGGGTATCGATTTTATCGAAGTGCCTATCGCTTTTGACGGTCTGACAATTGTGACCAATCAAGGTAACGATTGGGCACAGTGCTTGACTGTAGAGCAGCTCAACACCATGTGGTCCCCCGAGTCTGAGGGTTCCGTTTCAAACTGGAATCAAGTGGATGCATCTTTCCCTGATCAGGCACTGGGTCTATATGGTCCTGGTACTGACTCTGGTACGTTCGACTACTTCACTGACGAAGTTAATGGTGAAGAGGGTGCAAGTCGTGGTGATTACACTGCTAGTGAAGACGACAACGTTATCGTTAACGGTGTAACTGGTGACGAGGGTGCTCTGGGTTACTTTGGTTACGCCTACTTTGAAGAGAACTCCGGTTCTCTTAAAGCGATTGAGATTCAAAATGAAGATGGTGAGTGCGTTGCGCCTTCTACTGAAACTATTGCTAACGGGTCTTACAACCCCATGTCTCGTCCTTTGTTCTTCTACGTGAAGAAAGAGGCCTACGACACTAAGGAGCAGGTCCAGGCATTTGTTGACTTTATGCTTGATCCTGGCAATGGTGAGCTGATTGGTGATGCTGGCTATGTAGCCCTTCCTGACGATATCTTGGGTAATTCTAAGGCTCGTGTTGACGAAGCTAAGTTGGGGACCGATCCTACTAACCTGTAGAGTTTGAATCCGATCAGGATCTCCGTCTGATTGGTTAATCACGGCTGGGGAGATTTGCTCTCTTCCCAGCTCTCTTTAATAAAGTCATTCAGTATTGTTTGATACAAGTTTTCTAAGAGATTTTGACATAGCCTGTTTCTGCGTCCACAACTCTTATTCCCAGCAAAGATGAGAGTTGCAACTTATTTCTGTTGGATGTATTTGAACGTTGTCCACGTCCAAAATGGTCATTTTGACCTAGAGTGATGCAGGTACCTGGACGTTGTTTAGCCCTAACCCGCGCTGAGGACTTTGTGCATGACAGCTGAGCTTCCACTGAACGATATTGCCCCAGGTACCTGGCGACCGAATCGTAGTCGTTCTCAAACTATTCAGTTGATCGTCAAAATTATTTGTGGCGCATTTGCTGCGATTTCGATTTTGACCACTATTGGCATTATCGGGACACTGATTTTTGAGGCCCTTTCTTTTTTTGGAGACCTGCCCGGCGAGCTTTCAAAAGATGGTCAGGACGTCTCCTACATTCAAGGTGTTATTCACTTCTTAACGGCTGGCCGTTGGACACCTTTGTTTGCCAGTAAACAGTTTGGGATCTTTGTTCTCATTAGCGCCACGCTGATGATTACCTTTATTTCGATTTTGGTGGCTCTTCCCTTGGGGTTATTGGCCGCTATCTGTCTAAGTGAGTATGCCAGCCCTAAGCTGCGCCGTATTCTTAAGCCTGTTTTGGAGATTTTGGCTGGTGTACCGACGGTTGTTTATGGTTACTTTGCGCTGCTTACCGTAACGCCCTTTTTGCAATTGTTTCTGCCTCCTGTAGAAGGATTTAACGCGTTGAGCGCGGGCATTGTTTTGGGGATCATGATTACGCCAATGATCGCTTCTTTGAGTGAGGATGCGATTTACTCTGTACCTCAGTCCCTGCGCGATGGTTCCTATGCGTTGGGTTCTACTAAGCGTGAAACGGTCTGGTCTGTTGTTTTGCCTGCTGCGCTGTCTGGAATTGTCTCATCGCTTATTTTGGCGATGTCACGGGCTATCGGAGAGACCATGATTGTGACATTGGCTGCTGGTGCAAATCCTACCTTGGGCTTTAATCCGTTTGTGCCTGTGATGACGATGACGGCTTACATTGTGCAGGTAACTAAAGGAGATGCTCCCCATGGCACCATTGCTTACGAGACATTGTATGCCGTGGGTATGGTGTTATTTTTGATCACCCTAGCGCTGAATATCTTTAGTTTTTGGTTTGTGCGTCGTTTTCGTCAAAAGTACGACTAAGGCTGAGTCTGCTCACGAGTTTGGTTTTAGTTGTTTGGTTAGCGATAGTGAAATTGTGCGAATAGGAATATAAAGACATGACGGCTCAAGGGATCAAAGGAAAAGACGTAGCCAGTGGAAATTTTGATCAGAATTTATCCGGTCGCTACAACCTGGATAAATTGTTTGCAACTGCTGCCTGGGCTGCCACAATTGTGTCAGTTTTGATATTAGCCTGGCTTTTATTTACAATTTTGATAGATGGTTTAGGAACTATCAATCCTAATTTTTTCACTGCCTTCCCGTCACGAAAGCCTGAAAATGCAGGGATCAAGCCAGCTTTGTTTGGTACGTTATGGTTGATGATGGTGGTGGCGGCAACGTCCTTTCCCATTGGTGTGGGGGCAGCCATATATCTGGAAGAATTTGCCACTGACAACTGGTTCACACGAATGGTAGAGATTAACATCGGTAATTTGGCCGGTGTTCCGTCTATTATTTACGGCTTGCTTGGTCTCGCTGTTTTTAAGCGCATCATGGAGCCGATTACTGGGGGTAACAGTGTACTCTCGGGCGGTTTAACTCTGTCATTGCTGATTTTGCCAGTAATTATCGTAGCTACCCGAGAAGCGCTTCGAGCAGTGCCTAACAGCATGCGTCTGGCTGGGTTCGCTTTGGGAGCTAATAAGTGGCAGGTTGTTTGGAGTCATGTGTTACCTAGCGCTATGCCTGGCGTTTTGACAGGTGTGATTCTGGCTTTGTCTCGTGCTATTGGAGAGACTGCCCCCTTGATTGCTATTGGTGCAGTTGCGTTTATTCGTTCGACGCCGAGCAGTCTCCAGAGTCCATTTACAGCAATGCCAATTCAAATCTATAACTGGGTTGGACGTCCTCAAGCTGAGTTTCATAGCATCGCAGCATCCGGAATCATTGTGCTGATGGTCATGTTGTTGCTGATGAATGCAGTCGCTATTTACTTCCGCAATCGTTTCCAGCAAACACGGTAGCTATTGCAGCCATTCTCTTTTAGACATTGGGTATTAGCAGGAATACTAAAATTATGCAAGACACACGTCCTCAAACCATGACTGATGTAGCCCTGAAGGCTGAAAAAATCTCAGTATATTACGGCTCTAACCTGGCGGTTAAAGACGTTTTTCTTGATATCCCTCGTAATCAAATCGTTGCCTTTATTGGTCCCTCTGGATGTGGTAAAAGTACCGTTTTACGTTGCTTTAACCGCATGAATGATTTGATTCCCATCGCTCGCGTTGATGGCAATATTTCGTTTAATGGTGAAGATATCAAGCGTTTTGATCCAGTAGAATTGCGTCGCCGTGTGGGTATGGTGTTTCAGAAGCCTAACCCGTTCCCTAAGTCTATTTACGAGAACATTGCTTTTGGTGCTCGTATTAATGGCTATCAAGGTGATATGGATGAGCTGGTTGAGCGCTCTCTAAAGGGTGCGGCTCTGTGGGACGAGGTTAAGGATAAGCTTAAGGATAGTGGTTTAGGTTTGTCTGGTGGTCAGCAGCAGCGTCTGTGTATTGCCCGTGCGATCGCAATTGAACCCGAGGTCATCCTGATGGACGAGCCTTGCTCTGCACTAGATCCCATCTCCACCTTAAAAGTGGAAGAACTCATGCACGATCTCAAGTCGCAGTACACCATTGTCATTGTTACTCACAATATGCAGCAGGCCTCTCGGGTATCTGACAGGACCGCGTTCTTTAATGCCCAGGCGACTGAAGCTGGCGGCAAAATGGGTTACCTGGTTGAGTACGACGAAACCCAGGTCATCTTTAGTAATCCTCGCGAAGAGTACACTCGCGATTATGTCTCGGGCCGATTTGGCTAAGGCTGATTTAGATTAGAGCGTTGTCACAATGTTCCAAAATATCTCCGTAGGGGTTCCCTTTGTGGGTGCCCCATTTTTTGTGTAGGGGCGTTACCTGCCATGTCCCTACTGTAATAACAAAATACCTGCCTGCATGAGGCCAATGGTGAATCCTAGGATGCCACCTAAGTTGACAATGGCCTGTAGCTCATTGCGAACGATGCCTTGAATCGCTGTTTCTAAATTGCGGGGTGATGTTGCCTTGACTCGATCCATAATCACCTGGTCAATATCCAAAATTGGAATGGCTTGGGCGACAATATTTTCTAAGTCTTCTTCTAGATAGCGTTCTAGGATTAGGGCCAATTCCTCGCTAGCGGTGTCTAAGGAATCCATCACCACCGATGAAGTTTGGAGCCGTTTGAGTAACCGCTGGGCGAGCTTGTGCCAGTCGATTGAGTCACTTAGCCCCTTGAGCAGCGGCACCCCATCGGTTTGTAGATAAGTGCGGATGGTCTGGCCCAATGTTGCCCTTAGCTGTTGAACCGTTGAGATCGGCAGCTCTTGTAGCGAGAAGTTCTGTAGCCACTCTTGAAACCGATTTTCCACCCGCAATGCCGTAATCAGCTCAGAAATGCGGTTGTTGCATTTGTCAGGCTCATCCAAACAGTAGGTGCGCAGGCGCGTTAAAGCATTGCGGACACCAAAAATATTAGCGACTACCCAGTAGGTACCACTCGTTTTCTCGCGCAGTGTTTCATCGATGACTTTGATGTTGCGATCGGTCAGAAAATCAATGATCAGCCGCCGAAGACGATCGGGGGGTAAAATCCCCTGGCGCACCCAGATAGCAATCTGTTTGGCTTGGTTTTCATTGAGTCGAAAATCCAGCAGCACTTGATCAAAAATATGGTCAATTTGGTCAGCTAAAAAATTCTCGTCTTTAGCCCATACTCTCAGCATCTTAGGTAGAGATTGACCCAGCATATCTTGCAGAATATTGCCGAGGATTTGGGCTGTTTTGTCTTGATTGGAGCTTTGGGTTTGGGTCAGTGCCAGATCTAGGAGCCAGCGAATGGCTGCCTGCATTCGTTCAGTTTTGAGCAGTCGTTTGGCAAGGCGCTGTAGCTCTTCTGGGGTGAGTAGTGACCCCATGATGGTATCAGCGATGCGCTTAGCCAATCGGCTTTGATTGCTAGGAATAAGTCCTGGCGTAAATGGTAGCTGGTGACCGAACAAATAAAGTGGCCGATAGGGCCGAAACAACATTTTGATGGCGAGATCATTGGTGAAATAACCAATGATGCCACCGGCAACCGGTGGTAATACTAAGAGAACGGGGGAAATCGTACTCATTTCTGAGCTACCAGGACACCCATCATGCCACCGGCCAGAGGGTAGTGAACTGCCTTGCTAAAACCTGCTTGATGGGCAAGTTCGACCTGCTCACGGCTGATCGGAAATCGATCCACACTGGGACCGATATAGGCATATTCCTCCGTCAGGCCGCAGCGCTGTGCGGCTGGGACGACAATGGTATCGAGATACCATTGTTGAAACTGCTGGACCAAAATCGAATTAGGTCGATGAAAATCTAGAACAGCTGCTTTTGCTCCGGGTTTTAAGACACGATGGAGTTCTCTCAGGCCTCGAGGAATATCAATCAGGTTTCTGAGGCCATAGCCCATGGTGGCGGCATCATAGTGATTGGCTGCAAAGGGCAAATTTAGGGCATCGGCTTCGACCCAGTTAGTGCGTGGAGTATAGCCTTTGGCTGCAGCTCTCTTGGCAGCGATCGCAAGTTGTTCCACCGCAAAATCTGCCCCCGTCACCTGACCATGTGCCCCCACCTGGCGTGCCAGTAATAAGGCTAAATCACCGCTACCACAGCACACATCCAGGACCGTCATGCCTAACTGGGTACCACTCCAGTCCACTGCCATTTGCTTCCAAACTGTATGCAGTCCAAAGCTCAGAGACTGGTTCAAATCATCATAGACCGGTGCAATGCGGTCAAATAAGTCACGAATATAATGGGCGTCGGGGGTGGCCTGAGCCATCAGTTTTTTCCTAAGGACACTGGGCTCAGTACCCATGAGGGTAGGGCACTGAGCCGATTCCTATCATACTGCTGCTAGTCCTGTGTTGACTGGCTCCAGTCCTGTGACCTAGAGACAGCGGTTGGCGATCAATGCTTGGGCCATTTGATTGGTAGGAATTGTGAGGATGTCGCGGACATCGTCTAAGTTACGGTAGCTGTGTTCCCAATGAAACGATACGACTGCCAGAAGTCGCTCATGGAAGACGACGGGGACCACCAGATGAGACCGGGTAGCGGTTATTCGATACAGTGAATCGTTGAGGTTACTAGCGCTCACATCAGGTAATACTTGCATCGTGCGAGTTGAGATCGCATTTTGTACCAAAGCATTATCCAGAAGGTTCTGGCCACAGAGATCGCCAAAGGTTGCTAGCGTAACGTTGTTTTCTTCAAGACATTGGATAGCGCATATCCGTGTGGATAGAATTTGGCCCCAACCATCGGCGATAAATTGAAGCGCATCGGCTTCTGCTATGTCGATATTGCCGAGCTCGGCGACTCGATTCATGAGCTGAGCCTGATGCTGAGCAACATACAGAGCATGATTACTTTGTTTGAGCAGCTCATAGGTATTGGCCGCTTGTTGGACGAGCTGTCTTAGGGTATCGGGTTCCCAGGGTTTAGTAATGTAGCGGTAGACTTGGCCATTGTTAATGGCTTGGACTAAATCCTCAACGTCTGTAAATCCTGTGAGGATAATACGTACTGTGTCGGGAAATTCCGGTACTGTTTTACTGAGAAATTCAGTGCCCGTCATTTCAGGCATGCGCTGGTCAGAGATGATCACAGCGACTTCACCATCATCTTCCAGCACTTCTAATGCCTGTCTGCCGCTCTCTGCTCTCAATACCTGATATTCACGGCGGAAAGTACGATAAAGCAAATCTAGGTTATCTGGCTCATCGTCCACGACCAGAAGGCGTGGCTTGCGCCGAGCCAAAATTGGACCTGAATTTAATGGACTAATGGTATTCATATAGTTTGCAGAGGAATACACAAAAAGCGTTCTGTTGGCTAATTAAGGATACCAATGGATTCCACAACCAACATGATTATCGCTGACGTTCTTAGTAAACCCAGGTTGAGAAGAGAGTTACGGTTGCAGTAGTTATCAAGGACATTTGATACACGCCTCAGGCTATTGACCGATACAATAAACTAGCTGACTGAGAGATAGGTCAAGATGTTACAGTCACCGCTCCATGTAGCCATCAATGTTTCAAATTTAGCAGCGGCAGAATACTTTTATGGGACGTTACTTAGACTACCTAAGGTTGAACGTACACTAAAATTTCCTGGAGCCTGGTATCAGTTGGGGGCATTTCAAATTCATCTGATCGTCGCGGATCGTGATTATGTGCAACCTGCGCCGGATGAAAAGTGGGGTCGTCGGCCTCATTTGGCATTTGCGATCGCAGATCTAGAAACCGCTAAACAAAGGCTAACCCATGGCCATGTACCGATACAGTCCAGTGCTTCTGGTCGGGCTGCTATATTTATCCACGACCCAGATGGCAATGTGATTGAATTGAGCCAGGTATAAAGTCTGGGGCTTGTCCCCCCTGTCCATGGCAGATGTTTCGCAGAAGTGGGAACAGTAGCCTAAAAGTAGCCTGAAGAGGTTGCCATGGAACGCCTGTACATTTTTATATTGATTGCAGCGGGGTTAATCCGTGAAGACTTTCATTTTTGGGCTACTTATCCTGTGTTTAGCCCTTCTGCTGGTGGAGTTAGCACTGCGGTTACTGTTTGGTTTTGGTAATCCTCCCCTCTATGTAGCAGATGACACGATCGGCTACCTCCTGGCCCCCGATCAGCAAATGCGTCGCTTTGGCAATCGAATTACGATTAACCAGTATTCAATGCGTACCCAAGCAATTGCAAAATCCCGACCCAGCGACACCCTGCGGATTTTTCTAATTGGGGATTCCATTGTGAATGGCAACTGGTGGACCGATCAGTCTGAGACGTTATCGGCCCTCATCGAAAATGAATTTTCCCAACGCAGTGGCCCACAATCAGTGGAAGTGCTCAATGCGTCTGCCAACTCTTGGGGACCTCGCAATGAACTGGCGTATCTAAAACGATTTAGTACTTTTGAGTCACAAATCGTTATGTTAGTGATCAATACTGACGACCTGTTTGGTACTCAACCTAGTTCGCTCCAAGTGGGCAAAGACCGTAGTTATCCTGATAAAAAGCCTCTATTAGCCCTAGCAGAAATTGCCAATAGATTTAAAAAACAACCCCCTATTCCAGGTCTAAAAGAGATTCAAAACGAAACAGGAGATCGCATTGGCAAAAATCTAATTGCAATTGAAGAGATAAAAAAATATGTGGATGCGAATGATGGTGTCCTTCTCTTGGCCATGACCCCTCTAAAACGCGAGGTCCTTGATGGCCCGAGAGACTATGAAATCGTTGCCCGTAAACGGGTAGATGAATTTGTTGCGCAACAACAAATTCCCTATCTCGATTTTCTCCCAGTGTTTCAAGCGACCCCTAACTCCGCCGCTCTCTATCGCGATCACATTCACCTTAGCCCCAGCGGTAACAGTCTAGTCACCCAATCTCTCACCGAACTCATGCTTCAGTCCCTGGTGATCCAACAGTAATCGCTCTGTTCTTCCCGTCTCCCTTTCTACCCTTACTTTCCGTCCACTCGTACCTCAGGGCATTCATAAGAGAGGCCCTTACCAGGCTACTATCTCTCTAAGTTCATTCCCGTGGTAGTATCAACTACACAGCTAGGGGTGCCTGTAATGACGGGCTGAGATCATACCCTCGGAACCTGAGTCTGGGTAATGCCAGCGTAGGGAAGCCAACCGCTTTAGATTTGCTGTCAATGCTGATCATATCCGTGGGCAATCCAAAAGGATGAACTATTTGTCCTTAAGCAAGTAACTCATTGCTCCTAGTGTTTTGCCCAAAGATATGAGGAAGGACTGTGTCCATAGGAGCAATTGCGTTACTGGTGACCCTGGTAACAGCAGCAGCATTTACCCTGTTTGGTGTCTTGTATGCCGGGCGTCAACGCATTGATTTAGAAGGCTACATGGTCAACCGTAACCAGGTTGGTGGCTGGTCAGCTCTAGCCACAGTGACGGCATCGGCTTTGGGGGCCTGGATTTTGTTTAGCCCCCAAGAGGCCGGCTCTGCGTTTGGGGGATTGTCGGCTATTTTGGGCTACTGTCTGGGCTCTGCTGGGGCTGTAGCGCTTTTCTTTATTGTGGGTCCACGTTTACGTCACCTTATGCCCCAAGGGCATTCCCTCAATGAATATGTAAAATATCGCTTTGGCGGCCCCATGTATTGGTTGGTGGAAGCCGTGATTGTGTTTTACATGTTTATTTACCTCACAGCGGAGCTAACGGCGATTGCGAAAGCACTCCAACTGGTAGCGGATGTCCCATTGGGTGTAACCGCTCTAATAGTGATTACAGCGGTTTTTATCTACACCACAGTGGGTGGCTTAGGCACAACTATCTTGACTGATGTAGTGCAGTTTGTGGTGATTGTGCCCCTGTTATTGCTATGTGCTGGAGTGATTGTAATGGCTTTGGGTGGGATAGAGGCCTTTAATGCGGTGGCTACTCGGCAGCCTGAATTACTCTCCCTGGGCAATATTGGTGGTCTGCGGTTTGGGGCAACGCTGATCATTGCGATTGTCGCAGCAGAAGTCTTTAACCAAGGCAACTGGCAGCGAGTGTATGCCTGTCGTGATAGCCAAACTGTGCGTCGGGCCTTTCTCGGATCAGCCGTGGTAATTTTGCCACTGATCTTGATTGCGGGCATGCTGGGTTTGTTGGCAGTGCCTTTAGCGGATGTTCAGCCTGACATTATCGGTGAGACGGCGTTGTTTGGTTTGTTAAGCCAGTTAGCAATGCCCAACTGGGTTTTGATAACCGTGATCGTATTGGCCTTGGCCCTGGTGATGAGTAGTCTTGATACCATGCTCAATGGCCTGGCTAGCGTGTTTACCCTGGATTTAATGCGGGTATTACCCGATCCATCCGCCAATAATGTACTGAAGGTATCGCGGATTTTAACGATACTGGTGGGGGTGCCTGCGATCGCAATCGCTGCTCAAGGATATAGTGTGCTCTACTTATTTTTTGTAGCCGATTTAATCTGTGCCGCAGTCCTGTTTCCCATGTTGTACGGCCTCTATAGCCGACACCTCAGTGGTCTTAATGCCTTTGTGAGCTCTCTGGTAGGCATGGTTGCTGGATTACTATTTTTTCAGAAACCCGACTTTTCACCCTTATTTGCAGCAGTACCTGGTAGTGCAGACTTGCTCCATAGTTTTGCCGCAGCCCTAATTACATCGACAGTTGTCACATTAGTTTGGACTGCCTTAGCAAAACAAAATGGCACTGCTCAAATTTTTAACTACGATCAGCTACGGGTCAGAACGTACTAATCCTGTACTGAGAAGAGTTAGTCTACTTATTTCCTGGGCCTAACGCTTCAATGGCCAAATCGTCACATTTTGTTGTTATCCCACCTATTTTTGGTTTGAGTATGAGAACTAACTGGATCGCTTCGCGCCGAGGACAAACTAATGTCAGTCAGATGCACTATGCACGTCAGGGCATTATTACTGAGGAAATGGCCTATGTGGCTAAGCGAGAGAATCTGCCTACTGACTTGATCAAGGAGGAGGTGGCTCGGGGACGGATGATCATTCCGGCCAATATCAATCATCCCAATCTAGAGCCGATGGCCATCGGTATTGCCAGCAAATGTAAGGTTAATGCCAATATTGGCGCATCACCCAATTCCTCTGACATTAGCGAAGAGCTAGACAAGATGCTGCTCGCCGTGAAATACGGTGCTGATACCGTCATGGATCTCTCCACTGGCGGTGGCAACCTAGATGAAATCCGCACTGCCATTATTAATGCATCTCCTGTTCCCATTGGTACAGTGCCCATTTACCAGGCATTGGAGAGTGTGCACGGCAGTATCGAAAATCTCTCTGAGGATGATTTTCTACACATCATTGAAAAGCATGCTCAACAGGGTGTGGACTATATGACCATCCATGCTGGACTGCTGATTGAGTATCTCCCCCTGGTCAAAAATCGTATTACTGGCATTGTGTCTCGTGGGGGTGGCATCATCGCCCAGTGGATGTTGCATCACCACAAGCAAAACCCTCTCTACAGCCGTTTTGACGATATCATCGAAGTTTTTAAAAAGTACGATGTATCCTTTAGTTTAGGGGATTCCCTACGCCCAGGCTGCCTGCACGATGCCTCCGATGAAGCACAGCTAGCAGAGCTAAAGACATTAGGAGATCTGACCCGTCGTGCCTGGGAGCATGATGTACAGGTCATGGTCGAAGGTCCTGGTCATGTGCCCATGGACCAGATCGAGTTCAATGTGCGCAAACAGATGGAAGAGTGTTCCGAAGCGCCCTTCTACGTACTTGGCCCGCTAGTAACCGATATTGCCCCTGGCTATGACCATATTACGTCTGCTATCGGTGCTGCCATGGCAGGTTGGTATGGCACTTCCATGCTTTGCTATGTCACCCCCAAAGAGCATTTGGGATTACCCAACGCAGAAGATGTACGGAATGGTTTGATCGCTTATAAGATTGCTGCCCATGCTGCTGACATTGCTCGTCATCGTCCAGGGGCTCGCGATCGCGACGATGAACTCTCCCATGCCCGTTACAACTTCGATTGGAATAAGCAGTTTGACCTGTCCTTAGATCCTGAGCGAGCCCGTGAGTATCACGATGAAACTCTCCCCGCTGATAT
Source organism: Leptothoe spongobia TAU-MAC 1115 (assembly GCF_018739885.1). Taxonomy (GTDB): domain Bacteria; phylum Cyanobacteriota; class Cyanobacteriia; order Phormidesmidales; family Phormidesmidaceae; genus Leptothoe; species Leptothoe spongobia. The sequence continues at coordinate 121,922 of NZ_JADOES010000009.1, read as the reverse complement.
TTATAAGACAGCGGAGTTTTGCTCTATGTGTGGACCTAAATTCTGTCCCATGCAGACAAAAGTTGATGCTGATAAGCTGAGCGAGCTAGAAAAATTCTTGGCTCAGGAAGCTACGGTTAAGGCCTAAACACCAGTTTCTTCTGGCTAATTGAATCAGGTAAAAACCAAAAAAGACAGGCCTTGATGACCCGTCTTTTTTGGTTAAGGCTGATAGCAATATCTGTTGAAGCAGCGATCAGACTTGTTGGTACAAGAGGCTAGAGCAGTCGATTCAACAGCAAGAGACTACTAAGAACAATAGCGATTGCTAATATCCATTGCCAAGGTTTTTCTAAGCTTCGTAAGAATCTTCCCCAACTCTTATAAAACTCAACTAAGTCTGCATACAGACTAGGCTTAGGTTCATGAGGGTGCGGTTGTTCTGGACCAGAGGGATTACCAGGAGATTTGATCTCTTGCTCAGGACATGAGAGCCTTGTTAAAGGCCTAGAATTGTAGGATCTTAGGGGACGACGTACAGACGCTATGGGAGCAAAATCTCCATGGTAGTGTCTGGTGGACGCCCGCCCCCGCAGGGGCGGCTTTACCCTCGATGCACGACGGGGTAAACGAGTCATCGGCGACCAATCCTCACAACTTCACCATCAAACGTAGGTACAGAGAGGACAAAGGGATCTGTAGAGTAGGTCAAAGCCTGCTCTTCTAGAATCCCCAGCGCGATTTGCTCACCCATACGCAGGCTATCGAAATAATCGGAGTAGTAGTGTACACCAGCCATATTACGACCAATGGAAATATTGGCTGCAAGTTTGTTTAACTCGCCTTCTAGCGTCAAGAAATTACCCTTTGTGTTTGCAACTAGCTCAGAGCCTGTGGAATTCGGTGAATACTCTACGGGTATGTCATGAGGCTGATAGCTTGCAAATAGATCCTTACAGGAACCATCGATGTTCCGACGAACCAACACTGCATCAGTATCAAAGAAAGCCTTCAAAATCGTTACACAAGCTCCAGCAACAGTTGCATGTCCTGCACCATAGGAGGGGTGCATAGGAGAGCCCTCCTGAAAAGCCATAGGTAAGAGAGCTGTATTCGATGCATTAGCTGTCCGGATAGCATCGACCGTGGGTTTAATGCTATCGGCAAGCTCAGAGAACGGGGTGCCAATGTGCTTAAACTGATGCTCAATGATTGACGCATACTCGACTCTTCCGGCGAGAGCTTCTGGGCGTAGGCGAATATGATTATTGAACTTCTGGTAACGTACTGCCTTTAGAGCGCGTGTTGCAACTTCAGTCACTAAAGTCAAAATATGAGGCCCACCGTACAGAGCAAAGCCACCAGCTGAGCGTGGAGACGATTGAGAGGTAACCCTATTGTTACTCGTATCCAGACTATTTATGAAGAAACTACCTTCACCAGAGAGATTAGCAAATCCAGGATCGAAGGGGGCACCTCCATTGGATTTCATAGACAGCAAGATAAGGCAAGCATTGAGATATGCCTCATACAATGCATCATCATGGACGTAAGTTGCTAAATCTCTGGGAAATGTGATGAAGCGGCGGGGAGCATTGCAGTCAAACAGCTCTTTGTTATCACGTAGGTTTGCACCATTTTGCGCACTTAGCCACTTTCCTTTTTCAGTTAAGTAATTTTGTGGCTTCGCAATAGGTACTTTTTGAGTGATTTGTAATGCGCCGTATTGAATTAATCCATGCCCAACACCGGGATGGCCTGGTTGGTCATTACCAATCAATAAAAATTGAGATACATATGGACCAACCTCTACTTTGGGGGACGAACCACGAAAGAGTGTTTGCTCAGTCATACTGCCAGCTTCAGTAGTGCGTGGTCGACTAGGAAAACCTTCAGTTGTATAAGGTAGTGCATTTAGTCTACCGAGGGAGCTGGTGATTGCTGCATTACTTGTATTACTTTTGAAGTCGGTTAGCGGTTGATCTCGAAGCAATGCTAATTCATATACTTCTGCCATTTCATATGCCAACTCATCGGATCCCAGGGCTGGTGCAGGCTCCATAGTGACAGCTTGTGGGTCTGGGCCTTCGAGTTCATAGACAACGCCTGCTGTAGGTGCTTCCCAGGCTCTTTCTTTCTCAGGTGATACGGGTACTTGTGCTGTGAAAGCATCGATAAAGCCCTCATCAATTGCTTGGCGAAATGCTTCGAAATCTTCTTTATTAGCAATAAGTCCGGTATTTTCATCGTGCTGTAAGCCTTTAGTAAAGCTCATAGCGTAATTGGTGTGAGCATAGCGCTGTTCATCCCCATTCGCCTCATGGGTGGGGTGCTGGCGGCTTCTAGCGAGTTCAGCTGCTTCTAGACGAACAGCATAGGACTCTTGGCGACGATCAGACATAAGAATCTTCCTACACGAAACGTTGGCTCGTTATGGTGCTCGTTGCACCGAAAATCTAATAAACGAGGTGTATGATTCCAATCTAAGAGTCACCATTGAAATCGCCAGTACCCTTGGGGGTGATTTCAATCATCCGGACGATTTTTGCTACTTTTTCCTAATTTTAACCGTAATTGCGGGATCAGCTGTCTGTAGTTCTTGCCATCGTGTTTGGATGTCACTGATGGTGTAAACCGCTTTGAAATCGATGTTGGCTTGAGCATAGTATTCAGCACCACCTTGTTGCCGATCGACTAAAGAAATGACCTGGTTAACGGCATAGCCAGCCTCGCGCAAACGCACAATGGCCTTCATAGCAGACTGTCCGGTGGTGACAACATCTTCCAAAATGACAACATTACTCTGCTCTGGTAAGACGGGACCTTCAATGAAAGCCTGGGTTCCGTGACCTTTGGCTTTTTTGCGAACAATTAAAGGCGTAATGGAACGTCCCTCGTAGGCAGCGACAACACTGATCGCTGTGACAATCGGATCGGCTCCCAAGGTAAGTCCACCGACGCCGATGACACTGTCATCCAGGTAGGTGAGCATCACACGGCCTACCATTTGACTACCTTGAGGATGAAGAGTGACTAATTTGCTATTGATGTAATAGTTACTTTGCTGACCTGATGACAATACGAAATCGCCTTCTTTGTAGGCGTCAGTGCAAATCAGATCGAGTAGTTGTTGCTTAACGGTAGAGATGGCGATTGAAGGGTTATCGATAAGGGTCATGGCAGTGAATATCAAGTAATCATTGGGTAATTTAAACCTTGTCCACTTCCAGAACTGGATTGTTTCTATAGAGGGAACTACAGGTTACAGTTTGGACTGGGTTTAGACGCATTCCAGGCTTAAGGTTAGGCAGAAAGTCACCCTAAAGTGTTGCAAAAGTTAGCAAAACAGATAAGATAGAGGCCAACTTTTGTTAAGCAATTTCGCTTAACATTTTGTCAGCTTTGTTATCAGCTGCTGGATTAGTGCTCAGACAGTTTATCGATTTTTATGTATCGGGGTACTATATGCCCCAAATTGTGAGGTAAAACCCATCATGAAATTTAAGGGATTAGTGCTCGGTGCAACCGTTGCGATCGCAACTTTATCAGCTATGGCATCCCGTGCTGATGCCCAGACGGCCAACTTTGATGAGCCGACTGTGCTTGAAACGATGGATGAAATTGGTGCTGCCGAGAGCGGCGACTATTCTAGAGATCGCAGTAGCTTTCGTCAGACGGCACATTACTTTGGTCTAGGTGTACCGGGCAGATCCGCTTTTCCTGAGTTAGAGCTCGATCGCAACAGCGATGCCATTCTCGAAGCCTATAACGAGTTGATGCTATTACAGACCCGTAATACCGCAACTATTCGAGTACCTGATTTGCCGACTCCCTACACCACCTCACTGCAGCGGATGCCTGGAGCACAATCCCGTAGTCGTGTGGTTGGCACTGAGCTAAACTTTCAGCCTTTACCAAGGCGATAACTGAAGAAAGCCGGAGTTTTCCAAACTCCGGCTTTCTTAATCCAGGGTGCAGGAGTTGAACCTGCCTAAGGCGAATTATGAGTTCGCTGCCTCATCCGCTCGGCCAACCCTGGCTTGATGGCATATTATTTGGCCATTAGATTTGTTATACCATAGCCAATTACTTTAAGGAGTGGAGCGATAGTTTTTGATATATTTGAGCTTAGTTTCTAAAGATACACTGTTTCATTGGTACCATTGCCGATTTTAAAGGATGGACCTATCTGCCAAAAGTACCCGATGCCAAGCAGGTTGCAGGTACGATCATCCCGACTAGCAGTAATCCCTCATTTTTGTCCGGCTAATTATTGACTCCCATTGCCGCCCCTCCTGACCCCATGAGAATTAATCCAGCAATTGCATTCACATTAATATTGCTAGCCGCTATGTTTGGCTCTGGTATTGTTAGCGCTTCTTGGGGCTATTCATTGGGGCGGCAAGCTCTTACAGGTATCCGCCAACCCGAAACTCGACCTGCCAGCGCATCAACAGCTAGTCGAGGGACAGCTCAAACGAGCGATTTTGTCTTGCTGAATGAAGAAGATATCCTCAAAAATATCAAGGCTCGTATTGAAGGTGGTTTGGATACTGCTGATTAGTCGAACAATGCAACAATACATAAAACCTACCCCCTTAGGGGGATGGCCATGGCTGTGCAAGGGTTAGACTCCGTGAGTAATGGGTTCTTTCCCATCAGTGCTTCAGGTATCATGGTTCGTTTGCTGGTGATCGCGGCACTGATTATTTTGAATGCTTTTTTTGTGGCGGCAGAATTTTCTATTGTGTCGGTGCGACGTTCCCGTATTGATCAGTTGGCTGCGGTGGGCGATGTTCAGGCTCAAACTGTGCAAAGTTTGCAGCAGAGCATTGATCGACTACTCCCTACTACACAAATTGGAATTACCCTGGCAAGTCTGGCCTTGGGCTGGATCGGTGAGGATACGATGGCTCTACTGTTGCATCAATGGCTGCGACATTTGCCCCTGCCAACGACGGTGGTTTCCCATGCGATCTCACTAGCAGTCGCATTTTGGACGCTCGCCTACCTCCAAATTGTTTTGGGAGAACTGGTGCCCAAGTCTTTGGCCCTGAGTTATTCAGAACAAACTTCCCGCTTGCTAGGTCCTGTTAGTTTGACGGTAGCTCGTCTGTTTTCACCCGTCGTCTGGGTCTTAAATCTCTCTACCCAAGGGTTTCTGAAGTTGATGGGTTTGCAGGAGCGCCGTCCGGCTGATGCTCAACTCACGTCTGATGAGTTGCAAATGATCATCAGTACTCCTACAGCCGTCCTCGACCTTGATCAAGAAGAGCGCGAAATTCTGAATAACGTTTTTGAAACTAGGGACTTTACAGTCGAAGATATCATGGTGCCCCGGACTCAAATCGTGGCCTTAGATGATACGGCTGTATGGCAAGATTTGCTCAATATGGTGGTGGAGACAGGTTATTCCCAGTTTCCACTACTCGGTGATTCCCTTGATGATATCAGCGGCATTCTAGACTTTCAGGCGATGGCGGAGCCCCTCGCAAAGGGGCAGCTCGCCTTGGCAACCCAGGTGGCTCCTTGGATGAAAGCAGCGCGGGTGGTGCCCACAGATTTACCTCTGAGCGATTTGCTCAGTCGGATGCAGCGATTAGACCATTCAATGATGATTGTGGTGGATAACTATGGTGGCACTGCGGGGTTGGTGACCTGGGCTGATGTTACGGCTGAGCTGATTGGCGACGAAGATGAAATGATTTCTGGGGATATTGCCTATTTAGATGACTATTCGGCTTTGGTGTCAGCGCAGATGGAGATCGATGCGGTGAATAAGCAGTTCATGCTATCTCTGCCCACGACTGAAGATTACCAAACGCTGGCAGGCTTTTTGATTCATGCTTTACAGAAAATCCCTAGGGCGGGAGAGCAGTTGAATTATAGTGATGACCTTATTTTTACTGTTAAGACTGTGAAGGGTCCGAAATTGGAGCAGATTCAAATTACACGTCGTCAATTGCCATTACGTCGCCGGGTCTCTCGTAGACAGCCTTGAAATTGACACAATAGGCCATCTTGGGATGCCGTAAATCGCCACAATTTTGACAGCGGGGGCGCATTGATGAGGAGACCGCATCAATGTCGTTGCTAATGATTTGGACTGATGTGTTGGCGGTTGCGGCGGCTGTGTCGACAGTCCCAGTTTCATACCTTTCGAGGGCAGCAACGCCAGAAAAATTAACGCTGTAAATGGACCAGATGGCTACAGTCAACCAAAGAATTTATAGGTGCTGTGGTAATATCTGGTTGACTTTAAGGAAAGTAAAGTCATTTTGGGAGTACATTGCTCTCTGGTGTGAGGGACCCTGGCGTGCAACAACGAGATTCTCAAATCGTAAGTGATATTCACGAAGATCTGATCCGCATCGGTGTGATTGGTGTTGGCAATATGGGGCAGCATCATGCACGGGTGCTGAGTCGGATCAAAGATGTACAGCTTGTTGGCATCGCAGATACCAATGTTGAGCGTGGGTTATCTACGGCAGGCAAGTATGGTGTCCGTTTTTTTGAGGACTATGATGAGCTCCTCAAGCATGTCGATGCAGTGTGTATTGCAGTCCCGACCAGGTTTCATCATATGGTGGGCATGGCCTGTTTGCAGGCAGGCGTGCATATGCTGATTGAAAAGCCCATCGCTGCTAGTATTACTGAGGCGGAGTCGTTGGTGAATGCAGCTGCGGAAGCCAACTGTATTCTGCAGGTGGGCCACATTGAGCGGTTTAACCCTTCGTTTCAGGAACTGCACAAGGTTTTAAAAACTGAAAAATTACTGGCTCTAGAAGCGCGACGGATGAGTCCCTATTCTCAGCGAGCCAATGATGTGTCTGTGGTTCTAGATCTCATGATCCACGACATTGACCTGCTGTTAGAACTGGCAGAAGCTCCAGTGGTCAAGCTAACGGCTAGTGGTAGTCGGGCTGGGGATTCTCCCTATTTAGACTATGTGACGGCTACCTTAGGATTTGCCAATGGTATTGTGGCTACCCTGACGGCCAGTAAGGTGACCCACCGTAAAATTCGCAGCATTGCCGCTCATTGCCAAAGCTCTCTGACCGAGGCTGACTTTCTCAATAATGAGATTTTGATTCATCGTCAGACAACGGCTAAGACGATGACTGATTATGGTCAAGTGCTCTATCGGCAGGATGGGTTAATTGAGAAGGTCTACACTAGCAACATTGAGCCACTGCACGCAGAACTAGAGCACTTTGTAAACTGTGCTCGTGTGGGCGGTAAACCCTCTGTGGGTGGTGAGCAAGCGCTCAAGGCTTTACGCTTGGCGAGCTTGATCGAGCAAATGGCCCTAGATGGTCAGGCTTGGAATACAGATGATGAGATGGCGGGCGTGTTGCAGGCGGTTACGGTATAGCTGTAATGACAACGGGTTCGATTGCGATCGCAACCATCTCACTATCCTGGGCGGCGATACCAAAAATCACTTCGCCTGCATGGGCCGTGAAGAAACAGCGGCGAATGCCATCAATAGTACGACATAGGGCAACGGTACCAGAGCGAATGTGCCAAGCCTGCTCGGGGCCATTGAGGGGAATAATTTCATCTTGTTCAATTCGGCACGCCGTTTGCAGTTGTGACTGGGGCGGTGCGCTCAAGATAGACATAGGACGATCAAATTGGCTAATGCTAGTCTTCTAGCATAAGCAAGGAATGGCTCAGCCTAGTCCGTTTCCTTATGTATCTTAGGAATGTTGAAATAAACTTTATGGAAACCTGATAGAGCGAGTTGTTATACCAAATCCGAATTTATTAAGCCTGATTAAAAATAGACAATCCTGTAGGGGCACTCCCTTGTGGATGCCCTTCGATACCGGGTGTTATCAGTCAGGATTTCGTATGAGACAGGGGCATTAGTTACACAAGTGATTGTAACGGCGAGATATGAGGCCTCAGGGTCGATAGCGCAATCCCTGCCCGCTGGGCTGCGATTACCCCCATCGCTTCCAAATAGGACTGTACCGTGATCACATTGAGGGTCAGGGTGGTGGCCTCTACTGAAAGCGCTGTGGTGTTGTCTTGGACGGCAATGATTTGGGTGGGGGTTTCACTCAAACTCAAGACAGTGCTACCCCCTAAGGTGCTGGCTGGCACAACTAAGGCGTCCACATCACTGGCACTGATGCTGTGGGGATGAGCGGTAGAGCTAAACTGAGGCGCTTTGCTCAGACCAGCTAAAACACAGGGTAGAAATGTGTAGCCAATTTCCTCAGCGGCGGAGCGAGGAGAAATGGTTGGATCAAGGGGTAAAGGTTTTAATGCGGGCGCGTGGGCACAGGGGATTTGGAACTGCCGCACGACTAGATGACTAATGATGGCTTCTGCTCCTGCGAGAGGATCTACGCCATTGCCTTGGCGATAGGCGTTTAGCGCTTCGCTGTCCATATCATCAGGAAAGCGAGCGATCACGGCAATGGCGTTACAGCCAGCTTGGAGTAAAGGCTCTACAGCTCGTAGCAGGCTATCAGGGTGTTCCAGGGTTCCCCACGTGGCAGCTTGGGATTGCTTGAGTTTGACGCCCAAGGGCACATCGGTAGTTGCGTAGCCGCGAATATCTAGTCCTAACGTAGCCCTAGCGGCATCGGCAGCTTGCAGATGTCGCCAGCGCAGGTCGTCTTCAATCGCCTGATCAAAGACTATCCCAATGGCATTCTGATGGACTGGCTGTAGATGCCAGCGACCAGCGGCAAACTGGTCCAGACCATAGCCCTCGACATAGGAGGCATTGGATAGGGGCCAGTAGAGCTGGGCTCCATTCAGAACGTTGGGGTGCGTGATCAGATGGTCAGTGATGGTTGCGATCGCGCGGGCCACTGGTAAAGCATCACCAGCATAGCCACCAATCGCTGCTCCTACCCCCGTAGGGATAATCATCATGGTGGTGTGTAGGCGTTTCTTCATAGCGGCTGGGGGTCCACCACTGTGACGACTGCTTCTATATGGGCCGTGATTCCCTCTACTGATGTGATTGCCCATCTCAGGGGCTCACCGTAGGACTGTAGTTGGGCTTCAATCTCGTTTCTGAGATCGATACCGCTAGACTGCAGTTCGACCGTCATCTGTACAAACTTTGTGGTCAGCGATGGGCTGTGATCTGCCGTGCTATTTTTCACCTCTATCACTGATAAGTGTGGTGGGCTATGCCCACCCTCCAGCTATTACATACGGGACGACTACATACGGGACGAGGATGTTTATCCTTGAAATTGGCCAAATTGAGCTTGGTAAACTTCGTCTTCTTTTTCCGTCTCTAGCTTGATGTCAGAGGTGGGATAAGCGACACATAGTAGAGCATAGCCTTGGTCCTGAAGCTCTTGACTGACCCCCATCCCATCTTCCTGGGAGACGGTACCTGCGGTGATCAGTGCGGCGCAGGTAGTGCATACGCCAGCACTACAAGATGTGGGGAGGTCGATGCCAGCAGCTTGACCCGCTTCTAAAATAGTTTGCTTGCCATCGACTGCGATGGTTTGAACCGTGCCTTGATGGGTGATTTCGACAGAATAAGTTGCCATTGTGCAGATTATTTGACAGATACTTTCAAAAGAGTTTTAAACATTAGTCAGTCTGAAACAGACATCCATTAAACATCTGTGGATTTCTAAGCTTGAGATTTTTCTTGAAAGACGCGCTCAAATTCTTCGAGTAAATCATCCATCTCCTCTAGAGCCTGATTGACATCGATACGCAACGTTCCTAGATTAGGCTGCTCTAGTAGCTGCACTAGAGAATTTCGTTTTACTCTAATTTGTTCAATTTGCGTTTTAAGCATCTCTAGGGTCATGGTGCTGTCTTCTCCCAACGTCTACACACTTCAGAATAAGCAAATTTGGGTGATCAATGCCAGAGACAAGGTCTTGGGCATTCCTGGAGCAGAAAGGAGGTTTGTTCGGGGGCTCAAGTCAAATCCCTTTACTATGGGTTTAGTTCGATTACCATACCTCACCACTCACCTTCTTTTTTATTCCTGCATATGCTACGCAAAATTCCTCTCGGTGGTGTTTTACTATCAATCGGCTCTATTCTCACCATTGTTGGCTTTGTTGCTTACTTTAGAGATATGGCTACCTTAAACTTGGCGGGGTTTTTCTATGGAATCCCAATCTTGTTGGGGGGAGCGGCGTTACGAGCGGCTGAGCTAGAGCCGGTACCCTATAGCCAAGAGCCCAGTGATACGGTGATTGACCTCAGAAATAAAACGGCAACCCAAACTCAAAACCAGGTGCGCAAAGATGTGACTCGCTATCGTTACGGTCAGGATGCTCATCTGGATATTGCCCTAGAGCGGCTTGGTCTGAGTCCTAATGACAAGCAGCGACCTGTACTCAGTGGTTTACGGGAAGAACTGCGCGATGGTGCCTATGCTTTAGTACTGGAGTTTGAGTCTCCCTACATGCCTCTGGATACTTGGCAGGAAAAGCATAGCAAAATCGAAAAATTCTTTGGTCCCAATATCCGCGCTGAGATTCAGGCTATGGTTGATGACCAGATGGAGTTGGCGTTGATTGCGATGGCTTAGGGATAATTGATATTACATCCAATTAAAAAAATCGAGTTAGGTAGAGGATTAGGTACTGATAATGCCTGACCATTGTACTTGCTTGAGTTTGGTGCGGCGGTAGGAGAAAAACCGCTCGGGTTCTTGATAAGTACAGTGGGGCGCTGCGGCTACCTGTTCCGCCGATACACCTAGCTGCTCCAGTTGGATTTCGTTGATACGGCGCACGTCGAGACGAACATGGCCAGGTTTTTTGTCTGGTAGCAGGGGAGGATTATCCAGATTGAGTAAATGGTCGATCACAGCTGCTGGATCAGTAAACTGCTCGGTGTCAACAATACTCATGCCAATTTCAGTGGCCACATCTTCGCCGACCTGATAAACTTCACCCGCGATTGCAGGTCCAAGCAGGACCTGTATATCCTCAAGTTGAGATCCTTGGGCCTGGAGTTGAGCAATGGCCACTGGCACAATCTTTTGGGCTGTACCCCGCCAACCAGCATGGGCTGCTGCTACCTGACCTGTGCGCTTGTCAGCAATTAATGCAGGTGTGCAGTCTGCGGTACATACCCACATGGCTTGGCCCGCTTTATCACTAAAACAGCCGTCAGCATGGGGACGCTGAACCTCCTCTTCTGTTGTCGTACTGGCCCCACTAGTTACTAAGGTTTTAGTGCCGGTTCGAATATCTATGGGAGCCAGTACGACGTTGCCATGGACTTGCTTGGTTCTCAAAACTTCGGCCTCTGGATTTAAGGCCGAAGTGAGGGCTTCAGGTCTTTGGGGGGCAAAGGCTGATGTAAAAAAACCGTGAGGTTGTGAAATCAGATCGCAGGTCAAGTAGGATTTACCCTGCCAGGTCTGCCAGGTCCAGTTATTCATGGGAGAGGATGATTTAAAGGGTGAGTAGCATCAAGATTGACACGCTACCAGCTTAGCCTTTACTTGCGATCTCAATTTCAACAGACCATATTCTAGACCTTCAACCACTGCTTGATAGGAGGCTTCCAAGATATTGGGAGATAACCCTACTGTGGTCCAACGAGATTCACCATCACTAAACTCCACAAGGACTCTGGTTTTAGCAGCAGTGCCCGCAGCACTGTCAAGAATGCGCACCTTGTAGTCCGTTAGATAAAATCGCTCTAATTCTGGATAAAATCGCTCCAGCGCCTTGCGGAGTGCGTTATCAAGCGCCTCAACAGGACCGTTGCCTTCAGCGGCATGGAGTAAGTTTTTGCCATCTACAGCTATTTTGACAGTGGCCAATGAATAGCTGCTAGCGGGGGACTCAGGGGAGTGATTAACGGTACCAGTCCCATAGGGCATGCGCTCGCAATGGACCTGGAATCCATGGATATCAAACATGTTAGGACGCTGCCCCAAAGCCTCTCGCATGAGTAATTCAAAACTGGCCTCTGCTGCTTCAAACTGATATCCTTCATCTTCCAGGCACTTAAGCCTTTGGAGTAAATGTCGCGAGGTGGGGTTAGTCCGATCAAGCTGGAGCCCAAAACTACGGGCTTTGGCCATAACATTGCTCAGCCCGGCTTGATCGGAAATCACTATACGACGGCGATTGCCAACAGCATCCGGTTCAACATGCTCGTAGGTACTAGGATTACGTTCCACAGCACTGACATGGATCCCCCCTTTGTGGGCAAAGGCCGATAGTCCTACATAAGGAGCATGGTCATCTGGGGCCAGGTTAACGACTTCGCTGACATAGCGGCTGGTCTCTGTCAAGCTGGCTAGTTTGTGGGCAGGCAGGCAATTATAGCCAAGCTTTAGTTGCAAATTGGGAATTAAAGAACACAGGTTTGCATTGCCACACCGCTCACCATATCCATTGATTGTGCCTTGGATCATGGTGGCTCCTTCGATCGCCGCAGTTACGGCATTGGCGACCGCCATTTCTCCATCATTATGGGTATGAATGCCTAGCCGAGGTAGATTATCCAGGTTGAGTGTGGTTAACCATTGGCTAACTGTCCGCACAACGTCGGTAATTTGATGGGGCAACATGCCGCCGTTAGTGTCACATAACACCAGCCACTCAGCCCCCGCTCGAATCGCTGCCTCTAATGTCTGTACAGCATAGGTTGGATTATTTAAATAACCATCAAACCAATGTTCTGCATCGTAAATGACCCGTCGCCCCTGCTTTCTTAAATAGGCGACTGAATCATAGATCATCGATAAATTTTCATTGAGATCTGTTTTGAGACTTTCAGTGACGTGCAGATCCCAGGATTTTCCAAACAGAGTTACCCAATTTGTTCTGGCGGCTAGCGCTGCGGCTAAGGTGACATCCTCTGCGACCGGACACCTAGGACGTCGGGTAGAGCAAAAGGCAACTATTTCCGCCTGACGTAAGGGTTGTTGCTGTAGTTGGGCAAAAAATTGTCCATCCTTTGGGTTAGCCCCTGGCCATCCTCCTTCAATAAAAGGAATACCTAAATCATCTAGACGGCGAGCAATATTGAGTTTGTCCTCAACGGAAAGGGATAATCCCTCTCGCTGGGCACCGTCTCGCAGGGTCGTATCGTAAATCCAAAGCTGAGTATGGGAAGGCATAGCAACAGAAAACACAATGCAATTAATGAAGCTTGGAAATGTATTGGGCAGGGATGCTCCCTGTAGTAAATGCTGAGTTGCAAAAAATTAACTTTGTTTACTTTTTATCGTTTGGATAAACTGAAATTTAAAGACCCTGTGTACTGAGTTTAGACCTTAGATGAAGCTATCCACAACCTAAAATAAAAAATCTGTTTGGATCAGTACTTCTTTGAGCTAAAGGTGCTTGGCAGCATTTTATACGTCCAGTTATTCCAGTTTTTTTTGATTTATTTGAGAAATATAATGCCACCCCACTTCTGTGTGTTAGAGGAAAGCCATGAGAACGTTCAGTCTATGGGGTAATGGCTCAATCAGCAATCTGAAATATTCGCGATTGGAAAACCTCAGTATTTTGCGCATTTAAACTGTTATTTATCAAACTACTCATGCACGCTTTAATATGTCATATCAAAAGAAATCTACGTTTTAATTTGAAAGTCTTAACTTAATAATTCCCATGCCAAAAGTTATTGCTCAAGGAAAAACCTTTGAATGTGAAGTAGGTGCCAATCTACGACGGGTGCTATTAGGGAATGACATTGCGTTATATAACGGCAAGGCAAGATTGATTAACTGCCGGGGACTCGGTAGTTGTGGTACCTGTGCTGTGATGATTGATGGGGAGGTGTCATCGCCCAATTGGCGAGATCGGGGGCGGCGTTCTCTCCCGCCTCATGTCCCTGAGCGCCCGTTACGTTTAGCCTGTCAAACAAGGGTTCTGGGAGAGATTACTGTGACTAAATACGATCAATTTTGGGGTCAGGGACAAAACATAATTTGGTAATGCCTGATCCTTAGATGCAAATCGGAAGTTCAAATTTGAGCAAAGTTGTTAGAGTTAGTATCGCTGTTTCTAGCGTGGGTGTCTCCATTTGTTAGAAACTGCGCGATGATACAAATTGAATGTTGCTGTTCCTTTGTAAAATCAGCAATGGCAAGTCGGTGGTAGTCAGGAGGGAATAGAGATATGAATAAGTTTATTTTGGGTGGCATTCTGGCTGCGATTTCCTTGATGGCGATTTATGGGACTAGTGCCTCTGATCAGGTGATTTCTCGGGTTGATGGGACTGATCGTGGGTCTAGTCAACCAAATTTTGGCCAGGCGAAACCTACGACTGACAAGTCGGTTTTAGCGATAAATACCACAGAGACTACAGAAACTACAGGGACTGAAAACAATCCGTTTACAGAGGTGAGTGCTCGGACGCCATTGGAGAAGGCTGGCACTTTCCCCCAGCGCCAGACAATTGGTGCTAACCCCAATTTTGGTACGACAACGAATACAACGGGTGGTGATGATACGGATGGAGGGGTGGTTGAAGCGCCTGCTCCCACAACTCAGCCGCCGACTACAACTGGGGGGAATGCCACGACAACACCTCCAGCGACTACGACTCCTGCTCAAACTCCGGAGCCAATCCGAGCCCTTTGGTAGGCGCGTTGTAAGTGTATCTAGTTTTATTAGAGAGGTCGTTAATAGGAATCTATGGGTCAGGCAGATGTACTGGTGGTGGGCGGCGGTATTATTGGGCTTGCGATCGCAACCGAGCTACGTCAGCAAGGCGCTAACGTTACCGTACTCAGCCGTGATTTTAAAGCTGCGGCAGGACATGCAGCAGCAGGCATGCTGGCTCCTAGTGCCGAAGGCTTGACGGGATCGATGTTAGAGCTGAGCCAGCGGAGTCTGGCTCTTTATCCGGACTGGAGTCGCAAATTAGAAGAACTCACGGGCCAAGACACTGGCTATTGGCCCTCGGGTATCCTCACTCCTCTTTTTGACTCAGCATCTGCCTCGCCAACTGTGCTGAGTCAGGCGGCAGTCCATTACTACCAGCCCGATCTTAGTGCTGATGTTACCGGGGGCTACTGGTACCCCGAAGAGGGGCAGGCGGATAACCGTGCTTTACTCAAAGCATTACGCATAGCGGCCCAAGAGTTGGGGGTGGATATCCAAGAAGGTGTGAGTGCTGAAGCCTTTTTACAGCAAAATCACCATGTCACCGGTATTCTCACTACCCATGGCCACCAGCAAGCGGGGCATTATGTGTTGGCTGCTGGCGCTTGGTCACGTGACTTGTTGCCGGTCCCTGTCAAGCCTCGGAAGGGACAGCTGGTGGCTTTGCTCACACCACCGGATTCTCCCTATGCGCTCAAGCGAGTGCTGTATGGTGAGCATATTTATATTGTGCCGCGTAAAGATGGCCGGGTTATTTTGGGGGCGACGGATGAGGATGTAGGGTTTGCTCCCCATAATACGGCCATGGGGGTAGCACAATTGCTGAATGAGGCGACGCGATTGTACCCGCCTTTGGCGGATTTTCCCTTGCAGGAATGTTGGTGGGGATATCGTCCAGTGACACCAGACGAGGCTCCTATTTTGGGGACAAGTCCATGCAACAATTTGACGCTGGCAACGGGACATCATCGCAATGGTGTGTTGCTGACACCGGTGACGGCAAAGCTGATTGTGGAAGCAATTCAGGGTCAGCCGGATCCATTGTTAGACGCATTTGATTGGGAGCGGTTTATCGGGACGGGAGATGCGGTGGGCATGGCCCACCACCCTACTCCTGCGCCCCCTATCTCCCCTGCTCTTCCTGCTGTCGATCCGTTGGGTTGCGCTAGCTCAACCCAACCAACATCGTTTCCCATTCCTACAACAATGCAAACTCTTTCTGCTCCGCCTGTTACTGACGACGATGCCCTGGTCATTGCTGGGCGCTCTTTTTCATCTCGATTAATGACGGGAACAGGTAAATTTGACAACTTTGAGACGATGCGGTCGAGCTTGGCAGCGAGCGGTAGCGAGATTGTGACGGTGGCTGTGCGTCGGGTACAGACAAATGCCCCTGGTCATGAGGGGCTGGCGCAAGCGATTGATTGGACCAAAATCTGGATGTTGCCGAATACGGCGGGCTGTACCAGTGCGGATGAGGCGATTCGAGTGGCACGGCTGGGTCGGGAAATGGCTAAATTGTTGGGCCAAGAAGACAACAACTTTGTCAAACTAGAAGTGATTCCCGATGCCAAATATTTGTTGCCTGATCCAATCGGCACCCTGCGCGCGGCGGAACAACTTGTAAAAGAGGGATTTGCGGTGCTGCCCTATGTGAATGCGGATCCAATTTTGGCAAAATATCTTGAAGAAGCAGGGTGTGCGACGGTGATGCCGTTGGGGTCTCCCATTGGGTCAGGGCAGGGGGTGCGCAATGCGGCCAATATCCAGATCATTGTGGAGAATGCAAAGATTCCGGTGGTGGTGGATGCGGGCATTGGCAGTCCCAGTGAAGCGGCGGAGTCCATGGAGCTGGGGGCAGATGCGTTGTTGATTAATACTGCGATCGCAAAAGCCCAGGACCCGATCAAAATGGGCAGAGCCATGGGCCTAGCGACTGAGGCCGGACGCTTAGCCTACTTAGCTGGCCGTATCCCCATCAAAGCCTACGCCAGTGCTAGTTCTCCATTAACAGGTACCATTACTGGTCAGTAACCTAGATTCATAGAAACTGGCATGATCTCGATGGCATCAACTATATTCGATACGGAATCGAATCCATTGAGGTGTTTTCATGAGATTTGTACAGTTTTTTCCGCGTTTAGGCATTCTTGTGCCTCTGGCCGTGGTGCTTGGACTGAGTGCGATGGTCGGAGTGCAGGCTGAGGAACTCAGTCTGGATGAACTGTACAAGCTCTGTAGCAGTTTTCCGTTTAATTCTCGATGTGAAGGATTTGAAGCGCCTGTGCCCCTGGATGATCGAGATGGCACTCAGGTTAACTGCGGTCTCGATTTATCTCAGGTGGACGCCTCCGGGAACTGTCGTCTCTTAATCGAAGACAATACCCTGGTTGTGTATGCCGAGGAGGGCGATCCTATTGAACCCTTGGATAATCAAAAAGGCAGCCGAGAGATTCGGCTACCTTTTGATCAGATTTTTTCCACGGCTTTACGAATTTGGGATCGTGAGGTGGATGCGACTGCCTTTCTGGTGGGTGGCACGCTCTATATTCAGCGTGATGAGGCTGAATATGATGGGTTTGAACGTGACTATGTTCCGGGAGATGGAGACGAAAGAGAAGGCCGGGGTAAAGAAGATTTTGCGGAGGTTGCCATTAGCTTTGTGGAGTCTCTTGATACTGAGGACCACCGGAGTAATATCTTGCGGATTACAGCAACAGAAGAATTCGGAGCCTATTTGCTTGAGCAGTTAGGAACAGGCGATATTGGTGCTATTCAAAATACACTGACTACGCCACAACTCTCGGTTGCCGATCCTAGACAGCAGTTGATTGATACGGATGCCTGTATCCGCTGTGATCTGAGCGGTGTAGATTTGAGTGAATTGGATTTAGAGAAAGTTAATTTAGAAGGGGCTAATCTAGCGGCAGCTAATCTGGCAGGGGTTGATTTCTCGGGGGCCTATTTGGTCGGTGCCAACTTGAGTGGCGCAAATCTCACAGAAACCGATCTGAGCCGGGCCAAGCTAGGTCTGGCTGATATGTCAGGAGCGATGATGGAATCGGTAGATTTACATGCGGCCAGTTTACCCTTGGCTAATTTGCAGGATGCGGTGATGTCCAAGGCGGAGTTAGGCGGTGTCCATTTAGCCGGTGCCAATCTAACCAATGTGGACCTGAGTGAGGCCGATCTCACAGAGTTTACCTCCACCGGATTTATTCCGTTTTTGGGATTGCAACGCTTTCGGCTCTATGCCAATCTGCGAGGCGCTGACCTGAGTGGCAGTGTTCTTACCCTGGCTGATTTTGACGATGCCATTCTAGCCGATGCTAACCTGATGGGAGCAGACTTATCGGACGCAAATCTCAATGATGTTGCCCTGCGTGGAGCTGACCTGACCGGAGCCATCGTTTCTGAGGAAGCTCTGTCTGAGGCTAAGCTCTGCGGGGCAACGATGCCCAATGGAGAGCTGTTCACAGAGGACTGTGAACCGGAGTCAGACGCTACCGAGTAACGGGGCCTACTCTTGAGCATCTAGCACACAGGCTGTTGCGATCAGCGTTTTACCTTGATCGCTAACTACTGTGCAGGTGGGCGTCAGTTGTTGCAATGCTGAAGGCTGTTGCTGCATCTGATTAATGGCGGTAGTCCATGCTGTTTCAAACTGACGTAACCACATACCAGGCATGGCTTCTGGATTGAATGATTGCTCATCAATTAACCAAAAGTCAATGCCATAGTCAGTAATAATTGACTTGAGTACCGATAGCTCAGGACTGTACTGAGCGGTGATCAGATCTAGGATCCGTGACCGAATTTGATTGTAATATCCCTGGTGATACGCCAAACTATGGCCACGGCTGATCATGACAGAACGCCCTGTAAACGCAGGAATGTTTTCAGATTCATGGGCTAGGGAGGCAATCCGAATGTCTTTAGGTTGTTCCTGGATATATTCGTAAAGTGCTGTGCGATCTGAGTCGATATATACCGAATTCAGAAAGCTATCGAGTAATAAAGGATAGCCGACAGTAATCAAAGTGGTTCCTGCTACCATTGCTAGGGCAATGGTTTGACGCCATAGCTGTTGTGGTTGACGAGACAATCGTCGTAGTCCCGCGTCTAGCAATGTAACGATCACCATAGCGGCGGCTAAAGCCACAATTACTTTTAAGGAATGACGACTATATCGACTGGGTAAATGCAGCCGGAACAGGACGCTATGGGATAGAAAAAACAGGATGATTGAGGCCAATCCCAGTTGCGTAATCAATGCACCATGGCGAGTGACCTTTTTAAGCAGTGGTAGTTTTAGCCATAGTATTAGGGGGAAGAAGAGGGACAGACAAATGGTGGTGGGAACACTGGGGGGCAATAACCCACTGCGTCCTGAAAATAGCCAATATCTAGACCAAGCATCATAGAAAAAAGCATTGCGTCCGCCGGGTTGAAATTCGGCCATGGTTTTGGCTTGTTCCAAGGTAACTACGGGGCCATAGGGCGATGTGGTGAGTACGTAGGGTAAAAGGACCAATGTCGCAACTATGGAGCCAATGATCAAAAATCTCAAACTGCTTCGTCTATCGCTGTGTGGCCATACTGTTCGTAGTGCTAATAACAAGACTGAAATGAACACCAGATGTGGATAAAATAGGCCCTGTAGTCCAATAACAACTACGCATCCCCAAAGTTTTCTCTCCGAGATATAGAACAACAATGCCAAAATTAGCAACACACTAAAGGCTTTTGGTGTGCCAGAGGCCAGCTCATCCCACATCCATAGGGACTGGTTGAGAATTAGGGTATTAATAAAAGCGACTAGGGGAACTGGAATAATGGCTAAAGCCAGGTAGAAAGTATAGACGGTGCCCGCCAAGCCGATAATGGGGGGTAACAGCTTATGGAATATCAGCGGATGGATGCCTAATATCGCCCCTAGGCGATATAGGACTTTATATCCCACGGGGGCTACAGACTGAAAATAGTCGGCAATAATGTCATTGGGAAACAGACTTGGGTCCACATATCGCCACATCCAAAATACATGTTGCCGAGCATCGTCCTGGATCGAGTAGGGATGTTCAAATGCCAGCCGCCAAAATAGAATGCCGTAGAGCATGGCGATTATCAGGCTGGCTGTCAACCAGATGCGTTGATTTCTGGGTGTGGAACGTAGGCCGTACTGATCAAGCCAATGAACGATAGTCTTCACAGTGATACCCCCAACCAAGTCAGGCCCATATTACTAAATACCGGGCTTAGGCTGCGGGAAATGGGATGCTGCTGCCAAGATTTTCGTGACTGACAGGTTTGATACGAAATCCTGGCTGATAGCACCCGGTATCGAAGGGCATCCACAAGGGAGTGCCCCTAGAAGTGGTTAATTAGGATATGGCTTTGACCAGGACTAAATCACCGTCGATCATGGCTTCATAGGGGGCTAAGGGTTCGGTGGCGGGGCCGTTGGCAACACTACCGTCGATATTGAATTTTGATCCATGGCAGGGGCAGGCAAAGGCGTTATCTTTCCATTCGACACCACAGCCTTGGTGGGTGCACATGGAGTTGAGGGCGATCACACCGTCGGCGTTGTCTGGGTCGCGAATGACAATGACGGGACCTGCGATAAAGCCTTTCTTGCCAAGATAACCTTTTGTATCCAGGTCGGTAACGGTACCTAGAGCGGCAAATCCATCTGCTCTAGGGGTTTCATCGATTTTTACTGCTGGAACTTCTGGGGTGCTATCAGCAGGGGTATCGGATATGGTGTCTTCGGATTTACAGGCTGCGATCGCAACCGGCAACGACGTGGCAATTAACCCCAGCCCTACTAGATTTCCAAATTCGCGACGTTTCATGGCAAAAAATCCTCTCTCTCTGTTGTATCAGTGCTGAATATGAGGAATAGTCGATATTCAAATCAACTCACATCATAATTAATGACCAGACGTATGGGAGCTAACGACCGGGCTAGAATCTGTCTCAGCTATCAATAACCGATCTAACCAACCCCGGTGACGCATGACCGCGAGCAATACAAACAACAAATCCAGACCGACAACACTGGCAATCATCATCTCGGATCCTCCAGTGCCAAAACCATAGCTGTGTAATCCGGTACCCAGGACGAAATTCACCCCGTACCAAGCCATCAGCACCGCGTTGAACGCTACGACACTGGCCACACTAATGCCAAAGTTACCGATCCAGCCCACCAAGCGACCATGGAGAGGCACCAGGTAACATAGCAGCGCGATTAATGCCCAGGTTTCTTTAGGATCCCAACCCCAAAAACGCCCCCAGGAAAAGTGAGCCCAAATCCCCCCAAGAATAATGCCTGCGGTCAGTAGCAATATGCCCACCTGGAGGACTCGGTAATTGAGTTGAGACAGGAGTTTGATGCGTGCCTGAGCATTGGGGGTAAACAAATAACTACCCAAGGCCACATGGCCCAATCCCAAGGCTAGGGCAAAGCTAGCATAGCTCAGGGCAATCGTGGGGACATGAATACTAAGCCAGAAGTTATCCCGGAGTACAGGGACCAGGGGTGAAATGCTGGGGTCCAACACTGCCGGTAGGCTATCGGCCAAAATCAAACACACCACAGACAGTGGTGCGGCTGCCAGTAAGTAATACTTCGATCGCTGGCTCAGCTCAAACATAAGGGCGATGGCGGCAATCCCAAAGCCAACCCAGACGACGGACTCGTACATATTGGTAACGGGGGGACGACCAGCTATCTGCATCCGTAGCCAAAAGCCATAGCCTTGTACCGCGACACCCGCAACAAATGTACCAATGGCCGTCCAATAAAGATTAAAGGGCTGCACCCATAGGGCTATCAGCATGAGCACAAAAGCAATGGCATAGAGTTGCCATGCTTTGGCAAAAGGATGAAAGTGGTTAAAAAATACCTCGCGGTGCATGACACCCCCTGTCGGGTAGATATCTGGGCTAAGACTGGCTAAGCCTGCTTTGAGCGATGTGGCTAGGGGGGCCAGCATGGGCAGGTGGTCCGTCCCTGACAGGATGGTCTGCTTGATAATGGTAAAGCTGGCTAGCAATGGGGCGACTGACTCTGCACCATAAAGAGTCTGGGCTTCGGTAATGCCAACCCATTTGCCTTTGATGTCATTAGGGTGGGGGACTATTGCGATCGCATTATCATTCACCATACTTAGCATCAGCTGCAGCCGGTCCTCAATGGTCAGGGCCTCCCGTTCATCCCGTGTCAAATCCTCGTCATCCATTTGCTTGCGATGGGCCAAGCGCACGATATCTCCCAGAGGTTGATTTTTCATCAACGTCTCAAAGGAGAAATGCTTTTGCTCCAGGTCTAAGCCAGCCAACTCTTTGAGGGGGCGATAGCTGACCAGGACAAAGGGTTCCTCATTCCAATTACGATTGTTGAGCCATAGGGACAAAAATGTCTCCAGAGAACTTTCCTCAATGCCATCGTGTTTATAAGTTGTTCCCCCATAAATTTTGGCAACCGTTTCCTGGGCAACCGTATCCAAGGGCTTTTTCCGCCCCCCCTGCTGCACTGTCATGGTCTCCAAACTATCCAGCGCAGACGGCTGGAATTGGCCGATGGGCATCGCAATTAGCAATAACCCTAGACATAACCCAATCGCAAACTTGAGAACTTTCATTGGCGTGATTTGGCTGCAGTGAATAGTAATTAATAGAGAGGCCGAACTCCCTCAAGTCAAAATTCAAGTCAAAAATTAGAAGATTTTCTCTAACGACTAGAGAAAAAGCTCAAAATAGGAATCGCTGTCACCGTCTCCTCCAGATTCTCCTCTCGTTCGCTAGGACCTAAGATCTCACCCATAAACTTAAGCTTTTTAGCAACTGCTCGACCGTAAAACATGGTGGCGACACCGATAGTGACCATGAGCGATCCTAACCACGTGAGACCGGTGACCCACCAGGGTTCGCGTTTAACCTGCAGGGTGGACTGCGCTAAATCCCCTGGATTCCAAGAAGCCTGAGCAATTTTCCAGCCCTTGAACCAAGTTGGATGATTCATCCAGACTCGACGCTCTGACAGTTCTCCTGTCATCGGCTCCATCAGGGTTACCAAGCTCGTCCACATAGCGACAGACTCACTACCTTCGTTACGTTCGACGATAAAGTCATTAAGCTTAAGGGCAAAGGGCAATTGCATCAGTTTTGGGCTAAAGGCTATATACCAGTCGCCCGTTGTTGTCTCAATAGTAGTCGGCTCTCCCCAGGGCACCCATGCCATTTCTCCATCTGCCGTTGCCACCTGCAGGGCAGGCTCGCCGCCCTCAGCTCCATCCGGGAGGGGAACAACATCGCGCTCCACCCGTGCCTGGGGAATATACTCATCCAGCGTGATGGAAAAATCTGCCCAGCCTGGTGTGACGGCTGTCCCTAAAGCTAGCGACCCCGTCTTAACTCCTTTGGACGATTTAGCGACATAGTAAAGATTATCCTCAGGATCTACTAAGACTCTAAAGAATGCGTCTGGCTGAGTATTGGCAGAAATCGTGTAGCTAAACTTGATATCCAGGGGCCTATCACCAGATATCTGAGTACGAATTGGTTCGAATTCTGGATTACCAAAGATAAACCAACGCTCACTGACATCACCCATGGATAACTCTAGCTGTAAGGCCGGGTTGCGCAACTGTTGGGTCACTGTCTCAGGTTTACCATTGCCATCTAAACGAAAATCAGGCCAAAAATCCTTGATAATGCACTCAATGTCTTCTATGACAACAGGCTGATTTAAACCAGATTTAACATCTATAACTTGTGTTTTATTGGCTAGGGAAAAGTTTAATGTCCCCCATGGCGCACTTGCCTCTTGGGAAGGAATAGTTAAGGCTTGCTGCAGCTCTTGGTCAGAGTGCACCTTTTGAATTTGCAACTCGGCAGGGCCGATATCCATACTGCTGTAGGACCTTGGGGCAATGGCTAACCAGCGTTCCAAGGTTTGACCCATGCGGTCACTATGCAAGGAAAGCTTGACGGCAGAGTTAGGAACCGTAGCACCTTCTGTAAAATGGACGGTCTTGATAGCATGGTTGGTATAACCCAAAAGGGATAACTGACCTAACTGATTAGGTACAACAGTTCCATCATCTTTAATGAATAGAGAGGCCTGTTCAATGACCTGGTCTGATGTCGCAATTTCTAAAAAATCCCCTTCCACCCGCAACGTGCTAACGGGACCACCGTCAGTGCGGGCTAACAGCATGCCTTCCACGCTGAGGTGAATAACAGCTGCTGACCCCGCAATGATCACGACTAAGCCCCAGTGAGCGATGGCAAATCCGACTTTGCGAGCACCTTTCCAGGGATAGCGTAGCAATGTGGAGACACTAAGATTCACGGCTAGAAAAAACATTAAAGCCCCAAACCAGGGACTCTTGTAAATCTCTTGCTGGACAACTGACGATCCAACTTCTGCTTCGTAAAATGTGGCTCCTATCAAGATTGAACCGATGACTATCAGGAGAGGAACCGCCAGCCGAATGGAGCCGATAAATTGGATCACTGCAGAAGTCATAAGCAAGGAGTTGTTGAAGTGGCAGCCGCACAGTGGTGAATAACAATGCCAGTCAGCCGACAATATCTGTTTATCTTTACTGTGAACTCAGGTCTTGTTTGTATACATGGGTACAGAAAATCTGTATTTATGATTTAGCACCTTAGAATTATGCAAAAAGCGAATCCAAGTACCGCAATAAGTGCAATTCAGTCATTATTTTCCTGATGTTTTAAGATACAAACCGGCGCTATTAGCCAGTCGATCAAAAGCCTAATAGCCTATGTACCAATAGATTTGGGGTCTATTGATAATGGCTGAATTCTTGGGAGCGGAATTTTATTTATTAGCAATAAGATCGATTCATTTATTGCAATTGTTAAATGCGGCAAGTGAATAAAATTGTTGTTTTGGTATCTGGCGCCACAAAAAAATAGTTGCGATCGCAATACCTTAATACTTGTCATGGGTAGTTCCCGATCCCTCATAAGTGAGACTTATCACTACTGATAGTTCGGTTTTATATGCCCTGATTTGTTGTTGACATCCTCAATTGTCTGGAGCAATTGTGGTGGATGTAATTTTGAACCATCAAATTTTCGTTATTTGTTGCGGTGTCTCGCTATACTTAGGCGTTTTCCCTTCCTAAGACGATTTTGGGGTTTCTTGAAACAAAGCTTGTGGCCAAAAACTTGTTGGAGTGAGACTAGTAGGCATGTCCTTAAATGTTGAGTTGTTAGAGCAAAGTTTCGAACTCGTTAAGCCCAAGGCTGACGAGTTTGTTGATAGCTTTTACAACAATCTATTCACAGATTATCCGGCGGCTAAGCCCCTGTTTGAGCATTCAAATATGACCAAACAGAAGCAGATGCTGAAAGGCGCTCTAGTCATGGTGATTCAGAACCTTAGGAAGCCGGACGTGCTGAGTGATGCGCTTAAAGGATTGGGAGCCCGTCATGTCAAATATGGTGCCTTGCCAGAGCATTATCCCCTCGTAGGCAACAGTTTGCTCAAGACCCTGGAACAGTATGCAGGTGATGCTTGGACCTTTGAACTCAAGGAATCTTGGGCTGGTGCCTACGGCATAATCACTGAGCTGATGCTTGAAGGCGCTGACTATACTCCAGAAGAAGTTGCGCTTGAAGAAACACCTGCTCCTACTAACGCTGCACCTCCTGAAGAGAGTGGACTGAATGTCGAATTGCTGGAGCAAAGCTTTGCGCTCGTGGCTCCCCAGGCTGACGCTCTAGTATCCACCTTTTACGACAATCTGTTTACAGATTATCCCGATGCCAAGCCTCTGTTTGAGCACACCGATATGGCTAAGCAAAAGACTATGCTGAAGGGCGGTCTTGTGATGGTGGTGGATAACCTACGTAAGCCTGATGTTTTGACTAAGGCTTTAAAAGGTCTGGGGGCTCGTCACGTTAAGTATGGAGCGCTACCTGCCCACTACCCATTGGTGGGTAATAGTTTGCTCAAAACACTTGAACAATATGCTGGGTCTGCTTGGACTGCTGATGTCAAACAGGCTTGGGTTGACGCCTATGGAGCAATCACTGAGCTGATGCTTGAGGGAGCTGAGTATGATCAGCAAGATATTCAGCTTGAAACAGCGCCTACGATTGTTGAACCGCCTGAAGGTATTGGGACAGGAGCAACAGCTGGCATCATTGGTGGCGGTGCAGCGGTGCTTGTTGTACTCATGATGATTTTGCTTTAGTGATGGTTGCTTAAGGATCAGATGGCACGCTCTTTCAAGCAACGACTGGGTAGATTATTGTCGCTAAGGACAGGCATTGTCTTAGCGCTTGTTCTCTTGTTGATGTGGGTGTCGGCAGCCTTTGCCCTGGATCAAAAGCAGGTCTTTTTGCCCGGTGAAACCTCTGAGGGACACCATGTATTTGAAGCTTCATGTGCCTCTTGTCATGAAGGATTTAAGCCGGTTAGCAATGAGAACTGTACCCGCTGTCATCAAGCCGAGTTGGTTGACGATGTGCATGGCACTAAAAAGTTTCGCGATCCGCGTTGGGCGGAGTATCGTGAAAGAGTTGATGTTCTCACCTGCACCGCCTGTCATAACGAACATGTGCATATGTTCGATCGGGGTGTAAATCTACAGCCAGATTTATGTATGGCGTGCCATGAGGAGTTAACTCTTACGCAGCTCAAGAGTCATGAAGGATTTGCGGCTGATGGATGTTGGACTGCTGGTTGTCATAACTATCATGATCATCGCACCATATCCACGGGATTCTTGCGTCAGAACATGGGGGCTCCCTCAATGCTGCCTGTTCAGGAAGTACCCGATCGGGTCGTGGCCACGTCACTGGAAACGGCACCTACCCCAGATCTCCAGAAGGAATTTTTGGGAGGTGGTTCATGATGCGTCTAGTTATTAACCCATGGCTACGGTCCCTGGTTTTGGTGGCGTTATGTGTGATGCTTGTCTTGGGAACAAGTCGAACTGCTAAGGCTAGCACCCAAGAGGAGCTGAGCGATATCACAACGCAGTGGCAGACTAGTGTCCATGCACTCAATGATATTAACTGTGCCAGCTGTCACCAAAGTAAAGAAACAAAAGAGTTTTTGGCCGAACCCAACCATGAAACGTGTCAATCTTGCCATGAACAGGCGGTAGATACCTTTTTGTTGAGTAAGCACGGTATTCGTCTGTTGGAAGGGGATGCGCCCCTAACCCCTGCTATGGCCAGATTGCCCATGAGGCAAGATGCTATGCAGCATCAGATGAACTGTAATGCCTGCCATGATGTGCATTCGGTCAATACCGTTGAGGCATCTGTAGATGCTTGTCTGACTTGTCATAACGATAACCATTCTCTCAACTATCAAAATTCCAAGCATGCTGAGTTGTTTGCAGCAAGCAATGAGTTGCCACGTCCGGGGGCTGGTGCTGTCAGCTGTGCGACTTGCCACCTACCTCGTGTCGTTGCTGAATTTGATGACACCCTTGTACATGTAAACCATAACAATACCTATAATCTCAAGCCGCAGGATCGCATGGTGGGTGATGTGTGTATGAACTGCCACGGCATTGAGTATAGCTACAACAGTATTTTCGACCCTGAGCTGGTCGAAGCCAATTTTGACCGGCCTCCAACGCTAGAGTTGCAGTCTTTCGATCTGATGAAGGCTGCTGAACAGCGGAGGACGGGCAATACCTCTGAATAATTTTCATTATTCAGGACTCTCTGTGTGAATAACGCTCTGGATGTACCAGGAGATAACTTAAATGTTGACAAATTGGATGCAGCGCATGCGCGCTAGAATGATCGCATTATTAGGTTTAGCTGCTGCCGTTTGCTTTACAGCTGTTGCCTGTAGCGGTGGTGGTTCTACTTCTGCTGTAGCCACGGCTACTGGACCCAGTATTTCCCCTGATCTTGTTGCTGACTACATTCATACGGTGTTAGCGGCTGATCGTACTGCTTACACCAAGCATGTTGTTAGTCGTGTCAAAAAACTTGAAGGGAAGGAAAAAGAAAAAGGTGTGTTGAATGTTGAGTCTACCGAAGGTTGGCAGCAAACCGATGGTATTCCTCTTCCGGCTCAGATGTTCCGTTTAGGTTACGAGATTGCGAATGAATCAGGCCTATTTACCTATGGTTTAATTTCCCCTTGGTTTATTAATGACAACCATGGTCCTAAGAGTGAATTTGAGCAAACTGCACTAGATGCCATGGTTGCTTCGGGTGAACCTTACAAGGACTATCAGGAAGTGGGGGGGCAAGCCTATTTCTCCGCTATGTATCCTGACAAAGCGGTTGCTGAAGCTTGTGTAAGTTGCCATAATACCCACCCAGTTCACCTAGAGCGCTATCCTGATAAACAGTTTGAGATGGGTGAAGTCATGGGCGGTGTTGTGATCAATATCCCTGTTGAAAGTATGCCTGCTGCTTAGGATGATGTTAAGTACGGCTCTTTTCTCTCCTCAATTAGTTCGAGCTAGTTTCGCTAGTTTTTAAGAGAGGTTTGTAAACATTAGGGATAGTTTTATTGGTAATTGCCCATGACTCTATCTCTAATGTTGCTATTTTTCGATTGCTATTTCCTGTCTAGGAATAATGAAGCCTAAATTTTCCACGCTTATCCTCTTGACGCTCTTGAGTGCTTTTCTACTGGCTCCTTTTGTGGTGAGTCCGATTTATCTCGATGCGCTGCGAGAACGCTCTATCGAGCTGCATCAGTTTATTCGTGGAGAAGTGTATAAGCAGGTAACAGGATATGTCGCCCTGTCATTTGTTGTTTTAGAAATGTTGTTATCGCTGCGCAAACGCGGACGGAAATGGCTTGGCAAGTTTAAACTGCCTGGTTCTGTAATCCTGTGGCGTAGTTTGCATATTTTTTTGGGTGTAGGTTTGTTAGCCGTTGTCGCGATTCATACGATTGGTGCAACAGGTTTAAATTTCAATGCTGTGTTTTTATGGATATTCTTTGCGGTGACGCTGTCTGCTCTGGTCGGGGTGGTAGCAGAGACAGGAGTTTTGGAGTCCCCACGCAAGATCTTTAGTCTGCCAGGGAATAAAGATATAGCAGTGACCAAAGGGCCATTGATTCGCAATATGCGGGCCATATGGCTACCGACTCACATATTTTTGGTGAGTGTCTTTATCCTAATGCTAGGGGTACATGTGTTCCTGGCTTACTACTATCGCTAAGGCATAGGTATGGTTTCTTCTAATCCTAAGGACATGGCAAGTAGCTCTACTAGCACTTCTCCATTGATGAAATTGGCCGGAGTGATCATTGCGGTGGTAGCTGCAGTGATGGTGACGTTACTGATAACCCGACCGGTAGAGACAGCTAGCAGTTTTACCCCTCTTTCGGGGCTGATGACCTTAAAGACGATGGCGGCTGAGTCGATGTCCTATGGGGATGCGATCGCATCCCCCCAGCCCACATTCATTGAGTTCTATGCCGACTGGTGCACCACCTGTCAGGGCATGTCCACCACCATTGCCGACTTACATCAGCAATACGGCGATCACATTAACTTTGTCATGCTAGATATTGACGATCCACAGTGGGCGGCGCAAGTGGCCGACTACGGTGCCTCTGGCGTACCCCAATTTACGTTACTAGATGGGTACCATAGCGAGGTCAAAACATGGGTGGGTAAAGTACCCAAACCCATCCTCGCTAATGTTTTTGACCAGCTGCTTGGGTAGGTAACGTTATGACCCTATTAGACCGATTTCTCAGACTATTAGAATTTTTAGAATCTGCCCAGGAAGTATTTGAGTTTCTGACAGATCCTATGGGACTATCAGGTGTTTTAGCCATTTGCCTCTACTTTCCCATCCAGGCTTTAGGTTGTGATGCCTCGGCAGCCGCTACCCTGGCTTGTACAGCAGCGCTGACATTCTTCTGCTTGGTTGAGAAACCTGACTTTTAGAAAAGAGATAGTCACAACAGTTAAGCACTGCGCGATCGCATGCCAGATACCCATGGCATCGTGATTGAGGGGCTACCCGCTAAAGCAATCTCATTCGTCAACATTGTATTCGTTAAATCTGCGCCCCTCAGATTAGCACCGGTTAAGTTGGCACCGGTTAAATCCGCATTCGTTAAATTTGCCCCACGCAGATCAGCATTTTGCAAGTTGGTATTTTTTAGACAGCTACCTCTAAGATTAGCGGCGGTTAGATCAGCCCTACTAAAGCAGGCACCTGTAAAATTCGCATGACTCAAATTGCTACCTTCTAAATTTGCGGATGCAAAGTTTGCGCCCATAGCGATGACTTGTGAGAAATTACTCCAAGCAGCATCCGCTTCTGCCCACTGAGTTCTAATTAATCTCGCTGTGGCCCAATCAGTCTGATGTAAGAGCGCACCACTAAAATCAGCATCGATGGCCCAAGCACCCCAGCACTTGGCCTTAGAAAAATTAGCATCCTGAGCAGCGACCTCACATAATGTGGCTCCAGTCAGGTTACTTTCGAACCAAGTGGCATGCTCCAGCTTAGCTGCTGTCAAATTGGCACAGCTCCAATCAGCTTGGCGGACATCAGCTCGGGTTAGATCTGTCCAAAGACCCTGTAACCAGATGCCCACACTATGCTGAAGATTTGCGCCTGTAAATAGGGCTCCACTCACGTCAGCCCAGATCAGCCGCGCTTGATGCATATGGCTATAGCTAAAATCTAACCCACTCAGATTGGCCTGATAAAAATCAGGTTGGGTGAGCCGCAAATGGCAAAAATTACGTTCAGTTTGATGATACTTCTGCCAAAAAAGTTCTATGTCCATTGGCTTGAGAGATAGATGACACAATGATTCACCACCTAACTGCACCGTCATTGCCCGTAACTATGGAATCTATCCAGGTACGTTTAAAGCTCCGCTTTTGTTGAGCCAAATAACTTGCGCCTTAGTCAAGCCCTGAACATCAGTAAAGATGGCTCCCGTTACGTCGCTATCAGTAAAGTCCACTGCAGTCAAGTTAGCATTCTCAAAGTTGGCCTGTTGGAGATTAGCCCCAGCAAAGTTAGCACCCGCTAAATTTGCTCCTTCTAGCTGTATCCCCATCATGGAAGCACCGGCCCAATCGGTTTTAATCAAACTGGTGGCATTTAAAGTCGCCCAATCTGCTTGGGCCTGGATCAGGACAGCACCATCTAGTTGTGCGTTTTCTAAGCTGGCATTGAGTAAATTAGCATCGATCAAATTGGCCCCGCTGAGGTTTGCCTTTTCCAAGCAGGCTGATTCTAGATCCGCATTTTGGAACGAGGTACCTCGTAAGGTTGCCCGATGTAAATGGCTACGGGTAAGGTTGGTCCCTTCAAAGATGGCTTCGCTAAAGTCTGCATCGTTTAACTTGGCTCTGACTAAGTTCGCCCAGTGAAATTTGGTGCGATGCCCGATCGCATTGGATAAATCAGCTTGGGTCAAGGTGGCAAACGATAAGTCTGCCTCAGTCAAATGTGCGCCATGAAACTTTGCTTTAGGGGCCTGCAGCTCTCGGAAAATGCCACGTTCCAAGCGGGCACGGGTTAGCTCAGCAGCATCAAAGCGGGCTTTATCAAAGCAAGCGTCTGAGAGTACGGCTAATATTAAAGTTGCTTTAGAGAAGTCCGTACCCTCGCAGGAAGCTCCGGTTAGATTCGCTTGGCGTAAATATGCCTGGGTAAAGTTCCCTCGATCTAAGGCCGCTCCACCTAAATCAATATGGCTCAGCTCAGCTCGACGTAAGGACTGCTGATGACTGACTTTTGAAAGCACTTCGCTGACAGTAAGCTGAGCCATAATCTCAAAATTCCTTGAACGGTATCAGAAGTAACACTTTAATCTTTCTAACTGTATAATACACAACAGTTTTCTGAAATTCCTGTGGATTAAGAATTATTAGAGATTCTTTGTCTTGTTTTGATGACATTGTGAGAATTCTGAAGGAATGCGGATCCTGCATCAATTAGATTCTTTATTTGCATGAATGATACTCAGTTTTTAAGAACTTCCAGGAATCTTGTAACAGCAGGAGATGGGGGAACATTTGCGAGGATGGCCACACCGATGATCCGCTCTAGAGGGACGGGTAAGGATCGGCTTTCTACTGTGTCAGGAATGGGCATGGCGGCTAAACGCGGCAGGATGGCGGCCCCTAATCCCTGGGCGACCATGCTGACAATGGTGGAATCTTCTTTGACGTTGTAAGCCACCTGGAGAGGTTGTTGCCAGCGTGACCAATGTTCTCTCACGGCGGTGGTGCATTCGGCATAGTTCAACAAGATAAAAGATTGAGTAGATAGCTCATCCCAGGTGATGGGTTGTGTGGCAGGACCCTCTGTTTTAGCTTCTGTTTTAGGGAGTAGGACTACATACTCATCTCGGATAATCTCCCAGGTTGTAAAGTCTTCTGAGCGGGGTAATGGTAGCAGTCCTAAGTCGGCATCGCCGTTACGTAGTGCTTGTTCTACGCCTGCTGGATCAAATTCGTCCAGGCTGACATCCACTCGCGGGTATGTCCGTTGAAATTGAGCGATTTTAGGTGGCAGTAGGTGGGTGGCTGCACTGCGAAAAGAGGCAATGCGCAGTCGGCTGTTGTAGAGTGCTTTTTCGAGATTTACTTCGTATTCGATGGATTCTCGTAGTTCTAATATCTGTTGCGCGTGGGCGACGACTCGCTCGCCGACGTAGGTGAGTTTAGCGCCCAGACGGCCGCGTATAAGTAGCGGCACATTGAGTTCGTTTTCTAGGGATGCGATCGCACGACTAACCGCTGATTGGGACATATCCAACTGCAAAGCCGCATCCGAGAAACTACCACATTGGCCAATGGTCACCAGCACCCTGAGTTGAGAAATGTTCATTGATAGAAGCTATTCGGTTAACGCATACATACACACCGCTGGACGATTTGATCCTTCAAATAGACGTCGTTAAGGTTAATCCATCATCACGCTTGATCAGCCACACGTCACCTTATGTTTGCACTCTATTCATTTGAAAAGTTTCGGGACACACCCAGTGTTCAGTTTTTTGATATTACAGTTCCTCACTCCAATGCCCGTGATTTAGTCTTTCACAATGGTCCTGCCATCAGTCCTCACAGTTCGAAAACAGGCGATTGGCAATTTTATTTACACCCTCGTCAAGAAGACAACCTCTTGGCACTATCAGGGGGCCGAATATTTTACTTAGTCAACTTTAACTGGGACTACCCATTTCACCGCGTACGTCTTGAGCAAAATGCAAGAATATTGCGCATTCCACCCGGTACCTTTCACCGGTCAGAATCTGATCCGCAGGGCTCCTTAGTGATTAATCAAGCCGTACGCCAGACCAGTGCAACGGTCCATAGCGAGTTTCGAGTTTACAACAGTGCTGAGATTCCTAAGCTCAAAACCCTTCTCGCCTCCGGCTTGCCGCCCATAGACCATGGCTTCCTGCCAAAGGAGGAATTGGTTCAAGCCCCAATAGCGGCATAATGCCCTGGTTCCTACGATAATAGTGTGATTAGTTTGATTGCGGTAAACGATGCTAACCGATAATTCAGTAAAGCCCCAGTTTGACGGAGGTACTCTAACAGAGCCTCCAGTTGTTAAAGTGGGCCAAACGTCACTAAGTTAAGCGGTGCAACCTTTAAATTAAGAAGGATACCTACCTTCGCACACTGCAGTTGCATCTGTTGCATTGAGCCTGCAGCTAGCTCGGACGCATCTATGGCTAGCCCCAACATTACCAAACTACCGGCAGTACCCTGGCCAACATTAGCGGGTGCATCCTTACTAATGCATGGCATTGCCCTGAGCTTTGGGTTGCCACGTATGATCCAGGTAAGTAACCCTCCCCCCCCGGCTTCGGTTGATATTCCTGTCACACTGGTGGACGATGCCGCTGCTCCAGCCGCGCCTGTGCCAGTCACGGCTGGAGCAGTGACGGCTACGCCGTCAGTCAACCCCTCTAATACTGAGCCAGAAACGCCAACATCTATAGGTGGTCAAAATGCTGATGTTAAGCCATTAGAGCAGCAAGTGGAGCGCTCTCAATCTCCCACACAAAAACCACCTGTATCATCAGACTCAGATCGTCCTGAGCAACCTATCTCCAAGCCAGAAAACATTAACAAACCCTCTCGTGAGACCATCCCTGATCAGCAACCGCCTGCTGCGAATCAGCCTGCCATAGATAGCGGTGTACCCGCCAGTGATGAATCAGGTGGTCACTCCGAGAATGCTAGTCCTGGGCCAACTCAAGTGAGCGTTATTGATGATGTCCAACTCCCCAAAGATTCCGGTGGTGATCAGATTGATCAATATCCAATTCCGATTTTTCAAATGCCGATCACGTTTGACATCCCCAGTAATCATGCTTGTCAAGGCAGTTTGTCCAGGGATGTCATTAATTTGGGTGTAGTGGTCGATGCCGATGGCTTAGTGTCTTCATTCCGACGGCTGCAGCCAGATATTTATGCCCAAGACTCGGATCTGACTCTAGCTGACTGTCTATTCAGCACGGCCCTAGTCGATCCCAATGTTCTTCGTTTTACCCCTGCTATACGTCTGACCAATATTGGCGAGGAAGAAGCTGTGGCAACAGATCGCCTGCAGTTACGCTTACGGTTTAGTAGGAGTTAAAAACTCTGTATCTTATCCGGCTGTTCCACGGCAAACTGTGCTAACCTAGCAAAGCTAGTTGAGTTTAGCTCAATTAGTTGCTCACCTTGCGGGTGTAGTTTAGTGGTAAAACCCTAGCCTTCCAAGCTAATGATGGGGGTTCGATTCCCCCCACCCGCTTTATTAATGTACATTAAAGAGCTATTTGTCCGTTTTAAGGAATTAATGTCCATTCCCACGAATCTATGGGGAATTGAGGTCTTCGTAAAAAAATTGACTTGCTTTTTCCCAGTTTTAAGGAATTAATGTCCAAATACGGCATCTGATCACCGTTCATGTTGGAAGGCTAAGGTTTCTTTCAGTCCGCTCAATATTCACAATTAGTAATTCTTTGATTCAGTTAAAACGGCCTTTACTTAGTGCTCTACACTTAGAGTGTTTTTAGTGAACCTATAAAGACATGGTCCAAGATAGTAGGGGTTTAGATTATCAGTCTCTCTAACCCCAATAGGCTGTTGCTAAGTCTTCATTCAAGCCTTGGAGTAAGGGATTACTTTCAGCTCCTCTACCTCCAATAAGGCTATTGGCAAGACACGACTTGCGCTTTCGACGTGACTCTCTGGCTTCTTTCAGTCCCTCTCCTCCAATAGACTATTGGCAGGTCTGCCAGCTCAAACCATACACGATAGTATCTCAAACTCGACTTCTGGCAAAGCTTGTTCAGCAGCATCAAAAATTTCTTGATTCTGATAAGTATTGTTGTTCGGATGTGATGAAAAGCTCTCAGTGATTGGGTTTGAAATTTTGGCAAACCTCCTAGAAAAGTCAATCTCGCTGGAGGTTTGCCAAAAAATGAGAAGACTCCTCCTTGCTCGGAGGCGATTCAGTAGCTGCCACGCCACGTATACCTGTATCCTTATGACTATGGCGTGAACCATGTCACAAAAACATAGCTCCCTTGATGCTAGGCGCGACCCTGCACCATAGCTGTAAAACAAGTTCTACAGCGGAAGCAGACAACTACTCGGAGCGGAAAGAACTTAAACTGCCCCACACTTATCACTGGTTCTCAAGGAATCCAGCGCGCTATTGAGTCAATATTAAATTTTCTAGGTTCAAAGTTTTTCTCTTTGTTACGCAGCTTCAACTTGTCGTTGAGACAATGCCATCTTTGCAGATTTTTCAACCAAACTGACAGATGACAGTTGTTTGGCAATTACGACTTTAAGCCCATGCTTACGGGCACATGCCTGGATACAAGCGGCTAATTCTTGATAGGGCCAAGCATGGAAGCTAGCTCGATACTCTTTTCGGTATTGTTTCTGCCGATTTTTATCGTTCGGGTACTTGCGGGTTGCGCTGGCTTGAATGTCGCTCTCGACGCTCTCTCGTATACCCTCCAATTTTGGCACTACTATTGTTGCGACTTGGCGATCGCACGCGAGTTCAACTAGCTTTGCTGCGATCAAACGGTTGAGATAAAGGCTGAGATTAGATGCGGATTTAGATACGGATGATTTATGGAAACAACGGTCCTGTTGCTGTGCTTTGGCTCTGAGTCGACGATCTTGCTGATACTGCTGTTGCACTCGATTTACCAGCCGATAGGGCTTAGCTTTTGTTTCAGAGCCAGGCTGTCTGGTGTTGAGTTGACCCTTATTAGGATGATAACGTTCGGCATCATCTTTGCTTACTATTTTCAGTTTTCCATTGCGCCACAGTTTTTTCTGAGGCCCTTGTCTGAGAAGGGCTCGGGTATTGTAGGTTTCCAACACCTGGTCCAATGACACGTCAGCAACAGCCACAGTAACGGGCTCATGACGGCTAAAGCTGATGCCCATTACAAGCTGGGGATTACCTTGATATGTTGATTGACTAGGGCGAGGTGGTGGAGAGTTGTTTTGTAGTCGTTGAAGTTGGGTCTGTTTTCTTTTTAAGTTCCGAGACTGATCAGGGCTGAGATTTGATGTGTTCTGTAACTCGATTGCTTTGCTCACAATCTGTTGAACAGCAGTCTGTTCTTCATGCTGGATTTGTTCTGTCCCTTCAGCTGTGAGAGCCCGTCTATCAATGCTGCAATGGAGGTAGAGGCGGTGAGTATCCCATGGGTCAGTATATTCAGGCTTCCCTTTCTTACGATTAAGTTTGTTGCGGTGCTTTAGCCGCTTGTCTGGTAGCCAGAGTAGTTGAACTGACCTTAGAGTGAAAAGTGCTCCAGAAAACTGTTCTTCTTGGGATCTTGAGCGATTAGTTTGATAGTCAGCAACAAACTGCTTAAAGATAGGCAGTTGGCGGCGATCGCAATTTACGACAAATTCATAATTTGACAGGCCCTTAAAGCTCACTGAAATTTTGTCGCTGTTTTGTTTCCAGTAGAATTCACCGGAGCCTGAGTAACTTACCGGATAAGGAAGCTCATTCCAAAGCGGCATTTGCTGTTGTTGGGTCAGTTGTTCTTCAACAGTAGCCTCATCCACTTCGTCAGGGTTGGTTTCCTCAGGAAGCATGACAGTATCCAGTAGCATTTGGAGATGCCGCTGGCCTGTAGGGTCTCGGCCTTTAGGAAGTTGGCTTTGGATTTGAACCTCCAGGCGCTGCACCTCAATCTTCTTTGCTTCAAGGAGTTCCTGGAGTGTGCGGAGATTAATTTCCTGTGCTGGGACTTCCAGTTTGTTAACCAATAGATGGTTGATAGCACGTTTCCTCAATGGGCTTTTGGTGGCTTCGTGCATCTCCAATAGAATGCCCAGCAATTCTCGTTCTAAATGGATTGAATCATCTTTAGGCTTCTGCTGTGATAGTTTTTTCCTCGCTTTAGAGAGTGCGTTTTGGGCGTTTTGACGAATGTCATCCAGACTGACGAGATGGACCTTTGCCAGTTCAAGCTCTGTTTCAACCGCTTGTATCCATCGCTGTTTGCCGATGATTTGTGCTAGACGTTTGCGATGCGACGCCAGCCAGGAGGCGTAGATTTCAGAGGTCAGCCTTTTGGCAGAGTCATGAAAGCGACCGGGCAGATGAGCGTAGGCTGGCTGGTGCTTCAGAGCATCATGTAAAGGTTTGATGGCTTTACTGTTTGGAATGTACCCCTGCTGTCGCCACTGGCTGAACTCAGGCTGCTGCGGGATTAGCTCTAGCAGATCATTGACCAGCAATGTGTAGGGCTGCATCAATGTCCACAGATGCCTACGTGTCTCTTGGCTGGCAGTTAATGCGCAGCGAATCGTGAAGTAGTCGGCTGACATGGCATCAAAGCCTCCAGAACGAAAATTTTAGGAATTAGCGTTATTGAGGTTGGCAGTATCATACAGAAAATAATTGTCACGGTGACAAGTAGACTGACCATGACTATTGCTCCAAAATATCCCCTTGAAGGACACTGGGAAGCGCTAGATACATATCTTCATCCCAGCGGTGAACGGCAAATGGCGCTTGAGGAGTTTCTGCAGTTTTGGAATGTCTCGCGGGAAGAGCTTGCTTACATCTGTGATTGCTCTCTTACCACGGTGAATCATTGGTTCTCTCAAGGGGAGCACAGGCGAATGCCCAGCGAAAAGCATGAGCAGCGGCTCGCACTAGCTCATCATATTTGGACTACGGTCGAGACGGAACCTGAATATCTGCAGAAACTCAGGGAAATGTATCATCAGAATCGGCGTAGAGCCTCTGAAAAATAGTTTGCCATTTGGCAAGACTTTCTTGTCTGATTGACAACCTGCTAGGTAGCGTAAAGCTGGAATGATTGCTCAAGATACTGAAATTGGAACTGACCGACTTTCCTGCTGTCCAGAGCTTACCGACTGTCTTACCGAAACCACGCTTCCAGTTGGGTGAATCCGTGCGATGGGCCGTCGTTACTGAACCAGATTTTGGCCAGATTGTAGGCATTTTCTACACTGAGGGTGATCACAATCAGGTGAGCGGGATCTACTACTTGGTGCTGTTGGATGCGCAGAGTCCCTCGCACGGTATCTGTACTCAGGATATGGCTCTTGAGGTTGACTTAGAGCAGTGGCATCCAGCATGACAGCTCGCTATCCATCGTCGGAGCAGTGGGCGCTATTTCAACGCTACACAGATTGCCCCCCGCCGCTCAGTCCTGCTCAGTTTCTACAGTATTGGGAGGTGTCATACCTGGAATTGGCTAAGCTTGTGGGCTGTTCTCGCTCTACCGTTGAGCACTGGTTTATTCAGGGGGCTTCTCGCCGTGAACCAACCCTGGCCCAGTGTCGTCGATTAGCGGTTGTGCATCGGCTTTGGCAGCATGCTCAGGTGGTATCGCCACGTTTGGTGGAAATTTATTGCGGGCCTGTTGAGCGTTCCTAGTTTTGTCACAGTGACAGGGTTTGCTTGGTGTTGTGCTGGCTCAAGCGGTTGAATGATTTCAGCACGTTACGAGTCGGCAATGGGTAACAATATCGTTTTTGCAACGGTGGCTATTGAGGGTACGCGCCCTCTTCTACAGCATCATTTCACGCCGGATGCGATCCCACTAAAAAAACGGGAGCGGACTGGGGTGGCGGGTAATGACCCGGAAGAGTGGAAGAAGACGGTGTTGATGACATCTGAGCGGCAGCTGTATTTGCCGGGGAACTACTTCTTCAGTTGTTTGAGGGATGCTGCTTATTTGACGACGCGTAAACGTCAGACGCAACGAGATGTGGTGGCAACCTTACAAATTCAAGATCCGGTTGTTCTGATTCGAGATCGATTTGTGCCAGATGAGCCAGAGCTGATAGAGCAGTATCAGCTCTGCGAGCGGCCAAACGTGTATGTGGATGTGTCGGCAGTTAAGAATCCTGGTAGTGGGGGACGGAATGTGCGCTATCGGGTAGCGACGGTTCCGGGCTGGTGCTGTGAGTTTCAGATGCTGTGGGATCGGACAATTGTAGCGACGCAAGTGATGGAGGCGATTTGTCTGGATGCGGGGACATTGGTAGGGCTGGGAGATGGTCGTAGCATTGGTTTTGGGCGGTTTGTGATTCAGCGGTTTGAGTATGCCGACACGTCGTAAGGTGTGTCGGTTTCAAGGTGGGGCACTACGGGCTCCGGCAGGGATAGGCTAGGCGGGGTTTAGCGAGGCACGGTAGGACAGGGATTTTTATGGTGCAGGTGAGACGGCAACCTTCTGCGATTTGGCGGGTGACGCGACGGCGGGTGTGGCTGAGGGACCAAGGACGGTGTCAGGGACCTTATTGTCAGGATGTGGGGCATTGGTCATTGTCGTTGAGATCGGCACATATTGACCATGTGCAGGAGCTTTCGCAAGGGGGGAGTAACTGTCTTGATAATTTGAGGACTTTATGTCGGCGATGCCACTGTTTGAGGAGTAGTCACGCGCACCGGGCGATGGTGATGAAAGCGCTTAAGGATGGGGTAATTCCTGTGAATTGGAGGGAATGGGTTTGGTAGGGCTTTAATGAGACAAAAATACTCTTTTATTCGGAAAACAAGTTTATTTATTAGAGGAAATACGCTCATGCATCCAAGATGGAAAATCATCTTCTGAGAGCTGAAATGATGTTCCAAAGTACGCATTTATTTTTTCTAGAAAGGGATTTAATCTCCATAAACCTATTCTCTGACCAGCACCAAATTGACTTGGTGGATATGCACTCTTAATAATGTTCATTAATTCATCTAAGAATTGATCAATAGCTTGCCTTAAATTTGTTTCAGAATAGTATCTATCAATATTATTTTCAATGTGTTCAATTAGTGGATGATTTACATTGATATATTCACTTTCTCCAAGTAGTGGAACACTTGTGCATAATGTGTTGTCTTCGAAAGGGATAATTAATGCTCCGCTCTGCCGCAATTTGGATTCATACTCCTCGTGTTGACAGCTAGCCAAAATGATAGAGCAATGCTCAAGATTTAAAATTCGATATCCGAAATCCAAATATGATAGATAGCGCTTGAAAAAAGATGCATTAACAAACGGAATAACAGATATAAAAGGAATTTTTAGCTTTGCTAACTCTTCAATTGGTAAATTGGAATCCGAAGTATCTCTTCGGATATGTATTCCTAAAATATCAAATGACTGTAGCTGATTTAGCTTGATTAAAAATAGTTTTCCTTGAGAGAAAAGTTGAATAGAAAAAATATTTGACATGAATTCAAGTTTTTCTCTTGAGACTTTATGGTTTCCATAGAAATTAAATAGATAGAAGTCGGTGAAAGTATTAC
This sequence comes from Leptothoe spongobia TAU-MAC 1115, assembly GCF_018739885.1. Lineage (GTDB taxonomy): Bacteria > Cyanobacteriota > Cyanobacteriia > Phormidesmidales > Phormidesmidaceae > Leptothoe > Leptothoe spongobia. Next base: position 81,561 of record NZ_JADOES010000009.1, on the reverse strand, counting down.
TGAAGGGACCTTCCGACTCTTGTGAATTTAATATTTCTTTTAGTAACTCTATCTCAAAATCATCAACTATTTCATATATCGTTTGAGTATCTTCAAAATTTTCACGATCAACCATAAGAGGCAAAGGTGTTTTAAGGTTGATCTCGCCAGAAAAATGAGTCATTTTATTAACATAAACACCGCGCTGAAAAATCTTGAGACTCGTACCCTTTTTGCGGAGATTAAAGCTTTCTGGATCTGAAAAATTAGGAGGTATAAATAAACCTATTGAGCCAACAGCATGCTCTGTTTCAAGGCATATATTTATATAAATATATGCCTTGAACTCCTCCTGATAAGGAAGTTTTACACAACTTTCAATGATTGATTCTTTGCTCAGGCTAAACTCTGTAAATTCAATTGTTTCCTTGGTATTTGAAAATTTAATTCTTATTGGAGAGTATTTAAATGTCCTATTGATATATTCAGATAGACTATTGATAGTGATATAAATTTCAGGCTTGATTGGAAGCCAAACAGTTGTTCCAATCTCTCGATTATCGACCTCATGAAAATAAAAGCCATAAGGCATGTTGTGTGAGATTGTTAGCTTAAAAGTTTGAGATTGATATGTCTTAGTTTCTATAGTGAAGTGGTCGCAAAGCATAAAGTAGGCGTACACACCTACACCGAACTGACCTATTGAGTTTTTAACGTTATTATCTCTATAATAGGAGCGCCCTATTTTTGCAAAGTATTCTTTGAGAATATGTCTATCCATTCCGATTCCGTTGTCTTTGACAATAAGCAAATCACCGTCTAATTCAACAGTAATTTCAGGTTGATAGACTTCTTCTTCAATTGTCTCTCTTAGCAAACAGGCATCAATTGCATTCTGAATAACTTCACGAATCCCAATATATTCATCTTTATAGATTTTTTTGCCTAAAAACGTCGACAGGATATGCTCATATTCAAGACTAAAGCCAAAATTATTTTTAAAAGGTGATGCTATTTCGTTATCAATAAATTTGATGTCGATGGTTTTATTTTTTGGGTTCTTTCTTAAAGTTTCATCGCATTTTGAAATAACTTTTCGAATACTTTCTATACGCTCAGATATTCCTAAAAAAAGGATTTGATTATTTATTTCACCTTGAAACTTTAAACGCCCATTATCGTGTGATGGTGGCGATATTTGAATTAGATTTTCAACTTCTTCCCACAGGAGTTTAGAAGTTAAAAAGTCTGAAAACTCTACGTATTTTTTTAGAATTGTTTCAGTATTAGTAAAATCAATATCCAGCAAGTCACCCAAAATGAGTATGAACGCTAGCAATGGGATACAGATTTTATCCCTTTCAAACTTATCAACTTCAAATTCCCATTGATATTTATAGGAATTAGTAATTTCATTTACAGTTGATAGGCTAACGCTAGATATTAAAGAAATTGCCTCACTATATTTTTCAGGTATTTTGAGTGATCTATACCGTTCAAGTATAAATGCCTGAGATAATTCGTGATGCCGCTCACGTACTTTGTCACATAGTGATTCATGTGGTAGTAAATAATTTAAATCTAATTCATCAAATAGTTTTCTGTCATCTTGGCAAACACCAATATCTGTTAAGTAGCAGCTAGCTGATAGCACAAATAGCTCATATTTATTCAATTCTGACAGTAATTCTCTACTAATAATTGTCCCTGAAACAATGCGAATTAAGCTTTCTTGATGTTCTTTTCTATGATCTGAATATTCAAGGCAATTTCCTGAATATTTATTATATAGCTTTTGCGCTTCAATTTTGATTGATTCGAGTTTCTGGAATAGGCTTTTATCTAGTTCACGAAGCCTGTCTTCCATCGACGTTAACGTTTCAGAGAAACTAATTTCTTTTTGTTGACGACGCTCCAAAACTTCTTCGAAGGTCTCGATATCTATAACTGACTCAACTTGAAAAAACAGCTTTAATATATCCTGTTTTTCATACAGGCGTAAGTCTATCTCTTCTGGATAAACTGGAGTGATATGAATCTTTTTCAGCTTGTCAAAAATATCTTTTTCTATTGCATCAAAACTTAGATATTTTAGGTGTGAATATTCTTTGATTACATCCTTGGACCAATTTGTAATCTCCTCTTTATTAAAGATGTTGCTGTTGAAATCAGAAATATAATTCTGTGCATGTTCATCAATGCCTGTACTTACGGCAATGTGATATTCAAACTTCTCTAGCGATAAACTCATTAAGCTGTGGTCTTTTATGCTATGAAGCACAAATTTAAGAATTTCTTTTGATAATTCGGTCTTTCTTATGGTTTTTTTGTACTTTTTGCACTGGACTAAACCAACACTCTGAGCAGCCCTTTTTAGCCAAATATCACGTCCTCTGTCATGTGTGCCTTGCATGAGCAAGGCTTCATCATAAAAACAGTCTGCTTTCTCTAAAGTTTTTGGATGTGCATATAAACAATAAATTAAGCGCTCAAAATCTCGACTGCTGGGAAGAGCACTATACGGAAAACAATTCTGATTTTGATATTTAGGAGGCCGATTATGACTGTTTAAATGTTCTGATTCTATTGCTTGGGTTGAAACCTTAGCACTAAAGTATGCCTGTGTCATTTTGCTCAGTTGTACGTGTGTGGTGATAATTGAATACCTTAAGAAAATGCTTGAAAACCAATAATGCAACTAACTAGACCGAAGTTAATCTGGCAAAAATTTAGGCATTACTTAAGCAGTACTGATAGTTGCCAATTCATCAAATATCAATAGCACTTCTGCCGCTTCACCATCGACACAAATTTCATCCCACACTGCTTGCAAGCTCCCAGCTCCCAATCTCGCGGCAAAGCAATCTTCGTATCACAGGCCGGACATCGCGACAGCAATCGCAACCGATGCTTCTCACATCCCGCCACTGACTGAAACTGCCACTCCATCCGATGATACGGCGCATCTCGATAACAAGCTGCACATAGCCGAGTTGACCGATGTAATGTCCGCTCCCCTGATGGCGGAAACAGCGCCATCAGCTTCTCCACATCTAAGCTGATCAATTTTGCTATTGCTTCCAACTCAGTCTGTGTAGGTGGCGGATTGAAATAAAACTGCTCCCAACGAGACAGGACAGGCCCCATTTTTGCAAGACGACTTAACCTAGCAGGGTTAGAAATGCTCACCGCAGGCTGACGCCGAAACCTACCAAAATAATGGCTAACACTCTCACCCTCAAACGGTTCCAGATACCAAGCAGGTCGCTGTTCCTCAGAATCGCCCGTCACCATTTGTTTGCCGGAACATCTCGACTATCCAGAATTTTAGCCAGCTCATTCACATCGAGATTCAACGACGGATTATCCAGCTTCAGAATCGCAACCTTGCGAAGCATGTCATAAAGTGCCTCCCCATGCCCACCAGACCTCATATGCAAAAAGCTGACAGCCTGCTCATCCTCGTAGAGCTTCAATGGCTGCGACCATTCCTTCAAAACCTGCGCTTCCCACTGCTTAATAATCCCAGCAGTATCGGCCTTCCTGAATGGAGGAAAATCATGCCGCTCTAGAAACGTATTAGCAATATCTGCATACCGTCTGGTCTTACGGGTCAGAATGTCATTCAGATAGGGAGTACCCACTGGCACAATAGCGATTTTGAGATTGCGTGTCAGTTCAATCAGCTCATTGAATGCTTTGTAACTGAGATAGTCTGCTTTCCCTAGTACTAGCAACCGCACATCGTAGGATTTCAGCGTGCCCCAGGTCCGAGTTCTCAGGTTTGCCAGCCGTCCCACCTCTGCAAATGGGTTACCCAGCTCCCGCAGAATATTCCGATATAAGTCCGTTGGTGTACCATACTGGGTAACTTCCACATAAATGACAGGGGCCGGAACCGTGTAGAGGTGTCCCCGTTTCTGGACGTAAAGTCTTTGATAGAACCGACAGCTTTTGCGTAAGTCTGCATAGCAGCCAGAAATAACGAACCCATTCAGCCGAGCATCGCGCTGGGATGATAACCAGGCAAATAGGGTGCGATCGCGCTGGGCAACATCGAAAATATCACTTTGGCTGATGCGGTCGATTTCTGCCTGTAGCTCTTGTGACCTTACCGGTTCAGCTCCCAGTAAAACTGGCAGCGACTTCTCTGGGCCACTGTCAGCTTGCTTAGTTGCTGGGTTCTGCTGGCCCATGAAGCTATACGTCGTTCATCAACTCATTCCAGTCAAAGGCAATTATCTCAGAAACCTTCTCTGGTTTCTGCTCAGGCACCACTTTAAGAATAGGTTTGTCATAATTAGCGGCATCCTCAATAGTCTCTGGAGCTGGCTCATCAGAAGTTACTGTAGCTGTAGGATGCAGCTCAATCACATTAGTAGGCTTAGATTTCTGGTCAATTCGCTTCTGCTCAGCCTGACGTCGCTGCTTTAGAGTTTTAATTTTTTCCTGAGCAAATTTATTCAGGTCTATCCGCTCAGAAAGGATTGACGCCTGATCAATAGCTTTGCCCTTAGTCCGAATGCCTTTTTTAGTTTCTTTCCAATCCTTGATGTCGAGGTAGTCTCCCTCGTAATCTCTGGCTTTTACAGTACCGAGAAAGCGTGATGGTTCATGGTCAGTTTCTGCGCTGTAAACCAATAACGTTGCAATATTTCTAGGGTCGTATCGCAGAATAACGTGTTGCCCTTTGTACTCCTCCAGCCAGTCGCCCTGATAAACCAAACGCTCAAACAGGACTGATCCGCGTTTCTGCACCTTGCGGGACACTGTTTTCGTGAGACAGATATCGAGACGGCGTTCATCGATTGTTCGGGGTTTCCCTCCACGCAAACCTGCCCACCACCGCTGGTTTCGAGTTTGGTCACGCGCTCTTGGATGGTGGTGGTGATTATAGTGATCAACCAAATACCGGGTCAGAACTTGCTCTAGCTCCTCGTAAGTGACGCAAGCATACTTCTCAGCGTTCTCAGGACGTTTTTGTACATTTGATCCCGTATAGCCAGGGAGAAGCGAAAGCACTTCTTTATTATTCTTATCAAATAGGCTCTCAATCATCCCGCCTTGCTCAGGATAGGCACGATATCGAAGTTTGACATCTAGGTCAGCTGCAACCTGAGTGAGATGCGTTGATTTGAATTCCTTTGCTCGGTCCGTGACGATGTAATCAGGTAAGCCATAGGGCTCCCAGTCTTTCGTTAGCTTATACTCCGGCCCATGCTTTTTTTTCAGGATGGCGTGTCGCAAGGCAATACCCACCTCATGGGAGCCTGCAGACTCAAAGCCCAGATAAAAGCCCAGAGCACAACCTGAATAGGTATCAATGATTGTGGTTAAGAAAGGACTGCCAGCAATTTCATACTGCTCGTCTGTGAGCAAGGTATCCAGACAGGTATGGTCAATTTGCCAGACCTGATTGCTGTACTCGACCTTTAACACCTCTTCCGTCGTCTGGATCATAATCCCCGGTCCCTGACCAGGGTGACGAATTTTAGGCTTATTCGCTAGAGGCTCTAATACTTCGTATACGAAAACGTGTGAGGGGTATTCCTTATCACTGAGGCCCAATTGCAAAGTGGCATGGCCTTTGACCTGGTTATAAACCTGATTTCGGTTCATACGACGGCTATGACGATTGCCGTCTTTATAGGTTTTCTCGATGAACTTGACCCAATACTCGGTACTAGGCTTCCAAGCCTTACTACCTCGGATCTTGCCTTTATCAGAACGAACAGATGGCACAATAGCGCTCCAACCCTCCTGCCGAAAGGCCTGATACCAACGGTCTAACGTTCTGGGGCTTTTACCAAGCTTTTTGGCCCAAGATTTAATGCGGGAGCGCCTCGTATTCCTACACGCTTGACTGATATCTCGTATCGCATCGATCTTGAGGAGGAACTCACGCTTAGCTTCTGCATCCTTCATCTGGGCTGCTATACACTTGCGCTGCTGTAGACTAGCAGCAGCAGAATTGCTAGGCTGAGTGTCAATTAGTGAAGCTTCTAATAATTCCTGCATAACCGGAAGGTTTAACAGGGTTCAGAAAAGGAAGAGTGCTTTATCATAATAAAACATTATACGCATTAAGTGAGTTAAATTGAGCCTTTGTATATCAAGGGTTTCAGGCAACTGAAAAATTAGGAAGTTGGGCATTTTTGACGTATCCACGCCATTTCAGCGATTAACTCACATAAGCCGTATTATCCTCTGCGAAGGAAGAGGAAGCGAGTAGTAAGAGCTTTACTGATGCACAATCATAATCATTGAAGGCAAAAGTGCGTAGAACACCTGCTTGAACCGTATTTATGTTTAGCGGACCGTATGTTTATTGATTAATAACTAAAGCAATGTCAGTTAATCTCCGGGATTTCTTTCGGGCATGCAATCCAGCCAAGACACTTAATTGCAAGCATGAACAAGATCGCAAGTATTACATCGATTTTTCGAAGTTGAGGGGTGCAGAAATTGCTGAGGAGTTGGCGAAAACTATTACTTGGACAGATGGACCTACCTGCCAGCTATTTTCCGGGCATATTGGCTGTGGCAAGTCGACAGAGTTGCTAAGACTTAAAGCCAGTTTGGAAGAAGAAGGCTTTCATGTGGTTTATTTCGAGTCGAGTCAGAGTTTGGCAATGGGGGATATTGATGTCAGCGACATTTTGTTGGCGACTGCCCATCAAGTGAGTACTAGTCTCAAAAATGCAGGAATTAGCCTTAGAGGCGGATATTTCCGTAACCTTTTGCAAGAGTGTGTCACCTTTTTAAACACCCCGATTGATATCAGTGTAGAGACCGAAGTCTCGCTTTGGGGCCTTGGCACGCTGACAGCCAAAGCCAAAGATAGCCCGTCCTTGCGCAATCAACTCCGGCAATATCTTGAACCTCAGACAGAAAGTCTTATTGCCGGGTTGAACCAAGAAATTTTGCAACCAGCGACAGACATTTTGTGTAAGCAGGGTAAAGCAGGGCTAGCTATCATTATCGATAATCTGGATCGTATTGATGATCGACGACTGGACTCAGGCAAAACTCTGCCGGAGTATCTCTTTATTGGTAGAGGCGAACAGTTAGGGCAGTTAGACTGCCACGTGGTGTATACAATTCCCCTGTCGCTGATGTTTTCCAATGAGCAACAAGCCTTGAAAAACCGTTTAGGCAACGGCAGCAGTCCCTTAGTTTTGCCGATGATACCAGTTTATAGGCGGAACGGAGCGGGTTTGGCTCAGTTACGGCAGTTGGTATTGTCTCGAGCTTTTCCAGATTTGGCTCCCGAGACTAGAGAAGCGTCAGTAACGGAATTGTTTGACTCCTCGGAAACGCTAGATCGATTGTGTCAGATGAGTGGGGGGCATGTACGCAACCTACTCGGGTTCACAGTGAGTTGCTTACGCAAAACTAAACAGCTACCGATTCAACGGGACAGTGTAGAGCGAACAATTCGAGAAGCTCGAGATGAGTTGTTGGTTTCGGTGACAGAAGATGAATGGGCACTTCTGGAAAAGGTCACGCAGACTAATGCGGTCACTGGAGAGGATGAATATCATAGCCTCTTGCGTAGTTTATTTGTGTTTGAATATCGCACTGATGACAATGGCCGCTGGTTCGATGTTAATCCATTGTTAACCGAGGTGCCGAAACTACAATGAGCGAAACCGATTGCTCCATCACTCCTAGTCAAGTCAGCGGTAGGAGCCCTGCTGTTAAAACAGACAATGCTGGGATTTTGGAGGAGTTGCTTAGGTCGATTGACCTAGGACAAGGAGAGTTTTCGCTGCTGTTTGCGCGATGTAACTACAGTGACCTGCGTCAGAACTTGCTGGCAGAACTTTGTGAAAAGTTAGAGTTACAAGATATATCTTTGGTGACGCTGACACTGTCTCCGACAGAAACTTCTATGTACGATGCTATTGCTAACCGGAGAGGGGATACTCAGGCCATAGCAGTGTCCATAGTGGGCCTGAATACTGTAGACAAAGTCGATGATGTGCTGGCAGATGCAAACTATCTGCGGGAGTCCTTTCGTCAACACTTTCCCTTCCCGGTGTTGCTCTGGGTCGATGACCATCTCTTAGTTAAGATTCGCAAGCGAATGCCCGATTTCAAAAGCTGGGGAGCCACTACACTTCTTTTCGACTGGGATACGGACACTCTGTTGATGAAGCTTCAGGCTACTTGTGATCGCTATGTAGAAGGAGCTTTACAGCACGCTGCCTTCACACCACTGACTGAAGTGTTAACCCCTCAAGAGGTGCGAGAATCCGAGTTTGCTATGGTTGCGCTTGCCCAATGTAATGTGTCTTTGCCTCCAGATATTCTGGGCAGTGTCGAGCTAAACCGTGGTTCTAGCCTATACGGAGAAACTCCCAGACCCAATCCAAATATTTGTGAAGCCGCTCTGGCCCACTATGAAGCCAGTCTTAGGCACTGGGAAACTGCACAGAACACCCTGGGAGTCGGCTTGGCTCAGTTTTACTGTAGTGTGTGCTACGCCCATCGGGGTAATTGGAAGATTGCCAAAGAAAAACGTCAAGCGTGTTTAGTAGCTTTTGAGGTAGCAGAGCGATCAGATTTATTGGCCCGGTTTGTGGGTAGCTTAGGGTGTGTTTTGGTGGAGCTGGAAGACTGGGACGAGCTGGCCAAACAATTATCAGAGTGGAAAACTCTACATGCGAAACAGCCATTGGAGCTAGCCCGTGATTGGAGCTTGCAAGCAGAGGTTTCTCAACACGAGGAAGACTGGCCCCAGATGCAGGCCCATGCAGAGCAGGCGATCAAAATTTGGTCAGAACACATCTCTTTTCAGACAGTACCCATCAGATTCTATTTGCAACAGGCGGAAGCATTAGCACAGCAAGGTCAGAAAGTCGTTGCGATTGAACATATTGAAACCGTTCGCCGTAGCCGTAGCCCCAGGGCTAATCCTGAGGCCTTTGTACAGTTACTGGAGCAACTGAGGGGACTTTATTCCGAAGCAAAGAAATACCGTCGAGCCTTTGAAATCAAACAAGAACGTCGCGGTATCCAATATCAGTTTCAGATGCGGGCGTTTATTGGTGCAGGCCAGCTCCAAGCCCCCAACGTGGCGGATCCGATGTCAGAAACCCATTTCTCGTTTGTGGCATCGGGACGTCAAAGCGATATTGATACATTAGTGAATGTGCGGGTTAGTCAACCGCGCCATAAGCTGACTGTGTTGTGTGGGCTTTCTGGAGTGGGAAAAAGCTCTCTAGTACGGGCGGGACTAGTGCCCGCACTGCAGGATAAGCAACTGCGTGATCGCCGTGCGTTGACTGTTGTGGTTAGGGTTTATAGCGATTGGGAAGCCGGATTAGGGGAAGCCCTTTATTCAGCCCTAGTGGCTTATCCCGATACTCGTTTGAAATCGATTCCAAAAACTGCAGCTCAGCTCAAGATGCAACTTCGGCAGAATGCGAAGAATCGTCTGCTTACGGTGCTGGTTTTTGATCAGTTTGAAGAGTTTTTCTTTATTTGCAAGCAGCCTGCCCAACGGCAGCAATTCTATGAGTTTTTGCGAGACTGCCTCAAAGGCACTGAAATTCAGTTTGTGAAGGTGATTTTCTCTCTCAGGGAGGACTATCTACATGAACTGCTGGAGTTTGAAGATTATGTCAAAGATCTGGGTTTTGATTTTCTCAGTCGAGAACAGAGGCAGCGCATTGAAAACTTTACGCCATCCATTGCGCGTTCAGTTATTACAGAACTGTCTCAGCGCACCACACCAAAACTGGATAATGACTTGGTAGATGCACTTGTAGATAGCCTTACCAATGAACTAGGACACATCCGCCCGGTGGAGTTACAGGTAGTTGGAGCTCAGCTAGAGGCTGAGGGGGTTGTAACCCTAGCTCAATATCAGGAACTGGGTGACAATCCCAAGCTATTTTTGGCGGAACGTTGGGTTGAGGCTGTTGTGAAAGACTGTGGTCCTGAAAATATGGATGCAGCCTGGCAAGTGCTAGTTGCCCTGACTCAAGAGAATGGCACTCGTCCATTGCTTACCCAAGAGGAGCTTTCAGCCGCTCTGGAAGATTATCAGCAACTTATGGGAACATCAGCGGTATCGCTGGAGCAAGACATTTTGCCTGTGCTAGTGGGGGCAGGCTTGGTCGTGCGTTGGCCTCAGAAGCCTGAAGACCGCTACCAGTTAGTACATGACTACCTGGTAGAGCCAATTCGACGAAGATATAACGCTGATTATCGTCAACAACTTCAGCAGTTGGTACAAGATAAGCAAGCTGCTGAAGAAAGACAACGTCAAGAAGAGGAACGACGAAAGCAATTTCAAAGATGGACTTTGCGAGGGGCATTGGGGGCTACAGCATTATTTGCAGGACTTGCAATCTTTGCATGGCAAGCTGCGATTCAAGCGAATCGGCTAGTTGCTGAATCTGAGCAGGCAAAATTAGTAGCTGTTGCACAACAACTCATGGCACAATCCGAGCGTATACAAACTGATGATTCATCTAACTTTTCAGAAGCTGTTTTGTTAGCAGTAGAAGCTTTTAATCAGCTTAACCGTCTAAAGCATCCAACTTTAGAAACAGAGGCATTATTACGCAGTTACTTAAAACAACTACCGAGCCAGATTAAGATTATCCCATACAGAACTTTTATCCGACGTTGGCAATTCAGTAATGACGGTCGGCTCCTGGTAACTTTGGATGAAGCTGGAACAGTCAAACTTATTGATAGTATTAGTAGCCAAGAACTCATTGTGTTTCGAGCTGAGTCGCCTATCCGAGATTGGGGATTCAGTGATGACGGTCAGTTTCTAGTCACTTTGGATGAGGGAGGTACGGTCAAGCTCATTGATAGTACTAACGGTCAAGAACCTACCACGGTTCAATCTGAGTTACCTATCCGGGATTGGAAATTTAGTCAAAATGGTCAATTCCTGGCCATTCAGGATGAGGGAGGCACGGTCAAGCTCATTGATAGTACTAACGGTCAAGAACCCACCACGGTTCGATCTGAGTCGCCTATCCGAGATTGGAGATTCAGTGATGACGGTCAGTTTCTAGTCACTTTGGATGAGGGAGGTACGGTCAAGCTCATTGATAGTACTAACGGTCAAGAACTCACTACGGTTCAATCCGAGTCCCCTATCCGGTTATGGAGATTTAGTGAAAATAGTCAATTCCTGGCTATTCAGGATGAGGGAGGGACAGTCAAGCTCATTGATAGTACTAACGGTCAAGAACTCACTACGGTTCAATCTGAGTTGCCTATTCGGTTATGGAGATTTAGTGAAAATAGTCAATTCCTGGCTATTCAGGATGAGGGAGGGACAGTCAAGCTCATTGATAGTACTAACGGTCAAGAACTCACTACGGTTCAATCTGAGTTGCCTATTCGGGATTGGAAATTTAGTGAAAACGATCAATTCCTGGCTATTCAGGATGAGGGAGGGACAGTCAAGCTCATTGATAGTACTAACGGTCAAGAACTCACTACGGTTCAATCTGAGTTGCCTATTCGGGACTGGGAATTTAGTGAAAATAGTCAATTCCTGGCTATTCAGGATGAGGGAGGGACGGTCAAGTTCATAAATAGTACTAACGGTCAAGAACTCACCACGGTTCAATCTAAGTTACCTATTCGGGATTGGAAATTTAGTGAAAATGGCCAATTTCTAATCACTTTGGATAACGTAGGAAAAGTCAAACTTATTGATAGTGTCAGTGATCAAGAGCTAGAAAATATCAAATATGATGGGCTTAGCGCAGGCTATTTATATGATGATTGGCCCCACAAGCGTTCAGGATCTAATTATGCTTTAAGCTCTATTGAAAACCGTTTTTACTTTACAGTAGTTGGGAAGACTTCTGTGAGTTTTATTGAGGTATCTAACGACAGTGACGCTAAAACTTACGACTCTAAAGGGCCTATCCGAAAGGTGAAATTCAGTGAGGATGGTAGATATCTTGCAACTTTAAACGTTGATGGAGTTGTTAGCATAATTACGTCGACAGACACAGACACTCAAAAAGTTCTAAAATTTGATTTTCCAGTTACAAGCATTGACTTTAATGCTGATAGCACTAATCTTGTCGTCAGCAGTAGAGACGGTACAGTCTTGTTCGTTGAAGCTTCTACTGGAAAAATGACTAAAGAAATGAACTTTGAAGCGTCTGTCAGAGGTGTTAGTTTTAGCTCTGACGGTCACCAATTTGCTGTTAATAGTTCTGATGATAGTGTTACTTTAATCGAGAGCCGTAGCGGTAGAGAAATTAAAACTGTTAAACATAGTTTATATATAAGAGGCGCAATCTATAGTAACGACAATAAATACCTTGTTACTTATAGTGAAGACAGGCAAGCTAGATTAATAAAAACTTCAAACGGCGAAGAAATAAAGAACTTTAAGTTCAGAGCTTTTATCAAAGATGTTCTCTTTAGTCCAGACAGCAAGCACCTCGCTATGATTAGCCAGGATGGCAAGACTAATTTAGTTAGATCTTTTGACGGTAAAAAGATTAAAACTTTTGAATATAAGAAGCCAATTAAGAATGTTCTCTTTAGCCAAGACGGCAAGTATCTTGCCTTGATTAATGAAGGAAATATTGTAAATATTATAGATGTTTTCAGTGGTAGAGAAATCAGAGCCCTAGAGTATGGGATAGCAGTCGATGAGGCTGTATTCACTGCTAATAGTCAGTTTATTGCTGTAAATAACATAGACGGAACCGTTAAGCTGGTTGAGATTAATAGTGGTCGTGAAATCAGATCTCTTAGAAATATAAGGGATGTCACTAACCTTAGTTTTAGCAGTAACAATCAATATCTTGCTACAGCCAGTAGAAACGGTACTGTTCGACTCATCTTACTTTCTACATTAGAAGAGATTCAGACTCTTACCAGTGATCTTTCTATAGACCGTCTCGATTTTAGTCCTAATGCTCGCTATTTACTTATTCAAGGTGAGCAAAATTTTCAAATTCATCCGATATTAAGCACTGCTGAAATAGTAGATAATATTTGTGAGCGGATACAGCAGAATTTACCAATGAATATTTGGGAGCGATACATTGGTACTCCTAAAACATATGAAAAAACTTGTCCCAAAGTTCATATTCACGCAAGTGCTTTTGCAAAAGCAAGTGAATTAATTGCGAAGGAAACTGCAGCTATAAATGTAGATGCAAAGCGATTTCCTGACGATATAGCAAGTGAATTTCTCGCAAATATAGAAGACCCGAAACACTATGTAGAATCACGTATGCTTCTAGAAAAGTACAGAGTTATTGAACCTAATATTGATCTTTTCCCTCAAACTTCAGAGACTGAGCAGAATCTAGATTTTGTTCTTCAAAAGTGGCTTGCGGCCAATCTTCTAAGTGATGGCCAAGAGGCTCTTGTGGAAAGCTTATTTGAACTTGCATTACTCTATTTTGTGGTTGCTCAGAAGCTTGATTCAGAAATTGATATTTCTACTGATAAGTGGTCCAGGCTTTTTTGGAACAGCCTTTTAGGAAAGGAAGTTGAAGTGTCTCTTCGTACATGTGAGGCAGTTCTTCAATATCAACCTGAAAATGGCGATTATCTCAGTATGTGCGGAATTGCCCGCGCCTTAAACGGGGATTTAGCTGGAGCCATCGAAGACTTCCAGGCCTACATTAACTGGAATGACAGTTCCCCTCGTCGCAAGCGCCAGCACCAAGAATGGATTTATTCCCTGCAAGCAGGCGAAACTATCTTCACCGAAGACTTCCTCCAAGAACTTAGAAAAGAATGATCCACCATGCAGCGGATAAATCTAGTCCTTCAGCCTAGATTTATAGGCAGTGGTGTTTGCTTATTGCTTCTCTATTAGGAGCTCGCAGCTATGGTGACCTCTTAGATAACGTCGTGACTTATTCAAGATGAACTTTACAAAATCCTTAGATTGCCTTTGCTATAGAATTCAGACACGGAAAAAGCAATGGACAAGCAAGCAACTCATTGAATATCCGTGGCGCGGTCCAGTGAATGCAATTTCCTACCATGACAACCAATAGACGGTATCAATTTGCAGCCATAATTTCCGGAAGCCACATCAGGCAACGATTCTTCGATTTGTAGTCTTTCCAGCGCAAAACGATAGCAATTGCATCAGATAGAGCTTTGGCCTAAAGGCCTTATAAATAAGTAAGAAAAGACAACTAGTTCCTGAAAGCTCTGACCGTCCTGAGTAGAAATAGTCAACTAATTCCTGAAAAAATAACGGATCAAAATTTTGTGTAATTTGAGCTGAAGTACTTGCTTGATAAGCAATTTCAACGCTCAAGCCAAATGCCAAGTAATCTTTAAAGGTAGACAATTAACTCTTTAATGTACAATTAAAATGCGTCATGACGCATATTCCACAAGCCTCCGTTCAGAAAGGCTGCAGGTTTTTATGAGCGATTAAATACGCATGCGTGTTTTGCAAGAAGTATTTGCGCGTTTTTATGCGTGATTAAGGAGTGGTGTAAGAAGCACCTCGACTTTTGCTGCGAAGTACCAGCCTCTCTAACCTTCGAGCATGACCGGAATTGACATTGATAATACTCAAATTACCCAGCTAGTAGATATTGGTCTCTCAATGATCCAGCTATCAAATTATTCAATAATGCACTAATATCTGCTATCTTTCATAGCTTTTCTAGTCTAAATCGTGCTTTTCTGGCCATAGAAAAGCTATAGCTGTCTTTTGTTTGTCTGTAGTGGTTATTTGCAATCTGTGTTGGATATATAATTTCTGCTCTGGAATAACCTTGAACCTGCCTATGCTAGAACGGTAAGGCAACTGTAAATTATCGAGGGCATTGCTGCAGGATCATGAAAGTCAAAGCGTTCCTAGGTATGGCAGGATTAAGTGCATTAGCAGTCGCGCTAATCGTTACTAATCCCAATCAAGATCGCTACAACGCCTTTGCAGCAGAAACCCTACAAAATGAAGTCCGTTCATCATTTTGCCAGGCTAAAGAACTAGATAGCTGGCTGGGAGATTTGGGCAAAGCCTTGGGCGACATCTGTGAAACGGCGATTGAACAAGGTCGTTTGGTAGGCCAAGACGATCTGGAAGAGTTTATCGAAGATAACACCCAGCGTCAGAATTTTTGGATATGTAGTCTCTACACTACCGAAATCCCTGCTGTACGGGTGAGAATCCTAGGAATTTTTAATCGATTTATTCCCCTTCAACAAACAATAGGGTAAATCTCGTGGCGGAGTCTCCTATCTATCTCGATTGTCATTCAACTACACCGGTAGATCGGCGTGTTGTTGATGCAATGTTGCCTTTTTTTACAGAATATTTTGGCAATCCTAGCAGTCTCCATGCTTACGGTTGGCAGGCTGACGCCGCTGTCAAAAAGAGTCGTGCAACGATTGCAAACGCCATTAATGCCCAGGCTGAAGAGATTGTTTTTACCAGTGGTGCCACCGAGGCTAATAACCTGGCGATTAAAGGTGTTGCAGAGGCCTATTTTAGCCATGGTAAACATATTATTACTGCCAAGACAGAACATAGTGCTGTATTAGATCCCTGTCGCTATCTGGAGTCCCTAGGGTTTGATGTCACGTATTTGCCTGTGAATCCTGATGGCCTGGTAGACCTGTCCCTACTCAAAAATTCGATCCGACCAGAAACGATTTTAATTTCGGTCATGGCCGCTAATAATGAAATTGGTGTGTTGCAGCCGCTTAAGGAGATTGGGACTCTATGCCAGGAGCACGATATTTTATTTCACACTGATGCGGCTCAGGCTATTGGGAAGGTGCCGCTAGATGTTCAGGCTCAGCATATCCATTTGATGTCACTGACGGCCCATAAGGTCTATGGTCCCAAAGGGATCGGTGCTTTGTATGTGCGACGGCGGCAACCTCGGGTGAATCTTGCGGCTCAACTGCATGGAGGTGGGCATGAGCGGGGGATGCGCTCAGGTACTTTATATCCACCTCAAATAGTAGGATTCGCTAAAGCCATTGAGTTGTCAACGGCAGATATGGTGGGGGAAAGTGAACGGTTGATTGGGTTGCGATCGCAACTCCTCTCCCACCTAAACCAGCTCCCCGACATTTATCTCAACGGTCATCTCCACCAGCGCCTACCCGGTAATCTCAATGTCAGCTTTAGTGGTGTAGATGGCCAACGCTTACTTCTAGAACTGCAGCCAATTGTCGCCCTCTCCTCAGGGTCTGCCTGTAGCTCGATGAGTACGGCTCCGTCCCATGTACTCAAAGCTCTGGGGCGTAGTGATCAGCTAGCCTATGCTTCTTTACGTTTTGGTCTGGGTCGTTTTACCACCGAGCAACACATTGAGCAGGTTGGTTCAGCTGTTGTCAAAACCATCAATACATTACGAACACTGTAATCTTATTTGTAAAAGAATATGTAGCATCTAGCAGATGAGGCAAGACTATTTATAGCTTTGGAAGCCTTGATTTATGTAGCTCAGGTGCTGTGTCGATAGTCTGATGTATAAGAACGTTTGCGATCGCCATATCAACTTAGCCAAATTAGTTGGGCACTTTGAGATAGTTAACTCCATATCATCAAGGGTGCATGAACCATGTCCAATGCCATTTTGAACACATGGACCGTGCGTGGGAATTTAGCCACTGATGTGGCAATCACAACGGTAGCTCTCGATAACGGTCGACAAACAAAAGTTGCAGATGCCACGCTTTATGTCCGTGGATTGAGAGATCGTAATGGGTCGTTTGCGATGAACCTAAATATTTGGGAGGGGTCCGCTGCTTGGCGCAGCTTATCTTTTCTCAAAAAGGGGTCGCCAATCATTTGCATTGGCAGTGCCGAACCTAGCCCGTACATATCGCAAGCAGACGGCATGCCCAAAGCTGGCTTAACTATGGACGTGATTGATGTTGATGTCAAAAGTTGGCTAGACGACAGGTATCCCAGTCAACGAGCTGCCTACAATATCGTGGCTTAAAATCATGTTGTAATTAATGTGAGTATTATCTGCCCATTTGCCGTTTGAGCTCTTCTAGTTCCGCTTCAGTTTCCCAACGCTGAAAGCTTTCCTCTAAAGGATCCAGGGGTTTCGACTGAAACGGTACTTGGTTCCATCCAGTGGTACTCGAATCCTTAGGTGGTGTCTGTGCTGTTGCCTGAGCACTCGCAATTTTTGCTTTTAGCTCTTGGCGTTTGGCATGAATTTGTTGCTGTAGGGTTTGGGTTTCAGTTAGTCGTGCTTTAACACTTTTCATTTGTCCCCACAGATGATTACCCTGACGTAGCAGCGTCGCTTCTCGTTCTTTTGCAGGCTTTACCAAGTCCAACCGTTTGGCAGCTTCTGCTTTGGCAATGCGCTCATGCCAACGCTTAATGTCTTTAGCGGTGTCTAAGACTGCCGTTTCAAGTTCGGCTTCGCGACGTTTGAGCGTGGCTAGGGTTGAGATTGCATCCTCTTCTTGCCCCCGTAACTGTTCTTCAAGGGCCATCATCTCCAAATGGGGATGCGCCTTGAGGAACTCATCTAAGCGAGTCTCTAGAAAGCGGCTGAAATCATCAAATATGCTCATACTATTGCCATACCAATTCCATGCCGTCAATACATGACATGTCTGCCCTAAAACCTGTCCTTAAAACTTTTGGCCAATATATATAGAGCGCACCTCGCCATTGCGACGTACCACAACTTCTTCATTGCTAATGGAGACGATACTCCAACCACTGCCTCCAATGGTTTCCCCAATGTAAACGCGCTGCGATGAGCCGTCTACCTCAAATAGCGCCGCAGAACGATCACCCAACTCTAAAACACCTACCAGTTCATAGGTACTGGCAGTCGCAATATTAGGTACAGTCCCATTGCCATTGGACTGGTTATTGCTGTTTGACTGACCGGCAATAGTAGGTGCAGGCAAAGAGGCTCTAGAGGAACTAGAGGTGCTAGAACTAGAGCCTCTGGTCACTGTAGATGGAGAGGCAGGAGTATTACGAGTAGCCAATGGGTTGGTGGAATTAGGCTGTAGCATAGGCACAAATACACGCTCAATCACCCCGCCACCAGATTGTTTGGGCGCTTGCGTGCCTGCTGGATTGTTGACGGGAGCCGTAGCCAACACACCTGGTTTCTGGCTCTCACGTTGAGCAGTGCGTTCGCCACCAATTACCCGTAGCGAGCGCTGCAGGTACTCACCAAAGGCGGTTTCTTGAGAAACTGCCGGTGCTGTTGGGACAGCTGGAGCCGCTGTGGATTGTAGATACGGTTGCTGTCGCATCCACCAAATACCTAAGCCAGTGCAGGCAGATAAACACACTGCACCCAGTAAAAAATTTCTCCAGTGTCTTTTCTTGGCAGGCTTCTCTGATGCGGCTGTCTTTTTATCAGTATTGGTTCTACCAGGATTAGCCTCTGAGAAGGGGGCTGCTGACCTGGCTTCTACTGATGGCTCCCCAGTGAACGGTACAATCATCGCCGGAACCGTGACTGCTTCAGCGCTAAACAAGGAGGATGAGCCTTCTGAAACAGCCGTAGAGCTAGCATAAATAGCAGACTCGTCACCCGCTAAAATTCGGTCGACATCATCAAAGATTTCATCCATCAAATCTTCAGCATAAGCTTCAACCAGAGTGTCAGCTTCTGGAGAAGTACCTGCAGGGGCAGCCGCTGTGGCATTGGACTGTCTAGATTGGCTCATAACTTGACATGTACGATATGACAGTAGCGACTATGGACAGACAAAAATAGCGTATTGTCCATAAGCAAGCTGCCTAGAAAGTTAGCAGAGTATACAGCAAACTGAAAATAAAAAATTGAATCTTATAGAAAAGTTCTGACTCGCTCACTCTATTGACTGAGGCTATTGCCTTTGTCTGGCAAGGGTTTCAGCAAAAATAGATGATCCCAAAAAATAGAGTCAACAGAATATTAATTTTTTAGGATTTTACAGACTAGCGTCGATGCCATTGTCTAAATGTATTGACAGGAATACCTGTTCGGTAAGACTAACGTCCCCCGATATGTTAGTTCTAGCCATATCACCGTTTTTTTGACACACGCAGCCCTGTCTCGCAATACTGCCGAGCAATGCGCTCAAGATTGATCGCTTTAGGCTATAGCGTGGGAGATATCAAGATGACCAAACGTTAGACTTAGGGCCAGATTTAGCGTTTCCAGAATTTTGACTAACCACCCTACCGAGTCTTGCTTGGCAGCTTCGTAGTGACTAAACAGAGTGGATAAGCGTCGTTCGAGGTAAGGCTTAACTTTTCGACATAAAAGCAGAATTCTTAGCAACAGCCCTGTCGTCAAAGTGGCTCCCAAATTATTGATCAGGTCAATAAACATAAAGTGAGAGTGAGACCCTGCTGGGTCAACCACTAGAAAATTAAACAGGTTGGAGCAGGTGCGTACCAGCAAGAAATCATTGAGACGCTGATTGTCATTGTCAGGATAGATATCCTTCAAATGCTGATACAGTGCATCGTTAAAATGCTGACGGCCATAGGCGGGATCAACACCTGAAACAATGTATTCGTAAAAGTCATCTTTAAATGATTTAAAGGTGACCGACTCGCAACACTGGTTCCGAAAGCGTAGTGCTAGATCGTTATAGGTACGCCCGTAGGCATCTTTCCCTGAAAACTGCTGTAGAGAATCGACTAACTCGCGATCGCTAAGGAGCGTAGGATTCTGTGATGGCCGTAACCACTGCTCTTGTTCTTTTAGCAGGCCTTTACGTTTGAGTCGAGACCGCCGCACTCGATAATTGACATACTGAGACAGGTCAAGTTCTACCTTTCTTTGCGCCTGGTGTTGCATACGGCGCACATGGGTTTTCTGCTCTTTAGGGCTCTCTTCGCTGAGCAAGCAGTGCTCATATAAATATGGGTAGCGGCCAATTAATGTACCTAAAGGCTGGCGAGAACGTACCCTGGGATCACTTTCCCGAGACATGACCTGCACCAGGCGCTTGAGCATGAGGTACTGCTCAGTTTTTCTAAACTGGGAGACGATATCCCGCAAACGTCTTACAGAACGGGCTCTCGATACTTCTCGAACAGCTTGGCTTGGAAAATACTCAAATAAGTTAACCAATTCAGCAATGGC
Organism: Leptothoe spongobia TAU-MAC 1115; assembly: GCF_018739885.1. GTDB lineage: Bacteria > Cyanobacteriota > Cyanobacteriia > Phormidesmidales > Phormidesmidaceae > Leptothoe > Leptothoe spongobia. Next base: position 61,516 of record NZ_JADOES010000009.1, on the reverse strand, counting down.
AAACTGGCATTCTCTATTTTTTTGCCATTTGTTTATCAGAATATGGCAACAACGATTCAGGATGTGATGAAAGTACATATCAGCATGACGATCCAGCAGTATCGTATCGAGACTGCTCACTACCTCTGGATCACCATAACCAGTGCCATCAATAAATAGAGCGTTGAAGCGCTGAACTAATAGATCTGGTTGCTCTGAATTAACACAGCTAAGCCAATGATCGTAGAGCACTTGTTCCTGCGGACTAACTAATCGCGCACCATAGTCAGATTGCGAATAGCTTGATTGGACGTTCACCAGTGAAACCTCAGCAAATACACCTTGGATGTAAAGAAACCTCTACAGGGAAAAACTTATGGCGACCACAATCGCAGCCAAACTTTTACAAGTTTAGCTGCTTATGATTACCTAAGACAGCATGAAAACTTACAAAAAACCTTGAAATTACTGAGGGCCTAGCAATTTAGGTATGTAAGCACACAGACAAGCTCAGATTGTCAAAGGTTTAACTGAAGCCGCACAAATTAACGGTAGAAACACTCTTAAATACTTGTGATGCACCGCGTGAATTGCGTGGGGATAGCCTAACACTCCTCTCAATCTATAACAGTGCTCCAATACACATTGGACCTATGCTTTGTTTAGTTTAGCCTACAGGGATTTTCGGATAGTATGCGATTAAAGGAAGCTCTGCTAAAGCTTCTGTAAATTCACTGTTTTGTCTTCATCAAGCTTATACATAAACCACGTCCAAGTTGAAACCTGTCGTTTCTCCCACGGTAAAACGACCGTTCTGGACTTGGACAAGGTTTAGTAGTCCAGCTGAAGCTGATGAGGATGTTGCGCTTAACCTATTTAGAACGCTGATTATGACTAGCTTTGCCACTATGTCCCAGGTTTTAGAAGCCCTTAGTCACGAGCTTGTCAGGCATACCCTCTTACCTAACCAGCTGGAACCCATGGTGGGACATATCAGTACAGATACCCGGACTTTACAGTCTATGGATGTCTTTTTGGCCTTGGAAGGTGAGCGTTTTGATGGTCATCAATTTGTAGGGCAGGCGATGGCGGCAGGTGCGATCGCAGCCGTTACTCGTCAAGGTGTGATCACGGATAACAGTCCCCGCATTGAAGTACCCAATACGTTAGTGGCCTACCAAACCCTAGGGCGTTGGTGGCGGCAGCAGCTGAGGCTACCGGTGATAGCCATTACAGGCTCTGTGGGTAAAACCACCACCAAAGAGCTGATCTCAGCGGCCCTAGGACTCCATGGCACTGTTCATAAGACCCGTGCCAATTTTAATAACGAGATTGGGGTACCGAAAACCTTATTAGAGCTCACCCCTGACCATGACTATGCTGTGGTGGAAATGGGGATGCGCGGCCCCGGTGAAATTGCCCTGCTGGCGCAGATTGCCCACCCCGATGTGGCGGTGATTACCAATGTGGGAACGGCCCATATCGGTCGCCTGGGTTCAGAACAGGCCATTGCTGATGCCAAGTGTGAGCTATTGGCAAATATGCCTGCTGACGGTGTGGCCGTGCTTAATCGCGATAATCCCAGGCTAATGGATACGGCGGCTCGGGTGTGGTCCGGTAAAACAATTACCTACGGATTGACCGGTGGCGATATTCATGGCCAAATCCAGGGGGAAACCATAGCAGTAGATGGTGTGGCTCTACCGTTACCGTTAGCGGGTCAGCACAATGCATTGAACTATTTGAGTGCGATCGCAACGCTCCAGGCTCTTAACCTCGACTGGCAACATTTAGCCCAGGGACTCCAGGTGGAAATGCCTGCAGGACGTGCTCAGCGCCACGTGCTAGACAACGACATCATTCTGTTGGATGAAACTTACAATGCCGGTGCTGAATCTATGGCAGCCGCTTTACGATTATTAAAAGATCAACCCGGCAAGCGGCACATTGCGGTACTTGGCACGATGAAAGAGCTAGGGCACAAATCCGTTGAGTTACATCGGAGCATCGGTGAAGCTGTCCAAGCCTTGGCTATTGACCAATTATTGATTTTGGCAGATCCGGCCGAGGCTGAGGCCATGGCCCAGGGCGCAGGGACTGTGCCACATCAACAATTTACTAACCACCATGATCTGGCACAGCACCTACAACAATTGCTGCAGGCAGGCGATCGGCTTCTGTTCAAGGCGTCGCGGTCTGTGGAAATGGATAAGGTGATAGATCCTTTACTTGCCCGTTAGATGCCCAGGCTTAGACCGTTAAGCCGTGCCACGAAATCTGCTTTACAATAAAAAGTCTGACGCATTTTATACCGTTCTTCTGTGGCTCTGACCCTGACCCAAACGCATATTGATCGCATGCAGGCCCATGCAGCACAAGCCTATCCCCACGAAGGCTGTGGTTTGCTAGTGGGGACGTTTGACGCTGTGACCGATGAAAAAGCACTGGTAGATGTGGTGCTCCTGGACAATGCTTGGGCCACCGATGTTGCTGTTAACTTGGCAGAGCGTGGCCATGAAGGCTCAGATACCATGACGAAGGCGCGTCGTTATTGGATTGATCCCAAAGATTTATTTGAGGCCCAGCGGCAAGCGCGGATAAATGGCTTGTCTATTATTGGGGTGTATCATTCCCATCCAGATGCAAAGGCAGTGCCATCTAATTGCGATCGCGATTTGGCTTGGCCTAGCTATGCTTACATCATTGTTTCTGTTCGTAATGGGACTGCCGTCGATCTCCAAAACTGGCAGTTAGACGGTAGCCATCAATTTCAACCCGAACCCATGAAAATAGTTCCAGCGTCTGCGGCTCGGGATCGAATGCCGCTCTTGTCGTCCTGAAATTAATAAACGCTTCCTATCAGCGTTGTACACAGACTCCTTCCTATTTTTTTGTTCTCAAGGAACCATGCTGAATCCTAATCTGGATGACATCCAACTGACCAAAGAAGACTATGAACGCTACTCCCGGCACCTGATTTTGCCTGAAGTCGGCCTTGATGGTCAAAAACGATTGAAGGCCTCCAGTGTGTTGTGCATCGGCACAGGTGGTCTGGGCTCCCCCCTCATTCTCTATCTAGCGGCAGCTGGTGTAGGGCGAATCGGCCTAGTCGATTTCGATGTGGTTGACTATTCCAACCTCCAGCGGCAAATTATCCACGGCACCTCCTGGGTCAATAAGCCCAAAATTGAGTCTGCTAAAAATCGCATTCTCGAAATCAACCCCCACTGTCAGGTTGACCTGTATAACACACGACTCAGCTCTGACAATGCCCTCAAGATTTTTGAGCCTTACGACATTGTGGTAGACGGGACTGATAATTTCCCCACCCGCTACCTGGTAAACGATGCCTGTGTCTTACTCAACAAGCCCAACGTTTACGGTTCCATCTACCGGTTTGAAGGTCAAGCCACCGTCTTTAACTATGAAGATGGTCCTAACTATCGCGACCTTTATCCCGAGCCACCACCACCGGGGCTAGTTCCTTCCTGTGCAGAAGGTGGTGTGTTGGGTATTTTGCCTGGCATTATCGGTGTTATCCAAGCCACTGAAACAATCAAGATTATTCTGGGTGAAGGTAATACCCTCAGCGGTCGTTTGTTGCTTTACAACTCCTTGGAGATGACCTTCCGGGAACTCAAGCTACGCCCCAATCCAGTACGCCCTGTCATCGAAAAGCTGATCGATTACGAAGAATTTTGCGGCATCCCCGATGCCCAAGCAGCTGAAGCAGAGCAGCAAGCTGCTATCTCAGAAATGAGTGTGACTGATCTCAAGACCCTGCTCGACAGTGGTAGCAATGACTATGTGCTATTGGATGTGCGGAATCCCAATGAGTATGAGATTGCTAAGATTCCTGGCTCAGTGTTGATTCCCCTAGCTGAGATTGAAAATGGTGCCGGAGTTGAGAAAATCCGTGAGCTGGTCAATGGCCATAAGCTCATTGCCCATTGCAAAATGGGTGGTCGTTCCGCGAAGGCTCTTGCGATTTTGAAGGACGCTGGTATTGAAGGAACTAATGTGACCGGAGGCATCCTAGCTTGGAGCCGCGAAGTTGATTCTTCAGTTCCCCAGTATTAAAGTCTAGAATCTGCCTCCCAAAGCCCCTGCCCTAGCTACGGTTACCGTGTACACACACACCTTGGAAGAGAGCTCAGAATCCTGCATTTACCCCCCTCACTCCCCCCTTCGTAAGGGGGGAAGCTCTAGTTCTCCCCCTTACGAAGGGGGAGTTAGAGGGGGTTAGACAACCGCGAAAGCTAGTTTTCAGTACTTGTGTGTACACCGTAGCTAGAGAAGGGGAGTTTTAGCTTTGACTTCTCTACGTTCCTTACGTTTCCTATTCCCCCCTATGTCTCTTAAAGACCGGATCAGCGATGAAATCAAAGCGGCCATGAAAGCTCGCGATAAGATTCGCTTAGAAACTTTACGCAGCATTAAAAAAGTCATTATCGAAAAAGAAAGCGAGGTGCGTCCTCATGGTCAAGACGCCCTCACACCTGAGCAAGAAGTTGAGATCGTTACCCAGCTAGCGAAGCAACGTAAGGACTCCATAGAGCAATACAACAATGCTGGCCGTGAGGATAGGGCTGAGAAAGAGGCTCAAGAGCTAGCAATTTTGCAGGAGTACTTACCTGCACAGATGTCCGATGATGAAGTCGAAGCGGTGATTGACGAGCTGATTGCTAAAACTGGAGCCAGTGGCCCTCGTGACATGGGGAAAGTGATGGGGCCTGCCATGAAACAGATGAAAGGAAAGGCCGATGGTGCAAAAGTTCAGGCGTTTGTTAAAGCAAAGTTAGTGGGTAGCTAGTGCTTAAACAAGGGAGCCATAAACAAGGGAGCCTCAGATACCTAGGCTCCCTTGTTTATGGCTTAAGAGTGGTTTGATGCAGGTGAAGGTGATAGGATGGTGCCTTTAGCTTCGCCTGCTAGCGTCGAGGCTGGTAGTAAATCTTTTGCCCCTCATTAGGTACAAAAATACACTCACGAGCAGAGCGCCAGAAACTGGTCCAGACGGAATCTTTAGCCTCTCGATAATAATCTCCTAAGACTGGTTTGATCGCCTCGGTGGCATCTTTTAAATAATAGTGAGGCATATTCAAAAAGATGTGATGAGCCACGTGAGTGCCAATGTTGTGGTGAATGTTGTTGATCAATCCATAATCACGGTCAATCGTAGATAGGGCACCTTTAAGAAAATACCAACTATCGTTACGATACCAAGGAATATCTGGCTCTGTATGGTGTAGAAACGTGACCAAATCTAGCCACATTACAAATACCAGATAGGGCATGACATAGAACTTGATCAAAAAGACTAAGCCAAACTGTAAGCCAATCCAACCCAGAAATCCTACGAAAAGGGTCCAAAGTGTAGTGCTGGTAATGACATCCCACTTCTCAGAGGCCCTAAATAGATCACTGCCAGGCATAAAGTGAGATCCTTTTCGCCCAGGAGAACGCTTAAATAAATAAAATGGATAGGCTAACAAAAACAGATTGAACCGAATAGCTTTTCCAATCGCGTTCATTTCGTCATACGTATTTTCAGAAATGGGATACCAGCTTTCGTCGGTATCAATATTACCGGTATTAGCATGGTGGGTGCGATGACTAATCCGCCAACCATGAAACGGTACCAAAATAGGTATGTGGCTAAGGTGGCCAATCAGATTGTTTAGCCACATATGTTTTGAAAAAGATCTATGTCCACAATCGTGGCCGACAACAAATAAGGCCCAGAACATGGTGCCTTGCATTAGCCAAAATATGGGAAAAAATAGCCAGGAATTAAGACTATAAGCTATGCCGTAGAGGCCAGCAATAATACCAATATCAAGAAAGAAGTAAGCTAAAGAGCGACCAGTGGAGGGTTCAAAACAGTAGTCTGGAATCGCATCCTTGAGGTCTTTCAGGGTAAATGGAAGCTCGCGCGTAGAGGGGCCTGACGACCCAGTTGGGCGGGTGATTAATTGCACTTATTACCTACGTTTGACGTCTAAAAATCGACTTTTTCGCTCAGATGCCTTGCAGACTGGTAAGGATTGCTCACATCGGACCTTAAAGTTGATTCACAAAGCTTTACAATACTATAGATTGACCTTGGGACGTTAGGCTGGGTAATCAATTCAATAAATGCGGATAAATGTGGGAGTAAAACGCGTCGCTTTTATGAATGTTTAACACATGGGGTGATGAAATATACCCCTCAGCTTTAGTAGAGATGGTTGTGTGCAAATTCAGTGCTGGGAGAAACCGATACTTTATTTGTGATAACTGCCCCCCTGCAAGATAGTTTTGCCGCGATAGAGTTGCTCTAGCAGCAATAAACGCGCTATTTCGTGGGGAAATGTCATGGCCGATAGACTGATGACCTGATAAGCCTTTTTCTTAAGATGTTGGCTAATTCCCGTGGGCCCACCGATAAAAAATACCAAGGTGCCAGAGGCTTCTTGACCTAGCCAATGGCCAAACGAAACTGAGTCAAAGTGCTTACCATCTTCTGAAAGCACCACTAACTTATCGTAGGTTTTGAGTGAATTTAGGACTTTCTGCGCTTCCGTGTCGGGAGCGGTGTCTTTGATTTCTATGACTGCAACTTCAGGCAATCGCTGGGTATAGAGGCCGATGCCGTCTTTGAGCCAACCTTTTTTAACCTTACCCACAGCAATGATTTTGACTTTGGGAAAGCTTTGTCCCATCGGTGTATAACCCCTAGTCTATTGGGGTGGAGATAAAGTCTGGCAATGCTTCGGCCTGGGCAGAGAAGGCGGCTAATCGGGGATATGTCTCAGGGGTAATCACATCCGCTGTATAGAGCTGGGTGAATCGCCAAGCTACTGCTGTGGTGATATCGGTCTGCATCAGCGGATCGCAGGTGAAATTGTGAGCATTTTTTTCTAGTTGTTCATAGGCGGCGTGAAGCTGTGTGGTGACTCGCTCTAACCATGGTTGATGCTGTTTTCCCTGGGGCCGCAGGGTGCGTTCGTAGACAATTTGTACGGTTTTATCGCAGGCCATTAAGGCTAAGCCAATTAGCCGTAGTGTTTGGGGGTGTGACGTTTCAGGCATCAGGCTTGTCGCTGAGATACCTTCGATGTACTGCAGGATGAGGGTGGAGTCCATCAAGATAGTACCGTCGTCAGTGACCAACGTTGGTGCTTTGACGATGGGATTAACCTGACTAAACTCTTCAAAGTCACGAAATACAGATAGAGATCGATGCTCGAAGGTCATACCTAAACGTTTTAGGGAAATCGCCACCCGCCTGACATAGGGGGAATCGAGCATGCCAATGAGCTGCATAAACGTACCAGAAGTAAGTGAACACTTCTGAGGGTAAAAGAGCCCTAAAGCTAGATGTCAGAACTGAGATGTTTCTTTAGCCCCTGACTTGATTGCAAGCCCCTGACTTGATGTCATGACCCTGACTTGATTACAAGCCCCTGTCTTGATTACAAGCCCCTGTCTTGATTACAAGCCCCTGACTTGATTGCAGAGCCTAGTTTTGCTCCGTGACATGATCAATGGCCCATCTCGCTGCGGCTAGACTGATGCGAGCCTGTTCCATAGGGGATAGTTCTGCCCACTCGATATTGCGCACTGAATCGATGGTGGCATCAAGAATTTCTTCTTGACCACGCATGGCGTGGGCCAAGGGACGAGCCATTACCTGAAGATCGGCTTCATCCCAGCCAGTCAGAGTGTCGCGAACGCAGGCAATGAGCTGCTCCGCTAACGGTCTGCCTGTACTCACCACTTGGTTAGCTTTGGCTGTGATTTGGTCGATCATATCCTGGGATAGACGACGGGCAAAACGTTGGGCTAAGGCTATTTGTACGGATGTGGTGGATTCACCCCACAGTGTATTGAGCTGCACTGAAAGTGCTTGCCAACCCAAAGTAGCTTCTTCCTCGGAAAAGGCTAGCTCATCGCCAGCGGCTGTCGCTTCATTAAAATAGTCAGAGGCATCGGCAGGTGCCCATGGATAGGACTGCTGAGGTGACAAAATGGACTGCAGCATTTCCTGCTGAGCATGGTTTTCTGTAGACAAGTTCTGCTTGGACGAAGAATTGTTCTGGTTGACCATGGTAGTCTTACCCTCCCATAAGTTCATTGAGCTGTGACAGGAAGAGGATACAGGCTTGATTCCAAGTGTTCCGCATCTAATTATTGAACTTACGTCAAACTTACGTATTTTGGCGTAAGTTCGTATATCCAAACATCGAAACTTTGTCCGGGTGCAGTTCTTGTTTCTCTAGACACGACGGTGGCTAGCTCTGTGCCGCAGGCTCGATCATGAATTCTAGCAAGCAACCGTCAGAGCTTCCAAAGCGTAGTTGTGTCCCTGATGATAAGGGAACTTCTTGGCGATGAATTTGCTGCCATCCTTGGTCGCTGAGGTAATAGGTGCCGTAGCGTGAGAAGTCACGCAAGAAATAGGTGGGTTCTGAAGATTCGGCGGCGGCGGCTCGACGGTAGAAAATTTCGGCATGTTTGCTCGATACCCAGGGTTCTGCGATCACTAAATCATTGTCGGGGAGTCGCCCTACTCGCATCAGGCCTCGGTAGATGGGCCATACTTTTCCATCGCCGCCGATCTCACGGAGGCTAATGGTGTGGGTATTAGTGCGACCGCCAATGCCAGAATCACCGGGTAGGCGAGTGATGTCGGTGGGCATAGGGGTGAGTAGCTCGCCGTCAAAGTCTGGGTGCATGTATAGGACGGGCAACGTCCAGGCGGGCTGGTTGAATTTGTAAAGGGTCAGGAGATGCTGACGTGCGATCGCAACTGCTTCATCCACCGGCTTGCGCTCAGCCAGGGCTTGGGCAAATACCTGAATAAAGCTGAGGGCCTCTTCATCGGCAATGGAATCTCTCATCGCCAAAACCGCTGGGACACCATGGTGCAATAAGACCTCTGCCAGACTGCTGCGGGGGATCGCTTGTTGCCCACTGCGTTCGGGTTGAGCCCCCCAGCAGGTGTTAAACACAGCAACTTTGACACGACAGCGGGTTAGGACTTGAGCGAGTTCTGTACCGTTGAGGGTGGCCTTGGGCTGGAGAAATAGCAAGCCACCATCAGGAGCAGGGACACCGTGGCCTGCATAGAAGAAAACATTGTAACGATAACGTTCCAAATGCTTAATAAGATCGGCAGGGGACGGTTGTAGGAGGACATCTACCTGACGTACCACCCGTCGGCCTGGCCTAGAGTCGGCTCGGCTTTCAAGGATATTCTTCAGGAGATCAGCTTCTTTTTGCAAGCTTAGAGTAGCAGCGGCCCGATCATCATCTGCTGCTGCTGCGTCATGGCCTACCACCAACAATATTCTGAGCCCATTGTCCAAACCCCAATCAGCTAACGGATCGACAGCACTGGTGGTGCGGCTAAACAAAATCTGTTGGTTGAGGGCAACGGCTGGACGTCCAGGTTGGGACTGCATAATTTCCCAAGGAACGCTAATCAGTTCTGGATCGCGTACTTCTAGCCGCAGGCGCATCACGGTGCTCTGCCCTTGGGCGATCCCCCGACTATGATCCAGACTGCTCTGTACCGGTCCATCAAAGAGCCATTGCCAAAGATTTAACCCCAGGTGCTGCATCAACCGACTACTGTAGCTGTTGGTTTGACTAGAGGCCGATGAATCACCGTTGTCATCTAGCATTAGCTGAGGCACATAGGCCGATGGCACATGGGGAACTTGGGGTAGCCCCCGTAAAGAAAACATCGACTGCCAGGTTTGCCAAGCTTGGGATAGGGTATGGCTCCAAATCCGATCATGGTGCACGTGACCACTGGGGTAGGGAGATTTGAGCACCCAGATAGCATAGTGTTCTGGATCGGCAGCGGTAAGCCGATCCAAAGCAAGCCATAGGCAAAGTGACTCTGAAGATGACATGGAAGCGGTCATAAACGTTTTGCCACAGTACAAATACAATAAAAACTACTGAGATGGACAGTTCAGCTGCTGGGCAGAACTCACAATTTGCGTGAGCTTTGCTTCAAGCACCCAGCCTTCTTCCCCAGAGGTTAGTGACGTTACCCCTGGAGATGTGACAGTTGTATCCAATCTTGGGCCTAATTTGACGTCCCTGTTTTCAGAGCCACTGGTTTCAGGGCCACTGGTTTCAGGGCCACTGGTTTCAAGGGCATTTTCTCCAGGTTCCTTGGGAATGTCCCGATCGCCAGGTTGACTGATGGGACTAATGGCGCAAACCTTTAGTTTGACCCAACGAGACTGCTCACCAGCGGGATCTTGTCTAGTGAGTACCTGGACGATTGCCCCGGTAGGCAGCTGCCCTAGCTGATTGTCTTCGTCGTCATTGCTGGCCTGGGGGGTTGTCACTAGTGAAACTGGTTCAAGCAACTGTAGATAACTGTTTGGTGTGAGTGATGGGCTCGCCAGTTCATCATCGGAAATGCCCACCCTCCCAATATCTTGATTAATTTTATCCTGAATAGTTTCAGGGAGAGGAGGGACAGGATTGGGAGGAGTCGCCACAGGCCTTTCTCCAAAAAACAGCATCGTTAAGGCGGTTGCTCCTCCAAGAAATCCGATTAAACTGATGAGAATAAGCCAAAAGTTACCGTTTTTTTTGATATTAGAAGGATTACTTTGGGGCATGACCGGTAGCTGCTGTGTGGCTACTTGGGGTCTGGGTGATTGGTGATTATGTATTTGAGGCCGAGTTGATGTGGTTTTGGTGACGACTGGCGGTACAGAGGATGGAGCAGATACTATCGGTGGTTTGACGGACTGGATATGGGCCGATACGACACCCACGGTAATGTTGTCATGACCGTTATAGGTATTGGCCAGCTGTACCAGGCTAGTTACTGCTGTGGCGGGTTTTGTTTGTCCCGTGAGCACAGGTAGGAGTTGAGTTTGCCAACTTTGTTCAACCCGATCGTAGTCACTCAAACCATCGGAACACAGGAGTAGGACGATATCTTCGTCGAGAATCAGTCGCTGCACGACGGTATGGAGTGCTGCTGAATTGCCCATACCTAGAGCCTGGATCAAGGCTCCGGTGCCTGGTCGATGAGCAACATCGGCATAAAAACCATAGCCCAGGCGAACTTCACGGGCTGCCACATCATCGTCAAAGGTGATCTGACGACAGCTATTAGAACTGATGCGATAGGCTCGGCTATCGCCCACGTGGCCAATATAAATGTAGACGCCAATAATCAGGGCCATGACGATGGTCGTACCCATGCGATCGCGCGCCTGTCGCTGTCCCTGATCGTTATGATGAGAAATGTTGTCATTGGCCGCCCCAATGGCCTGTTCGATGGCCAGCGTGACTGTGCCTGGATCGTGTAGGGGCTGGTCTGCTAGCCATTCTAGTAATGGCGCTAGCTCCTGTTGGATAGTTGAGATCGCCAGTCGACTGGCCACATCGCCGCCATCGTGACCACCGATGCCATCGCAGACTAAGAGTAATAGCGGTTGCTTATGCTTAGCTTTAGCCTTAGGGCCTAAACTATGGAGCTGTGTGGTTCCGCTAGCTGGATAGCAAGCATCTTCATTGCGTTTGCGACTGGGGCCTTGATCTGTCTTTACGGATAGCCCATAGTCCACTTGATAGCCATCAGCCGTCGCTGCAATGGCTTGATCGAGGTAACCTGTCAAGATCTCTGGATTTGTAATGTCCCCTTCGATCAGGCGATGACAGAGATTTTCTAAAAAGTCACGAATCGCAGGCTGAGTCTCCAGCAGTAAGTTCTTTTTCCAGAAAGCTCCTAAATTACCCAGGGTTAATGTCTGAGAATCGGTCGAAAGTTCGACCAAACGAACAAGAGAGTCATGGACACGTAAATGAGTGCTCAGCAGCAAACTACTGGCCACCTCCTGCTCTAAAAAGTCCGGCCAGAGATCAGTAATTTGCCACAGCCAGTTGAGCTGTCTTAGGGGCGAGGCCGTCTGCCATGAATCTATTAGGGACGGTAAGAGTTGAGGACGGTGATGGCCAGGAGGTCCGACAATGGCAGCTGAGTCTAATAATAGGAGACCATCGTTGCCGCCGTTTTTACCGCTATCACTCAGAAAATCATAGGGCTGGGGGACATGGAGGCCATGGGGAGCCAGCATCAAATAGGGCCAAATATGCTGCGGTACAGGGTCAGGAGAGAGCGGAGGAACCCCAGGCTCTGTGTCCAGTACTACCCGCTGGTGCTGCCAAACGTAGCGTTGACTAAGCTGTTGCGGATCTAACTGTCCTTGACCTACTACCCATAAATAACGGTGAGGCAAAAAGGTCTGACAGGAGGTACATTTTTCGTTCCCCTCCGGATTAATGGCCTGACATTCAATATTTGGACACTTAATCACTCTCAGATACCACGCGGGGTAAGCCCATACTATAGTTGAGCACCCTACTTCTCAGGTTGTAGCTAATTTGTCCCGATTGCAGCAATGTTTTGACAAAGTGCTCCAGATCTGAGCCGATGCGTCGGAGGTTGTAATCGGTTAAAGCTTCTCCAGTGGCAGCCTCAACTAATCGATCAAACTCTTTATAGACTTGCTGCAGCGCAGCATCGGACCAATTAAACTCATTATCAGGGTCAACATCTATGGTGAGCTGATTTTCGCTGGGGACAAGTTCATTATTGTCAATGTCTGCCGCAAAAATATGGATATGGCGTGTGGTGGACTTGAGCAGCATGGATTGGTTGCATGTTTTTAGACGCCTACATTGTAAACGTTTCCCTGCAAACGCTTGGTCGACTCCTATGTAGCTTTGTGCTCAATTTACATAATCCGGTTGATTGAGTTGCCCAACCTAGAAGAATGATAGCGATGGCGACCTATCTCAAGTTATTGCTGATTCGCCATGGTGAATCCCAAGGGAATGTCGAAGGGCGCATGGAAGGCCAGATGTCTACGTCCTTATCAGCTAAAGGCGAGTGGCAATCCCGTCAGTTAGCCACCTATTTGCAACGGCAATCGCCCCCCACTTGTCTGTACAGTAGTCCTCTACAGCGTGCTACCCAGACCGCGTTCTATTTAGAAAAGAGAGTGGGCTGTTCAGTACAACTAGATGTAGAGCTGCAGGAGCTAAACCAAGGAATTTTTCAGGGGTTGATGTGGACTGAGGTTCGTGATCGCTATCCCCAACTATGTTCTGAGTTAGTGGCTACTTTAGACTATCAGCCAGTGCCTGGGGCTGAAACGCTAATGGCAGCAAACCGTCGGGCGGTTAATTGGTATCAAACGCTTTGGCAGCGGCATACTGCGGGTGATGTGATTTGGAGCGTTACCCATGGGGGCTTTATGCAGCAACTGATTCGAGTGATTTTGGGCTGCGATCGCACCTGGCAAATCCCTATTCACCATACTGCATTGTTTGAGTTTTACTTAATCAGCCCAGAGGTGACTCAGGACAATCAGCATAATCCTGAATGTTGGAAAATTGTGCAGTTTAACGAGACGCCACATTTGGACAACAAAACTTATAGAGCCTGATTCTCCATGTCTGGATAAGTAAGCGATCGCACCCCAGGCTAAGTGCTATTTGTGCATTGCCATGTCGTTAAAAATACGGAACTTAGTCAGTGCATTGGAAGCTGATGACAATTTTGCGGTAACCTGTATGCCCAGTCCCGAAACATTTTATGTGACCGTATGTCAACTGTGATTGGGTATTCTACCTTTCTGGGATGATTGCAGCGATAGTCTCTTGGAGACTGTGCCCATGTCTACGACTACACTTACTGATATTAATGATGTCTTTGGGCAAGCCCAGGACGGCAGTGTTGCAGCTATTATTCAAATTCTCAACGATCGATTAGCAGGGAGCGGTATTCGTACCCGTGCTGTGTTTGTCGACAATGTGCTCCAGCTTTTATGCGAAGCTCCCACCAATGAGCAGCTTGAAAAAGCAGTGTTGGTGGAGGACATTCGTAAGATTTTGGAGGGGATCGCCCCGCGACGTATTCGCAGGGTCAAAATTAACAGTCGTTTGGTTCAAGAACAGCAACTGCTGTGGTTTGAAGAAGTCAGTCGCGATCCTGACAGCCAACTGCTGTGGTCTGAAATGATTACCCTTAAGCAACCCCACTGGTTAAAGCGGGTTGCCCGTGATCTAAGGCGTCCCAAACTGCGCGTGGAGATGCCTGAAGGTGCATCCAAGTCTGATTTACGCCAGCGTAAGTCATTTCTTAGCGGCATCATTGGCGGTTTATCTGTCGCCTTACTGGTCATTGGTGTGGGGGTATGGGCCTATCGGCAGCGTGCTGAGCGTGCCACATTTCCAGTAGCGAATTCTGAAAAACCACCGGCTGATCAGCTGCCGTTACCTGAATCCTATGATTCCTTTGCCCGTGCTGTACGGATTGCTGAACAAGCGGCTAAGGATGGAGCGATTGCTGATTCTTCCGATGATTGGTTAGCCTTAGCCGCGCGCTGGCAGCAGGCATCGGATCTAATGGCCGAGGTGCCAGCATCGGATGAACGCTATTCCATTGCTCAAGATCGGGTCAATGCCTATAAGTCTAATAGTGAAAGTCTATTGCAAAAGGCGCGGCAGGCGGATTAGTTCCTTGCGTTTACTCAATACGTTTACTCAATGCTGACACCTTTAAAGGTCGTGGCTTTAGGTTTAGCTGCCACTGGTGCTGCTTGGATTTTTTGGGTACGTAGCCGGTGCTTTTGAAAATAGCCTTGCCACTCATGGGGAGCATTCAGGGTTTCTCCGCCATGTTGGGTGAGTCGTTTGCGGACCTGACAGAGCACTGGTGTATTGACGCAGGCTCCTGAGATAATCACCTGACCTTTAGTCAGAGCCGGTAGCTCCTTAAGTAAGTCACGGCCTGCAGCCTCTACACCATATTTTAAGCTTTCCTGGTCCACTGGGTTGACGATGCGCATTAGAAACTGACTCATACACTGAGACAGCACATCGGAATCCAATTTGCCAGGACGTTGGGTAATTAGGCCCACACCCAATCCAAATTTACGGCCTTCACTGAGAATCGTGCGTAACACGGCTTTACATCGCGATGGTTCCTTCGCGGGGGCAAACCGATGAGCCTCCTCGATCAGTACAAAGACAGGAAAGGGCAGATAGTTTTCATCACCTTCTTCAATTTTGTCGCGGGCCGTATTGATGCGGGCATGGTAGCTCTGTCGCAACACTGCTGCACAAATCACCTGTTGTTCTTCCTGGCTGATTTCATTCATCTGCAGCACAGTTACCTGACCTGGTTCAAACAGATCGCGAGGAGCCATATGATTCATCTGATGAAAGTAGGGTGAGCGGGCCAGACGATCTAGCTTCCATTCCAATGCTGGAGCCGATGAACCGACTTTGTCATTGCCCTCATCATCAGCCGTCGTATCTGCCTCATACACTGCGGCGATCAGGTCATTGACATTCCACCGATAGTCCCCGCGTTTGTGTTTGCCCAAAATGGTAAATGCTTTATTGAGAATGGACTGCTGACGATCACTCATCTCTGGTAACAGGGTGAGAATATCGTAATAGTCCAGGGACGACATCCGAATCTGAATATCATCAGGTGTGAGGATCTGCACCTTGGGTGCATAGCCGTCACTGGCCTGAAATGATGGATGCCCCCGCATTTCTGACAAGGTGTTGTATTCCCCGTGGGGGTCAAAGATCAGGACCGCTGCTCGATTATAGGGTTGCAGAAACTCTTCAATCAGCACGCCTGCGGTGTAGCTTTTGCCAGAACCTGTACCAGCCAAAATCGCCATGTGGGTGCTGACAATTTCTTTGACGTCCAGGGCAACCGGGACTGCCCCACCCGGACGTAGCAGCAGGGAGCCAATCTGAGCCGACCCGATGTCTCCTGGCTGCTTTTTATTGACAACCTGCTGGAGTCGACTATCAGCTGCGATCCGGACTTTTGCCCCTGGATCAGGCGTAATACGAGGATTAATAAAGCCGAGGGCCGGGTGGAAATAACCAATGACATCCACCGTGACTTCATAGATTTCTGGATTGGGATAGGTAAAACCAATGAGGGACGCAATAGTTTCTGGACTAATTTGCGTATCCGCAAAAATGCGATCGGGCAAATGGTCAATCAAGCGACGGTCAGAAATTTTTCCTAAGATCTCCCAGGATTCAGAATTATCGTCTAGCGCATCAATTTCGTAAAAGACAAATTCACCGATTTTGACATGATGATTATCGGCGGTGATAAAGACATATTGGTTGCCGTCTTCACCAGGGCCTTTCACTGTACCAATAACCAGATTGCCTGAGTCTATAGAAGCCGGTGGAGTCATAGCGGTGCCATCTCGTTAGCACTGACCTGTCAACGTGCAAGTCAATATCACCCACTATAGTAAACCTGTATTGCTGAAAGCAATCTGAGATTTTTTAGGGCTGAAAGCAATCTGAGATTTTTTAGGGCTGAAAGCAAAAATTTTTATCTCTAAGCTGAAGGGCAATTGGAGATTTTTATTGCTAAAAAGCAAAAATATTTGTTTCTAAACAGCAAACGTCTCTTTTGCCAATGCCTGCAGTAACATCCTGAAAAGTGCTGCAAACCATGGTAAGAAAGGGAGAACGGCCTCGCAACGATGCTTCCAAAGAAGCACTTACGGACGGCACGTTCTCCATGGGGGACATGGAAGATGACGCATGGGCTATGGCTGAGTTCCCTGGATGTGTTGGTAAGCATCCGGCAAAATGACCATAGCATCACCAAAAGAATAGAAACGATAGGTCTGTTTAATGGCCTCTTGATAAAGCTCCATCAATCGTTGGCGGCCTATGAGGCCACTCACTAGCATCAGCAGGCTAGAACCTGGTAAGTGGAAGTTGGTTATCAACCCATCGACTACTTTCCATTGATAGCCAGGGTAAATAAATAAATTCACAGGGCCCTGGTACGCTTTGAGTTGCCCCTCTTGGGTAGCGACGCCCTCTAGGGTTCGTACCGTGGTCGTTCCCACTGCAAAGACTCGATTCCCTCGATCTTTGGTCTCTCTAATCAGGTCTACGGTGGTTTGAGGTAAATCCACCCATTCTGCATGCATCTGGTGCTGGGTGATCTCTTTGGACTCGACGGGACGAAACGTGCCTAGTCCTACGTGTAAGGTGACCTCAGCCCGCTGAATGCCCTTTTCCTCTAGAGCCTGAAATACCTCTGGCGTAAAGTGGAGACCGGCTGTAGGGGCAGCCACTGCTCCGGGATGCTGGGCGTAGATGGTTTGATACTGGTTGGGATCTGCCTGGGAGTCAGTGATGTAAGGAGGGAGGGGAACCTCTCCTAGGGACTCCATCAGCTGGTCCACGGGGGTATCTGTCATAGACTCAAAGCTCAGAAGTCTGCCGTTGGTGTTGAGATCGCAAGCCTCCACATGAGCTTTCAGGACGGGATGGTCTATATCTGAGCCAAAGTGAATACAGCTACCAGGCTTTAAACGTCTGCCTGGTTTGACCAGAGCTAACCATTGAGGAGGACGAGGTTCTAGTAATAAAACTTCAACTTTAGCGCCGCTTGGTTTGTATCCATACATTCTTGCCGGTATTACTCGCGTATTATTGATGATGAGTAAATCTCCAGGACACAGAAACCTGGGCAAGTCTTTAAAATGAACATGCTGATGTTCTGTCCTGGATGATACAACCATTAATCGAGAATGATCTCGAGGTATGGCTGGTTCTTGGGCAATCAGTTGTGTGGGTAGGTCGTACTGATAAGCCGTCAAAGAATAATCATTGTTCGCTTGATGTTGAGCAGTGGAACTATTTGTAGAATGCGGCGGACGACTGTTAGATAAGGGCATGGGAAAAAGGGACAATAGGCAGATGACCGTTGATTTTTTGATAAAGGCTTTTCATTAGCCTTACTCAGCCGATGGATTTAATGCCAGACTGTTAACTTGAAGTTCTATGGACCGGCTGCCTACATGATTAAACGATCTAGACTGTAGCACCGCTTTATACCTATGGATTACGTTTACTATCTATCCAATGCCAGTCTTGTTCTGCGGGTTGTTGAACGGCTACATCGCCTGACTCAGCTACCCCTAGAATTTGTAAGCGTGATCCATCGTATTGACGGCTGGGTAATTCGAATTAGGCTGCATGAAAGCGTTTCATCTAATACCGCGTCCAATTTTCAATCATTTCTAGATGAAGTAGGTGGTCGCAGTACCCCTGGTTATCGTATTCGTATGGCCCTCTGGGGGTTAGAAACGGGACAAACTCCTGTGGATGTGATGCGCCGCTATCAGGTGGCGGTTGTGTCCCATGGCAAGCCCGATCGTTATGAAATCGAAGAATTTCGTAAGCAGTTTGTACAGGGTTTGGGGTATTGTCCTGAAACCTTGGCTTAATAGGTTCTCTTTTCTTATCTACTTTGCGATCGCATTTACTAAATAATCCTGCAATGCCAGATATCTTTGCCCATCAGGTAGCTCCAGATGGGCTTTAGCTGCTTGGGGGCATGTCGGATGACAGCTAACCAGGGCGACATCCAAGCGACAGGGTAGTTGTGCTAGGTGGGGATGACGAGCTAAAAATAGTCGAGCAGTCCTCCAGAGTTTGTTTTGCTTAGTGGGCGTAATGGATAGTAGTCCATCGAGATCCCAGTTACCTCGACTACGGGTTTTGACTTCGATAAACGCCAGCATCTGACTGCTGAGTTTGCCCCCTTGGGCGTTGTAGCCTTGAGCAACCAGATCTAACTCCCCCCAACGGCAGTGCCAACGGCGATAAAGAATGCTCCAGCCCTGCTGTGTAAGCCAGTTCTCGACCAGCTGCTCGCCATGGATTCCCAAGTCTTGATTCGACATATTTTGCAATGTAAATCCCCTGTTAGATTGCCCTTCTCAGGTAGCGTAAAATCAAAGCACAATCGGGTAACCTGAACGTGCTGGGGCTGAGTAGGCACGCGGAGTGAATTTATGAGCCGGACACTTGAAAAGCTTGGGACAGAGTATAAGCAAGCATTTGACCGCTGTAAGGTCCGGTCAGACGCGATGGGTTTAGCTCAAGGGATTGCCAAGCGGATGGTGGACTTAAAAGCGCACTACGAAGCCGTTGAGAAAGCCACCACGGTACCTTGGTGGTTTTCCGGAATCCTGCATTACAAAGAATGGAATTTTCGTGAGCCTGGTCTGTTTGAAAAGCAAATGGCTAAGGCCCTGATTGCGAAGAAGTATCACCAGGCCAATACCCGGACTTTGGCGGCCTATCTCTGGGGCTTCGACCTTTGGAATGGTTTTCGCGATGGCGAAGGTGATGAGTCTACTTGGGTGTGGGGCAGTACCAATGTCTTGGGTAATCAGACCCAGGAAATGGGGGCGGCTGCCATTTTGAAACACTTACAAACCCAAGGAGTGGTGGATGTAGCTGCGTTGCCTAAGACTGCCAATGTAGCGAAAAGTGCAGCAAAAACTACCAAAGCAGCGGCGACCAAAACAGCGGCGACCAAAACAGCGGCGACCAAAACAGCGGCGACCAAAAAGGCTGCTAAGGGAAGCAAAAAACTCCAGGTGATGTATTTCTCGCAGCGTGACAATGCGGCCCAGGCCCATAGAACCTGCAATACATCTAGCTGCTGGATGGGAGCACTGTATATGAAAACATCCTTGTGGCAAGAATGTGGTGAGGACCAGAATGCAGATCTGAACTTTTATTTGCCAAAAGTAGAAGCCTATGGCGATACCACCGATCACGGAGCCCAAACTAGGGCTCTAGAGAGCATGGGCGTTCAATCTGCATGGCACACGACACTGACTATGGGGGACGTGAGAAAAGAAATTGATGCTGGTCGCCCTGTGGTAATGGGAGTCTTACATAAAGGTCCAGCCAGTTCTCCCCGTGGGGGTGGCCATATGATTTTGGCCGTGGGATATGATGATACTGGTATGTTTATCCATGATCCCTATGGGGATATGGATTTGGTGAATGGTGGTTACCCTGGCTCTACGGATGGTTCCTTTCGCCACTATAGTAATAAAAATCTAGGGGCTCGATTTGAAGTGGATGGCCCCGGTACTGGTTGGGGGCGATTCTTCAAAGGTCGTCGAAAGTAATCTGGATAAAAATGCAATCTAGCAAACTGCTAAATGCATCCAGTAGTGGAAGTGCTCCATAGTCTCACCCCGTTTCTGTTTTTAAAGGGTGTGAGTGATCACTGTTGTCTTTAATGATGGGCGCAAAGCTATCGTCTTCTAGCCTTCTAACTGACCATAAAATTCACCTACCCAAGGTAGACCGGCTAAGTCTTCAAAGGCTACCTGGCGTTCTTGCTCTAATTCAGCAATGCGTTTTTTCTCAGCGTAGCTTTGTTTTTGGTAATAGCTGCATTCTTCAGGATGGGTTTCCAGGTCGGTCTCTTCCCACAGTTTGAGAAAGTAACGATAGCGTTTCTCACAGAGCGTTTTCTCCATGCAGGCCACTGATGCTCGAATGATTAGGGGTGCACGGAGAATATCTCGCTGTGTTTTTTCATCCAGGTAGAGGAGATGATGAACCTGGGAGAGGGGGCCTGTGGATTCTGATGCGAGGTTCCGTAGTTGTTCCAAAAGACTGATGGGATATGATTCAGCTTGGGCTTCATCGGCGACTTGCCACTGTAGCATCATGCGCCAGAGGGCGCGATGGTGAGAAAAGCTCAGTTGTAAATCTCGTTCTTCCAGGGCTTCCTTAACAGCCTGGCGATTGTTGGGTATGTGAATGTAAACCCTCAGTAGCCAGCCCTCTGCCTCTTCCAGGGCACTTTTTTTGATGGCGACTTTGAATGTCTTTTTGGCGTCATCGGGTGAACGACGCTGACGACGTACCTGAGCCAAAAAGTTCTCGGCCAGCAGGGGTACTAGGCGAGCATCCCCCTGGCTAAAGATTTCGGCGCAGTAGCGAATATAGTGGGTGCGGGTGTCCGCGTTAGCGATGTCCGCCAGCAGTTTGACGATATCCTGGGAAGCGGTTTGAAACTGGTCGGCCTGTTTTAGATCTAGGGGCTTGAGGGTTTGCTGGATTTGCCAGTCGAGCCATAGGGGGGCAGCTTCAACCAGGGCGTTGTATTCATCGGAGACATGGGTCCTGAGGAAATCGTCGGGGTCTTTGCCGTCAGGTATGTTGAGAATACGTAGCTGTACATCCCCTCGATGGGCCATTTCGGTCACTTCTCCAATGGCGCGCTGGGCAGCTTTAATCCCTGCGGCATCAGCATCGAAGTTAAAAACGATTTGTTTTGATTCGGTATAGCGCAGTAGCTGACGCACTTGACCGGCATTGAGAGCCGTCCCCAGGGATGCGACAGCATTGGTAATGCCTGCGGCATGGAGGGCTACTACATCAAAGTAGCCTTCGACGACGATGGCACGGTCTTGCTTTGCGATCGCACCCTTCGCCTTGTCTAATCCATACAGAGTCTTACTCTTATCAAATAGCTCAGTTTCAGGGGAGTTTAAATACTTGGGCTTGGCATCCCCTAGACACCGCCCGCCAAAGCCGATAATGCGGCCATTGGGATCGTGGATAGGAACCATGACGCGGTCCCGAAACCGATCATAATAGTTCGTCCCATTCTTGTTAGGAAGAATCAGTCCAGCTTGTTCAACCAGCTTGACCGAATAGTTTTTTTGCTCAACGAGATATCCGTAGAGAGGCTGCCAGCCGTCGGGGGCATAGCCGAAGGTAAATCGTTTGAGGATAGCGTCATCAAATTGGCGTTGCGATCGCAAGTACGCTAGGGCCTGCTGCCCCACACTTTGATAAAGCGCATGCTCATAAAACTTGGCCGTCACCGTGAGAATTTCGAATAGCTGCTCCCGCAGCGTCACTTTGCGTTGATACTCCTGCTGTTTTGCAGGCTCCATCGTCTTGACCGGCACCTGATAGCGGCGCGCCAGGTCTAGCACCACCTCAGCAAATGACTGCTGCCCCAGCTCCATCAAAAACTTAAAGGCATTACCGCCAGCACCGCAGCTAAAGCAGTAGTAGAACTGTTTGGTAGGACTAACGCTAAAGCTGGGAGACTTGTCATCGTGGAACGGACACAGACCGGTAAAGTCCTTGCCCTGTTTTTTGAGGACCACATGTTCAGACACCACATCGACGATGTCTGCTCGCTGGCGGACATCGTCGATGGTATCTGGATGAATACGGGGTGAACTCATTAGGGCATTAATGACACAGCTCACATATGCCTATCATAGGCCCAATCTCATCAGTCCAATGCCTAGAGACAATGAATTTCCTGGTTGAGTCCCCATGAGACTGTGTCAAAACATCCCTCGCTATAGCGCTTCTCCATGGGATCCGCCATCTAGAATTTTTGGTCGGGTTCAGGGGCAGATTCGGGAGCGGCTTCAGGAGCAGCTTCAGGGACAGCGCAAGCTGCTAGATTGTTGTCGATTTGCTGATGTTGTTCATCGGTCAGAATCCCCATAACGTCTTCTTCAAATGCAGCTTCAGCCATCTCAATGCTGGCCTCTTGCTCAGCACTTGGCCCTAATCCTGCTGCGCCTGCTTCCGCATCAAACTCTTCTTCGAGCATGACCACTTGTTGTTTCTGTTCAGAAGTTAAAAGGCTTTGAAAGTATTGATCGTATTGTTCTTCAACTGCATCTAATGCTGCCTCCTGTTCAGGTGTTAATGCTGTTTCTTCCTCTTCTGCCGTTAACAACTCAGGGGCAATGGTGGCGATCCGATCTTCTGCCCAGGCATCTAGTTGCCCCACTTGCTCTTCTTGTTCAGGCGAGAGGAGAGCATTGACTTGGCTATCGAACTCTTCTTCTAATTGAGCCAGCTCCTCTTCTGCTTCAGGAGAATCTGCTTCAGAAGAGGGGGCAAGGATTTCAGCGATTTGATTATCCAACTCTCCTTGTAGTGTTTGTAATTGTGTTCGTTGACCATCACTCAGCTCGATGCCCTCATATTTAGTTGGACAGGCGGCGGTTTCTGCTTGAACTTGACGGGTTAGGGGCAGGACCAAAAGTGAGCTTGCGCCTATTAGCGTTGACAAAAGTTTAAGTTTCATAATCTTTTAGAAATCAGCATTTCCTTGATGCGACATCTCCACCCTAGAAAGTGCCTTGGCAAGATCTGAGGAAAAATTCGGGGAGATATCGGTTAGGTAGGCAAGTCTGAACATTAGGTGTTCAAAAACCTAAGACGATTGCCCAGACTTAAAACAGCTGAAAGTCATCCTCTATGGCTGTTTGAGGCGATAGCCTACACCATGGACCGTTTCGATAAAGTCTGCTGGTGCACCAGCCTTTTTCAGTTTTTGTCGCAAACTTTTGAGATGGGACTTAACGGTTTCCTCATCGGGGAGTGTATGCACAGACCAGCATTGATCAATTAAGACCGATCGGCTCAAGACCCGTCGCCCACTGCGCAAAAACAATTCCAGAAGGCTAAATTCTTTGGGCGTTAGCTGTAGAGAAACACCATTGTAAAAAGCTTCATGGGTGGCTGCATCGAGTTGTGCCTGCTCCCAAGCCAGCATGGTGCCTGCTTCTCCCAGGGTGCTGCGCCGGAGCAAAGCCCTTAGTCGGGCTAATAGCTCTAGTAGGTCAAAGGGTTTAACCACGTAATCATCAGCCCCAGCATCTAAACCTGCGACTTTATCTGTATTGGTATCTCGGGCTGTTAGCATCAAGATGGGCAATCGTCTGCCTGCTTCCCTTAATCGTCGACATAGGTGAATGCCATTAATCTTAGGCAGCATGACATCCAATACCATCAGATCATAGGTGAGATCCGTTGCCTGAATCCATCCCATCTCACCATCTGTTACCCAGTCCACCACGTGCCCCTCATCGGTTAAAGCTTCTGTTAATCCTTCACCGAGCTGCAGGTCATCTTCCACTAAGAGAATGCGCATGGGAAACGTATCCAGTTCATTACTCTGACTATAGCGACGCTTAAATCGAGCTGTCTAGATTATGGTGGATCTTATCAGCTGCCCTTTAGTTCAATGTTGTCCAGGTCCAGAACTGGTGTTTGCCTATATAGGCAACTAGTCTGACCTTGGATGTGGTTGAGCCGATACTTACAATCATCACCTGCCTTTCAGATGCATCGTCCTCGTTCTCAACAATGGCTAACTGTGGGGTTTGGCGTTGCGATCGCCACCCTTTTAGGTACGGCTCTACTGGCCCGCAATGCCATCGTGGATCGAGTTTATCCCCCTGGGCAAGTTGAGAACGAAGGGGAAGCCTATGCTTATTTAAATGGATTATTGGTTGCGATCGCAGAAGCAGAAGTCAGCCATCAATCCTATCTGGATACGGCAGAAGCCAACGCGCTAGAACGTTACAACACAAAACTTGAGATCGTTAATGGTTATCTTGACGAACTCAAGGCAGAGCATGAAGCCGTCGAACAAGAGGCTGTCTTTGAAGAAGCCCTGGTGTATAGAGAAGCATTAGAACGTTTGAGAGCTGCTACTGAAACCCATGTAGAAATTTTAGAAGAGGGCATTGAGCAGTATAAAGTTGGCCAGCTCGATCTGTTGACCCGCTTGGAAATTGCTCAACAGAGTAGTGAGGCCCGAGTCGATGCGCATCTTGCTTTACAGGCATTATTGGATGAGGGCAGTGTCGAACGTCAGTGGGAAATGGCTGATACCACCGTCAGTATTAATAATGAGCTGTGGTTAATGGGACTGGTGGCGGGTCTAGGAAGTATTGTTCTAGGGATTTTATACGGTTGGTTAATGCAAACCCTAACGCAGTATCAGAAAATAGCGAGCTTGCGGCAGCATGAAACTGAACATCTGACTGCAGAATTGCAGGCGAAAACAGCGGATTTGCAAACTACAAAAGAGATTTTGACTACTGAGTTAAATCGTCGTCAAGAAATTGAGACAACCTATAAAGAGATTGAACAGGCTAAAGAATTGACCGATCTAAAGCTAAATTTTTTCTCCTTGGCATCCCATGAACTGAGAACACCACTGAGCGCTATTTTAGTATCAGCTCAACTATTAGATAATCAAAATGTTGCCTGGTCTGAGGCCAAACGTTCTCGTAACCTGAGACGCATCCAGTCAGCGGCAAAGACCATGGCACAGTTGTTGTCCGATATTTTACTACTGACTCGCGCAGAAGCAGGCAAGCTAGAATTTAATCCCCAACTCGTTGAATTGAAAGACTTTTGCCAACAATTAGTGGGAGAAGTCAAGTTTAATACCCAATCACAGCATTACATTATGGTTGAGCAGCAAGGTGCTTGTGATGAGGCCTATCTAGATGAACGCCTTTTACGGGCAATGTTGATGAGTTTGCTCACAAATGCGATTAAATACTCACCTCCGGAAAGTGAAATTCAACTCATGATTTTTGGCGAGCAAGGTCACACTCGTTTTCAAGTCAGTGATCAAGGTATAGGGGTACCCGCAGACGATCAACAGCACCTATTTGACTCGTTTCACCGGGGACAAAATGTAAAGTCCTTTTCTGGCACAGGTCTGGGGTTAGCGGTTGTGAAAAAATGCTTAGAACTGCATGGTGGGAAGATTGAGGTCGAAAGTCAGGTCGGTGTAGGAACAACCTTTTTGGTCGATATGCCTTGGGTTGAAACGGTTGCTTAAGCAACGGCACGACCATAGATTAAGGGGGCATAATCATGCCTGGTTCAATTATGAATCTGCTGCTCATCGGAAACAATCGGTTAAAATTGCCCATAACCTGTAATCTGACCTATGGCTACAGAACAGCTGTTTGAACAAGCCGCTGCCCAGTGGAATTTGGCGCAGCTATACGAGGATTTAGCTAAGGCCAAGGCTGAGCTGATGCCCCACAAGCAATATGGGCTGACGACTGCAGAGCAAACTCGGCTGCGGGGATTGCTCTTGGGCCATAGTCCGGCGGAAATTGCCAAGCAGCAAGTAATTGCGGTGCGGACGGTGGAAGTCGCCTTGAGTCAGGGGCTGTATCGCTATTTGGAGCGACTGACAGGGCGCGATCGCAACTCCTTAGAAAGCTGGCGCGATGTTGCCGATTGGTTAGAAGCCGTCGGTTACCGCTCTACCCAAATAGCGATTAATTGGAATCAAATGCCCGATGTGCCTGCCCTCTATGGTCGTCAGGTAGAGCTAGATCAGCTCAAGCATTGGATGCTGGGCACCTCTGCCTGCCGTTTTGTCTCCATCATTGGGCCAGCAGGCATGGGCAAAACATCCCTAGCGATCACCCTGGCTAAAGCTGTCCAAAAACAATTTGATGGCGTGATTTGGCAATCATTACGTCATCAACCCGCCTTAGACAATGTTCTGGGGCAGTGGCTGAATAAATTGCCAGATGACATTACACCTCATTCAGATGAATGGTATGACCAGCTCAGTGCTCTGATGAACTATTTGAGAGAGCATCGCTGTCTAGTCGTGATTGATAACCTGGAGAGTATTTTCAGTAGCGGCAGCCTGGTGAGTGAATATGCACCCAATTATGCCAACTATCGCGAGCTACTCAAATGCTTAGGAGAACAACCCCACCAAAGTTGCATCGTGGTCACCAGTCGTGAACGCAATCAAGAGTTGGCCGGATCTAAAGCTGTCAATAGCCCTATTCGTTATCTAGAATTAGGGGGATTACAGTATGAGGATGCAGCCCAGATTTTAGCAGCGGAACGCTTACCCACGGCAACAAAGTCTTATTGGAAAAGTCTGATCAGCCAATATCGAGGTAACCCCTTGATGCTGAGGATTGTTGCCATGACTATCCAAGACTTATTTGATGGCGATGTCCGGCGCTTTTTAGGTCAAAAACGCACCGTTGTTGGCAATATTGAGTATCTGATTGACCAGCAGTATGAGCGCCTGTCTGAGGCTGAGCAAGATATTTTGGGAATGCTGGCCGAGAATGCAGAACCGATGCCCATTGAAGCGATCGAACATCCCCGTTGTCTAGAAGCCATTAGTGCTCTACTGCGCCGCTCCTTGATTGAGAAAAGCGCTGTTGGGTTTACCCTGATTCCTGTGGTTATGGAGTATGTGCGTCACCATGTGCCTTAGGAATAAATCATCCTTAACAGTAGCCCCATGACCTATTGCATAAATCCTCGATGCGGGCATCGTGATAACCCAGACGAGTTGTCCCATTGTAAATCTTGTCACACTCCTCTGTTGGTAGAAGGGCGCTATCGTCTGATCCGGCCATTGCGAGAGCTGGATGAGTGGGAGCCTTCGGAGGTATTTGAAATCGATGACCAGGGGCAAACTAAGGTACTGAAAGTCCTCAAAAAGAAAATATTGCAACCGTTATTTGAGCGTGAGGCAGCAACCCTCCAGAAGCTCAATCATTCTGGTATTCCTCAGGTAGAGCCTGACGGTTATTTCTCTCTGGAGATTGAGGGGAGAGAGCTTTACTGTCTTGTGATGGAAAGTATTGAAGGCATTAATCTCGACGACTGGTTGCAGCAGTATGGTCCCATTAATCAGGCAAAGGCTCGTGATTGGATGAAACAGCTTGTGGAATTACTGGCCCAGCTCCACAGGGAAGAACTTTTTCATCGAGATATTAAGCTCTCTAACATTATGCTGCGGCCCACAGGACAGTTAGCTCTAGTGGACTTTGGCACCGTCCGTCCAATGACGAGTACCTACTTTGCCAAGGTAGCAGGCCAGCGTGATATTACGAGTGTTGTGTCGCCAGGGTATACCCCTCTAGAACAAATTAATGGCCGTGCTGTGCCCCAGTCAGATTTCTATGCTCTAGGCCGTTCATTTGTCTATTTGTTAACAGGGCAACACCCGATTGACTTACCGGAGGATGACACGACAGGGCAGCTCACTTGGCGTGACCAGGTTGTCCAATCCATTGATATCGGCTTGGCTCAACTGCTAGATGACATGATGGCTCCTTTTCCGGGACAGCGTCCCCTCAATGCTGAGGTCTTGTTAAGCCGACTGGTCAATCCTCAGGTTGTGCAACCGTCTCGCCAAAAGAAGCAACCTCCTTTGAATTGGTTGCTTGCCGCAAATCTAGGACTGTTGTTATTACAACTATTTGTGGGTTGGCAATGGTGGATGGCGCGGCAGCGTCTTGCCGATCAATCGCTTAACCTCCTGGCGAGACCGACTGAAGTAAGTCTTCTGTCTCAGTCTGGGCCTGTTTCATCGCAGCCTTGACGGATTGCTGTCCGCGCAGAATATCACTGAGGGCAGATTGCAAAATTTTGGAGGCTGCTTCATAGTCTTTGATCACAGGGCGAAAGACAGATGAACTTTCCAAATATTCCAGCATCTGTGGCATGTGTGGGTATTTTTTCACAATGTCTGGATCCTGAAAGAGGATCGTTCGACTGGGTAGGAAACCGGATGCCAGGACAAACTCTCGTTGAGCTGTTTCACTGGTTAAGTATTTAATCGCTTCCCATGCTTCCTCGGGATGGGCTGAATTTTGTGGGATGCCAAATCCCCACCCACCACGGCAGCCAATGCCAGGGTCATTGGTGAAGGCAAAGGGAAGTTCGATTTCAACCTTTCCATTCAAATCTGAGTTTTGTATCTGATTCCAGAAGTATGGCCATCCCCGTAAAAAGATCGTCTGTCCCTCTAGAAATCGTTGGAGGGAATCTTGCTCAATGTAAGTACGTACTTCATCGGGTGAGATGCCTTTTTGAATAAGGTCCTGCAAAAGAGTGGCGGCTTCGATGGCCATGGGGGTATCAAGTTCCACTTTTCCCGTTTCAGGATCAATCCAACTAGCGCCAAAACCTGCCAATACTTCGACAAAATTTGCGACTAATCCCTCATAACGACTTCCTTGCCAGAGATAACCAATGGAGGGCTGTAGGAGCCTGACAGCTTGGGTTAGCTCAGGCAGAGTCTTGGGTAAGCTGACACCCCTCTGTTGTAGAAGATCTTGGCGATAGTATAACAGTCCTACATCTGCCCGCATGGGGATGCGATAGAGGGTGCCATCCAACTCGCCTGCAGATAACTCACTAGCTAAAAAGCCGGAGAGGGACATGTTGTCTTCTTCTACATAGGGGGTTAAATCTTGTAAGCTCTCCGTAAACTGTAACGGCCACATAATGTCCATGTAGACCAAATCATACTGGGCTCTGGGAAACTGAAAATCAGCAGTATAAATAGCCTTACGCTGGTCGGTCGTGTAGTCGAGGTCTGGATCAGTGACTAACTGAATTTGAATGTCTGGGTGACTTTTCTCGAATTTAGCGATCACGGTTTGCCAAGGTTGTACCTCATCTTGAGGTACGACAAACGACAGCTCTACTGGCGGCGATTGGGGCCAAGTCAATCCCCATAGCAGTAGACCTATAATCTGAGCTGCTAGCAGCAGCATCAAAAATTTTAGCGGGTCAAACCATCGTCTTTGCCAGCTTCTAGAACGCACGTCAATATCACTTACCAGATGAGCGTTTCCATCATAAGGCCATGGGGCTGGGCTCTGGCTGGATATATGTCAAGCCTACATAAGTCATAGCGATCGTTATGGCGGGCCTAACTAGTGGCATCTTTACGATTTACGAGTTGATACAGAAAGCCATTATGGAAACGCGATGGAGATTTGCTTTGTTAAAAATTTCTGTTTGGGTAGTCGCAGAGATTGCCTTTTCTATTCTGGGAATGGAT
Source organism: Leptothoe spongobia TAU-MAC 1115 (assembly GCF_018739885.1). Lineage (GTDB taxonomy): Bacteria > Cyanobacteriota > Cyanobacteriia > Phormidesmidales > Phormidesmidaceae > Leptothoe > Leptothoe spongobia. Next base: position 31,989 of record NZ_JADOES010000009.1, on the reverse strand, counting down.
ACCTTAGCAGACTATAGTGAGTTTGTTTTTGAACGCAATGTATCTGTTGTACGGATCCAAAAACTAGTGACGAAATAATGTTTGGTTGCAGGGTGAGGCTATGCGAACTATTCCAGAGCAGGGACAGAGCCGCGCAGATACATCATCGATTTTGATTCATAACTGCGGTTATGACCTGCATAACCTGCTCTGCTTCTACCGTATATTTATGTAGCCCATAAATGCGGTAACTACCGGTTTATGTAACCTGTCTATGCTTTTGTAGGCCATTGTCTACAGTTAGCATCTTCAAATAACACCTCCGATAACGGTGTCTATCGCCGCCGATAGTTAGCCCTACATTGAGCAAGTGACATTGAGTATGTGGTATCGGGTTTATGACAGGGATATATAAACGCTGGGGCAATTGACAGGTGCTGTCCAGGTTGTCGTTGACATGATAACTGGGCATCGCCTGTTAATTTTCTGATGGGTGTGTAGCTACCTATTATTCAAGCTGGAGGGTATTGCGATCGCGACCCGGTACATTTTCTAATGTCGCCTCTACCGCACGCGCTGCGGCCAAAATATCCCGTTCTGCTCCCCCCAAATACAATCGGCCAAAGCTACCAATGGAGGAAATCTGCAGAATATTAATCTGAGCCGCTTTCTCGGCTTCATTGGCCGCTAGAGAAGCATAGGCAGCAGGCTCTACTTCCATGACGTACAAGGTTTGGCCAGCCAAGATCATGTTGCCTCGACGGGTGCGGTTGATCAGCTGTACATGGTGCGGGTCCAGGTTACGGATGACCTGGCTAGAGACCATGCGCGGTTTTAAGCGATCGCGCATTTTGACCCCCAGTACATCTAAAATTGCCTGGCCTGCTGCTTTGACTTCACCCTGGCTACCGGAATGAATTTCTAGCAACCCATACAGACGTTCTACAATCTGTACACCAGGGGTGACTACGGCAGATTTCAAGGCTACATCGGTAATCCGGTTAATCTCAATTCCTGGCGAAATTTCAACCCATAGGGATGCATCACCTGGTAGGGGCAAAAAACCAATGGAAACGCTGCCCATATAGGCAGCGTGCTGCGGTTGCAAATTGTCGATATATACGTAGCTGCGAAGTTCTACACCCAAGGCTGCATCATAATTAGAACCTGCCGATCTTATCAGGTAACCGTCAGCAAAGTCGTATTGAGGCAAAGCTATAGTAAACGCTTCTCAAATAGAAACATGCCTGTCAAGACACTCATCCCCATGTATCAAAATATACCATCTAAAAATATAAAGACGTACTATTTTTTATGTATTATAAAAAATAGTATAAACCCAAGCATTCTGTAGAACGAACTCATGAATAATGGAGGTTAAGACCATTTAGTTTTTTTAGTTTAGATTCTAGTGATGATGAATATTGTTCATGTAATATATGGAGTCTAATATTTATACGCAACAGCCCAAAGATCTTTTTCCTCCTGTATTTCCGCAGAATTTACATTACAGAACAGCAAAATTGTTAAGCAAGAAGACAGTTTTGATGCCATTTCGCAAAAAGAGTTCTTAAAGATGGCCTTTGGCAATCCTTGGGAAGGCCACTAAGAGAGATTTCGCTGTAAATGTTCCACATAATCCATTGATTTGCTAAGGTCCCAGCCTGTGACAGTGCTGACTCGTGTAATCGCTGCAGATTTTTGGTGGATATCTAGAAAGTGATTTACTTCTGCCTGTAATATATGCAACGCTCCTTGTAAAGCATCCACATATTCTTTGGCTTGATGTAGACGCCAATGGGTTTCTTCTCTCACCAATTTGACTGCAGTGGCCTTCTGATGCTCCGCTAGTAAACGTATCACTGCTTGCCTTAGAGCTGGGGTCGCTTCATAGCTCACTTGGGTGCGTGGCATCGGTGGCGTTTCAGCTTCTAAGTATTGATTAGGGGCTGGTGATGGATCGTTTTGGGGTGGGGATGGTGAAGGCGCTTTTTCTGGAAAAACCGCTGCGACCGCATTGGATTCCTCGTGGGCTTCTCCAGAAGGTAAGGCATCGGGTGGCGTTGGGCTAGGTGCATTGCTTGCTTTTGCTCCTTGTTTGGGCTGCATTAGCTGCCAAATAAAGCAGAGAAGGAGTGCGATCGCAATAATAATCCACAAAATACTCATGGCATTGATCCTCGTTGGGGCGTGGACCAGCTTGATTTGAATTCATAGGAACTATTGAACTCCATCCTGTAATGCTGGAGACCGTTTGGCTCACATGAACGATAGCTGATCGCTGTCCTCATTAGATTCTGGCTTGACCTCAGACTTAACCACTAGAGTGGGTCTTTCAGACACCTCATAACCCAAATGCTGCCAAGCAGCTGGTGTAGCAATCCGTCCCCGTGGTGTACGTTGCAAATAGCCAATCTGCAAAAGATAAGGCTCATATACTTCTTCAATCGTCTGAGCATCTTCCCCAGTGGCTGCCGCCATCGTATCCACCCCGACCGGACCACCGTTAAAGTTTTCAATCATCACCGATAGCAACCGTCGGTCAGTCCAATCAAGACCACAGGGATCTACGTTGAATAGCTCTAATGCCTCTCCAGCAATTTTCTCTGTAATCGGTCCTGATGCTTTGACCTGCACATAATCCCGCACCCGCTTTAGCAATCGGTTGGCAATACGTGGTGTGCCCCGAGCTCGACGAGCAATTTCTATCGCTCCTGATTCCTGCACCTCAGTTTTGAGTACCGTTGCTGTCCGCAGAATAATGCTGGTTAGTTCATCCAACTCGTAAAAGCGCAGCCGTTGAATCAGACCAAATCGGTCCCTCAGTGGCGATGTCAGGGCACCGACTTTAGTCGTCGCCCCCACCAGGGTAAATGGTTGTAGCGGAATGCTTCTGGTTCTGGCACTTTGGCCTTTGCCAATGGTGATATCCAGCCGGGAATCTTCCATGGCAGGATACAAAATCTCCTCCGTAACCCGTGATAGGCGATGGATCTCATCAATAAATAGAATGTCGCCAGCTTTGGCATTAACCAGTAGACCGGCAATATCCCGAGGACGCTCTAAAGCTGGAGCAGTTGTAATTTTGCAATCCACCTTCATTTCTTGGGCCAAAATCAGGGCCATGGTGGTTTTGCCTAAGCCAGGTGGGCCGTAGAGTAGCAGATGATCCAGGGGCTCCTTACGGGCCTGAGCTGCCTGAATCGCAATTTGCAGAACTTCCTTCAGGGCCTTTTGCCCGATGTAGTCATCCAGCGTTTGCGGTCGGATGCCATCGTCATTGCGGCTGACCTCATCCGGACGAGCGGCTGTTTCTAACAGCTGATTTTTCTTGCCCGACGCAGGCTTTTGTTCCCCTGTTTCGGTTTGGCCACTCTTCTTTGACTGGCTACTCTTTTGTCGCTTCTCGGTTGGTTTATCCGACTCTGGCTGCTTAGAAGAAATAATTGCCATGGGCCAATTAAACAATATAAACAGTTGGCCGTTACTAATTCCCTCATCTGGCAAACTCTGGCAAACCAGTAACGGCAACAAATGTACTATATCGTTTAATAAATCATTACGCGCCCGTCGTTAACAATGTGTACCGCACTGTCATTGAAGGCACCGCTGGGCAAGAGCTCAATCTGTAACTTGCCTGTCTCGGGGCGATGTAGCCGGACCTCAATCGGTCGCTGAGCAGCTTCCCAAAACACGACGGATAGATCGCCCATACCAATCTGAGCGTCGATGGTAATGATCTGATCGGGCCACATACCGTACGGCTCAAAATCTAACACCCGTTCCAGGCTGACGCGCCCACCGGTATGGTTGACGACCTCTAGTTTTACAGACTGTCCAGGAGCAAACTGAATTTCATCGGACCCACATCGATAAACACATTCGGCTGCGTGAACAGCTGGTGTTACTGAGGCTATGATTAGGGCAGAGCTGAGAAAAAGTAACTTTTTAAGCATGGTGATTCCTCCATGAGTAGAGGACGGCTCAGACTATATATCCGTTCCATTTGATATAGATAGAGTTGGCAGAAGCATTGCCACTATCCAAAAATGGAGGGTTCTTATCATTTCTAGATTTCCCTCGTTAAAGCAGAGCTAACAATTGCCGATATTTCTTCTAATGCTGTCTATGGCTCTGTTCTAAGTCTTAGAATTAACAGTACTGTGAGCCCATGCCATGGCAGTGGACCCAAAAGAGGTCTGCCGCAATGGTAAAAAAGTCGCTAAAGTAAAACAATGTAAACGTTTCTAAGGTAGGTATGCGCGTACTCCTGATGACGGGTAAGGGCGGCGTTGGTAAGACGTCGGTGGCAGCGGCAACGGGGCTACGTTGTGCTGAGCTAGGCTACAAAACCTTGGTACTGAGCACTGATCCAGCTCACTCTTTGGCCGATAGCTTTGATATGGAGCTGGAGCATACCCCCCGTGAAGTAAAACCCAATCTTTGGGGCGCAGAACTGGATGCCCTACGCGAATTAGAAGGCAATTGGGGTGCGGTGAAGCGCTACATCACTCAGGTTTTGCAAGCTCGTGGTTTAGAGGGTGTGGAAGCTGAAGAGCTGGCTATTTTGCCAGGGATGGATGAAATCTTTAGCCTGGTGCGGATGAAGCGCCACCATGATGAGAATGAGTACGATGTGCTGATCATCGACTCGGCTCCTACGGGGACTGCCCTGCGATTACTCAGTCTGCCAGAGGTCGCAGGTTGGTACATGCGTAAGCTCTACAAGCCTTTCCAAGCGGTATCAGCAGCCCTACGTCCTTTGGTAGAGCCCTTATTCCGACCGGTTGCAGGGTTTTCATTACCGACTAATGAGGTGATGGATGCCCCCTATGAGTTTTATGAACAGTTGGTTGAGCTAGAGAAGGTGCTGACGGATACGGCTACCACATCGGTGCGTTTGGTGACTAATCCTGAAAAGATGGTTCTGAAGGAGTCTCTGCGTGCCCACGCCTACCTCAGTCTTTATAATGTGGGTACCGATATGGTGGTGGCTAATCGGATAATCCCGGATACGGTCACTGACCCATTCTTTAAGCGTTGGAAAGAGAATCAACAGGTTTATCGTCAAGAGATTCATGATGACTTTCGTCCGTTGCCAGTTAAGGAGGTGCCGCTGTTCTCAGAAGAAATGTGCGGCCTTGAAGCGTTAGAACGACTCAAAGAGACTATCTACGGTGATGAGGATCCCACCCAGGTGTATTACAAAGAAACTACGCTGCGGGTGGTGCAAGAGGAGAACAATTATAGTTTGGAAGTCTACCTACCAGGTATCCCTAAGCATCAGGTGGAGCTGAGTAAGAGTGCGGATGAGCTGAATATTCGCATTGGTAACCATCGACGTAATCTAGTTCTGCCTCAAGCCTTGGCGGCTTTACAGCCTTCTGGAGCCAAAATGGAAGATGACTACTTGAAGATTCGCTTTGCATCGTAGTCAGTGGTAGAAAACAAGTTCATAATCTGCATGAGTGGGGCAGTTAAAAACTGCCCCACTTCATTTTGAGGTGATTGGTTGGGCTTAGTAGAGATAGGTGGTGTAGCGAAGAGTAATTGGTTTTGATGGCTGTATTGGTAGCATAGCGATCGCAACGCCTCCATCATCTCTCCATAACCACCCGCATTCTCTTTGGGAGCATAGGAACATGACAATAATCGACCTTAGGATCAGTTATGTAGCGCTAAATAATTGTTTGAGTACGGCCCATCGTGAACAGTTCCAGTAATCGATATGGGAGCAGATCAGGCCTGAAGTATTGAGCTTCAGTTCGCTCCAACCAGGTATAGAAATTCGAGGTTGCCAGGGTATGGGCGCAGTGAAATGGAGGGTCCATCGGGTGATGAATGTATCGGTTGTGGGTTGCTCTACTCCGTGGAGTTCTAGGTCAATGTTACGAAACCACTGCTCGATAAAGCCGATCATGCGTTGGTAACGTGCCACGCCACGAAACTCATTCATCGGGTCTTTGAAGTATACATTCTCGGCATAGAGGTCATAGCTTTGTGCCTGGGGAAAGCGAGCGTAGTCGGCTTTGACTTGTTGGATGACGTGCAACATAGTTGTTGCTGATGGGCTATTATCCATTGCCTGAGGTGGGTACGGTATTTGACTGCACATCCCTAAGGGATAAGGGATTTTATAAGATCCCAAAATTATGCCTGAAGAGGTTGCCATGGCAACCTGTACATCAAAAGATAGAACCTAATTGAATCCTCATTCCTAAGTAGATGGACGTAATTTGTACGTAATTAGCAAAGAGAAAAACAAAATTCTTGCTGGACAAGGGCTCTAGGGTTCGACTTTGTAGGCATCAAACCGGTTAATTGACTTCTGGCCACAGTCTTTCTAGTTGGCCTTGCCATGCTGCGAGAGCACGCTCACCATATTCGCTATCTTGCATGTCCCCCATGATGCCTTCTGCATAGAACCGATTAATAGTTTGCAGGGTGGATTCTAGGGATTGTCCCTGGAGCTTCGCCGCTTGAATCAACTGGCGTACCCGTGCCTCAATGAGAGTGTTGAAAAAAGGTTCTAATCCAGTTTGTTTGAGGGCTATGAGTTGATCAAGGGCTGATGAGAACTCGGCTATTTCTAAAGAGGCTAAATTGTGTTGAAAGACTCCCCAGAGAAGGTTCTCATGGGCTGCATAGTGGATCGTTTGATCAAAGTTAGCGGTGAGGATGTCTGCTAAGAAAGGTTGGGCCTCTGCCATCGGCGCAATGGGGATGAGCAGTCTTAACCAGGTTTGATCTGCCGATAGGAGCACCAATAGCCGCAGTTCAGGGGTTTCTACCTGCCAAGTATGAGACGGTTTTACCTGACAGGCGTTACCAAAGCGAGCCGTTAGATGAGTTGTGATGTCTTGGGGCGTCATGGGTGTATAGGCAGAGGAGGCAAGGGGAGTGAGAGTTGCGCTAATGCGGTTAGCAAATCGCCTTGTCCATAGCACCATAACGTAACGCTGGATATTAGGCTATGGAGGGGATCCCAACCTTAAAGCACAAAAAAGAGGTGTAGTGACCACACCTCTTTTTCAATTCAACGAATTAGTTGATTGCCGAAATCAACCTAAAACGCAAACCATTCTTCAACAGCTTCTGCTTTTGTATTGGTATTGCGCTCAGGAGTTTCACGGGTGAACTTCATATGGATGGAGCGAGTTTGCTCACCATCAGCAGCGACTGCCTTGATGGGGTAGTCAATCAGGCCATCCTGGAAGGACATTTGATACCGGAAGGTACCGTCGGGCTTGAGGTCAATCTTGCGATCGCCAATGGTAACGGTGGCATCCGGCTCGGTAGCGCCGTAAACAATCAGTTCGGCATCAGCAATCAACCAGAACTGACGGGGGCGCATTGGAGGAGCAGAAGCGGAGAAGCCAGCTCCTGACATATTGAGACCAGAGGATGTTGGTAATGCCCACATGCCAACGCCTGATGGGAAGACAAAGGAACTCACGGATTGCTCCGGTACCTGGTGCATGGAACCAAACAAGGAGCCAGCGATGCGCTGAGCTTCTGTGGACTGTGCTTGGGCAAAGATGGCGTCGTAAATGGGGTTACCCTCGGCATCAAAGCCAGTGGCGGCGGCTTTCTTGCTGGGGGGTACCAGAGTCATCACGGTCTTGCCGCGTAGTTCATCATCCCAATTGACGGTAACGAAGTGGTCTTCGATCCAATCGGAAGGATAAACGGGAGGAACGTGGATGGGCGCAGAACGAGCCATCAACAACCAACGACCATCAGCTGCTACGTAGCCAATCTCAGCGATATAGTCGCGATCGCTAACGGGAATTGGCAAGAACCACTCCCGTGCCATTTCGTCGCATTCATACTGCTGCAGGCTGTGGGGAGCAACGGCGTTGATATCAACATCCGTAACATCGTAGAAACGAATAGCCAGACGAATGCCGCCTTGACGACGCAGTTCTTCTTTATGGGCACCAGGAATATCCCAGTAAGCGTAGGCCCACTGAGGATCGCGAGGCATCAGAACGATGCGACTCTCGCCATAGCCACCGGGTAAATCACCAAACCCATCATCTACAGTGGCCAACTCTGCCATGGGCATTGTTGTGGTGCTAGTAGTTGAAGCAGTTGTATCAGCGGCGACTGTCACGCTAGGAGCTGTAGCTGCAGAAACTGCTGCTTTGGTTGCAGTGACTGTACCTGTGGCGCGAGCAGCCTGGGCTGTACGAATTGCATCAACTAACTCAACTTTACGCATACGGCTATAGCGAGATACTTCGTACTCACTTGCTACCAGGCGTAGCTGCCGTAGCGTCATATCTTCTAATGGAATCTTAGAACCGTTACCCATAACCATACCCTTCTCACCAGCACTGCAGGACTGAGAGCTAAATCACCCTGCGGGGATCGCTCTCAAAATTAATCATGCCAGCAAAGACCCTGGGGATCAAGCTGAATGATCCCCAGAGAAATACCTCCCCATCGAGTTTTCAGTACTTTCAGGAAACTTAATGTCATGTTTTCATGACTTATTTACTTCTGCAGGGATCGCGATCCCCTGATTTGTCATGGAAGCATGACTTATTTACTTCTGCAGGGGATCGTTAGTCTGTAATTGCATGATTAATCGAGTCACAGCCGAGGATCTAGGGCTTCAGGCAATATGCAATGATTGGGGCTGAAAGTATGGACAATCGCTATGGCCACATCTTCGTCATCATCCAAAGGCAGTCGTTTGATCAGTCGTATGTTGCCTGTGGCGGTGAAGTTTTGGTTGCAAACGCAGCTGGATGAAATTGGGGATTTGACGTTTGAGATTCAGGCGACTGATCGCCAGGTGCTGTCAGGCAATATTCCTGGCGTTTCGTTATCGGCACAGCAGGCGGTCTATCAAGGGGTATGCATAACGGATGTTACTGTGCAGGCCAGTGATATCCAGATCAATATTGGCCAGGTCTTGCGTGGTAAACCCTTGCGTTTAAAGCAGGCATTTCCCATCGAAGGTCAGGTAGCGTTTGATGGCAATAGTCTGGGGACATCGTCGACAGAGTCTGTGTTGGCCGATGGTTTGTTGGACTTCTGGCAAACGTTATTAGCGAAAGAAGATGTGGCGACTGAAGTGGCTCACCACTATGGTCCTGATATTGCAGTATTTCAGGATCCACAACTGGCTCAATATCAGTCCAGGATGGAAATTTTAGGGACTGATTTGGTGTTGCATCTCGTGCGACAAGGGCAGTCGGACCTTGAGTTAAGAGGGTGGGTTGATGTAGAGCAAGGGCACATGCTGCGTTTAACCACAGCGCGGTGGTGTTTGCCATCGGGCGACCAGGTGCAGAGTGAGGCGCTGAGTGATTTCAGTTGGAACTTAGGTAAGCAGACGGACTTGCGATCGCTCACCATCCAAAACGATCAGCTCACCTGTCAGTGCAAAATTATGGTGCAACCCTAGCTCCCTGGCCAGATCCCTGGGAGGATTGGCAGCAGCATCGTGATGAAGTAAAACACCAGCGGTGCGGTAAAAACGTAGCTGTCAGTGCGGTCTAAAATGCCACCATGACCTGGAATCAGCGTGCCAGAATCTTTAACACCAGCGTCTCGTTTCATCAGGGATTCTGTGAGATCCCCTAGCAGACTAGAGATGCCGATAATGGTGCCAAAAGCGGGGCCAGTGAGCCACCATAGAGGCCATTGCATCAGCCAGGCTCCGGTACAGCCCACAAGTAAGCTGCCGATGATGCCGAAGAGGGCACCTTCGACGGTTTTTTTCGGGCTGATATTCGTTAACGGGGTGCGACCAAAGGTGCGACCAGCTACATAAGCACCGATATCAGCCGCCCAGATACAGGCGAAAGCTAGGAATGTATGCACCAGGCCGATGGGGAGGCTATCTAAACTCCAATCAGTGGGCCAATAACCGCCGAGGGGGAGATTGGCTACATCGCTTTGCCAGTCCCGCAGACGGATCCAATAGCTGGGCAGATAGCCACCATAGAACAGACCCAAAATAGAGGCTGCTACATCGGCAATGGTGGCAAACTTGGGCTGAAACAGGACGTAAAAGCAAATGCAGGTGCCTGCTAGGGAAAGGATGGCATCGGTTAGAGGGGGAGCGATATGGGCTGATATTAACAGCACCTGACTGACGATTAGGGTGGTTTTGACGGCAGCGTTAATACCCTTGGCCTTGGTGAGGGCAAAGACTTCTAGCTGACCTAGGTAGACGATAATGCCGAAACCAAGTGTGAAGTACCACCCTCCTAAGATGATCATCAGTAGGGCAATTGCGATCGCAACTCCACCACTAGCAATACGGATCCACGGCATAAGCGAATAAGTAAACAGGCCCACTAGTCAGCATAGACCGATTCAGAAGCTTGGCACTTGGACATACTCTAATCGCTTATCTTAGCTAGACCAACTCGTATTTTAGACAGGAGCCGACACCAGATTTTCATCCCATTTACGCGGCGCACTCGAGCGTCGGATGTACCGCCAAATTTGGGTAGCTGCCAACGTCCCATCAGCCACAGCAACCGTTACCTGGTTTAGACCTTGCTTTAGATCACCCACTGCAAAAATCCGCTCATGGGTGGTTTGGCCCATATTATTAGTCACCAAATTCTCGCCATCCCAAGTCAGTTCCTCAATACCTTTGAGATACTGATTGTGATAAATCGACCCCATGTTAATCAGACCAGTGGTCGCTTCTACGATGGTGCCATCCTGCAGTTCAACACCGCTCATCTTATGATCCTCTCCCAGAATCTGCGTAATGGGTTGTTCATATAGAGGATAACCATGATTAGCCAGCTTTTGTTTCATTTCATCCCCCACGGTAAACCCATTGGTGAGCACTGAAATATAGGGCGTAAACCAGTTCAGCACAAAGGCCACATTAATCTGAGATTCACGGCTGACCATCACAACCGCCTTCTGATCCCACATATCAAAGCCATCACAGATCATGCAGACATGGAGCGTATAGCCTGCATAATCGTAGACATTTTGCATATTCTCTAGCTCAGGCAATACATCAATCACACCCGAAGCGGCGATTACGTACTTACTCCGCAACGTGTAATGCCTACTATTTTTCTTGCCGATCTTAACCTTGACAGCAAATGCATCGCCTTCATCAGTGACCTCTTCCACAAAGGCTCGGAGATGATCGGCCCCCCAGTCGAGCGCTTGCTTAGCACCGTGGGTCAGAATATTACGCCCAGGCGTATTGGGATCTAAACCTAAATAGTTACGGGTTTCCTGCATCCATAGGGAGCGACCCTTACCTTTTTCAATAACAAGACATTTAAGACCGTATCGTGCCAGATAAATAGCCGCTGATAGGCCTCCCATACCACCACCCACGACAATCGCGTCATATACGGTATCTAGGTGATTTTCAATATTTGCACTGGATAGTTTCATGATCTTCTCACCTGCCTTAGGCGGTTATTACAGTTGAGGATGGGGGATAGGTGTGAGTATAGGGCCACCCAAGCGATGTTATCCCAAGAACTGGCAACGCCTTGAGTGACTAAAGATACAGAAGGCAAAGCAGGACAGCTGACTGATCCTCTTTGCCTTCATTTAGTTTGCTTAACCTATGGGTTCAGCGTTATTTAAGTGTGGGCTTAGCCAACAAACTCTTTGCGAGGATCGGACACACCAGGAGCTGCGACACCCTTGAGGTAAGCCAGCATAGTGTCAGCATCAGAGACCTCAAAGGGGTCAGTGGGGCAGTTATCACCAAAGTCAGGCTCAGCAAATAGCTTCTCAATGGTCATGTCGTTAACGACCATGGAATAACGCCAGGAGCGCATACCAAAGCCCAGGTTGGACTTGTCCACCAACATGCCCATCTTGCGGCTAAATTCGCCGTTGCCATCGGGTAGCAGCTTGACGTTCTTTGCACCCTGTTGTTTGCCCCATTGGAACATAACAAACGCGTCGTTTACAGAGATACAGTAAACGGCATCAACGCCTAGGGCCTTCATCTCGTCATAAAGCTCTTCGTAGCGAGGCAGGTGGTTAGAAGAGCAAGTGGGGGTGAATGCACCGGGAAGAGAGAAGACAACGATCTTCTTGCCAGCAAAAATATCTTGGGTAGTTGTGTCCTGCCAGCGATAGGGGTTAGGACCTTCGACAGACTCATCACGAACGCGAGTCTTAAAAACAACGCTAGGCACTTTTTCGATAACAGCCATGATAATTTCCTGTATTTGGATATTAGGTGGATCAGTAATAAAAACGGGCGTTGCCTCAATGTTCTTTGGATTGAATGGCTGCCTTCTTAAACCAGAATAGTTCTTATTTTACAAAATATCAACACCTAGAATGATTCTGGCCTTGAAGTGCATATCAGATAATGTAAATGCTAGGATACAGATGCTACGCTTGCAGTATACGTTTCCAAGATGCATAGCACTTGTATCGTTGGTTGCTGTTGGCTTATGCACCCTGTATTACATCTTTTAGATTTATTTGGCGATGTCTCAGCAGACAGAAGAAATTGTCAAGCTACTGAAATCGAAGCATCTGCGAGTTACACCTCAGCGCTTTGCAGTGTATTCTAATTTGCTTACCCGTGAGGATCATCCGACGGCTGAGCAAATCCTGCACGATGTAAATAAGGATGTGCCCCGGTCTTCCCAGGCAACTATATATAGTTCGTTGCAGGCACTACGGGATGTGGGTCTAGTGCGCGAGGTGCTCTTAGAGGAAGGGGTGTGTCGCTACGATGCCAATGTGGGTCGCCATCATCACTTTCGTTGCAAGGTCTGTGGCTCGATTGAGGATATTCCTTGGGAGCAGTTCCAGTGTTTAGATACGGCTCAGCTACGGCCTGGGCTGACGGTGGATAACTATGAAGTGACGGTGCATGGTGTGTGCGATCGCTGTTGACAAAAACTTCAGCAGAACTTCGAACTAATTTGAAGTCCGCATCACCATACTCCAGGGCAGATTGACCTAAAACTATAGGGGGGTGTATTCCATACACCTTTTGAGTTGTCCCCTAGACGTTTTTCTCTAAACTCATGACAGCCCTCAATCCTATTCTGAATTTTCTAACTCAGCCTGCTAGTTCTGAAGCTGAGGCGATTTTGCCCTTAGAGCTGACCACTGTAGCCGATGGGCAGGATGCGACATCGTTATTGCAAAGTCTTAATGCGGCCTTTTTGATCGTTTTAGCGGGTGAGGCTCATCCCAGCTTTTCTGAAGCCCAAACTTATCTCGATAAATTATCGACATCACCCGATTGGGGAAAAGCGGCTAAGTTTTATGCCCAATCTGCCCAGCTGATTACTCAAGAACTAGAGCAAGCTTGCCAGCAAGATGCTGAGCTAAAAGCCAATCTGGACCAGATGGCCGCCACCCTAGACGGCACTGCTGGCGATACAGTGGCCGCCGCGAATGCAGTATGGTCTGTCCTATTCCCTGAAGGTACCGGCATTTGGGGGAATGAAGCCGATCGGGTGGCCGAGTTACGGGCAAGGCGTACGGTTTCTATCGATCAGCTCAATCCCACTCCCATCGAAAACCCTGCCAAGCAGGTGTTGTTTACGTCCAATGCGCTGTTGACGATGCCCCTGGGCTCAGCAGATCTGTCCAATTTTGATACTGATTTCCAATCTGAGTTAGCAGATGCCGCAGAGGATCCCCAGCTTTACTGGTACGACCACCCCATTCCCATTGGTATTGCCGAAGAGAGTAACGAAATTCTCTACGGTCTTAAGCATCTAAACCATGCGGTAGCGTTTGAAAATCAGCAATCAGGCCTCACTGATTCGGTGAACTGTGTATTGTCGGTATCCGTCACCCATGAGCGCCTGCAAACCTTGGGCAAAAGCTATTTGAAACAGGTCCTAGCGGCTAGTGAGCCTTTGGATCAGCTCAATATTTTTGCCTTTACTGAAACCGATACCAACCGCCTGATCGATCAAGTGTTGCTGCCTATCCTGGAGCATTCCTCTGCTAGTGAGGGGGCGAAGGAAATGCTCTCCGTGTTTGGCGTGGATGGTCGTTATGGACGGCACTACAGTTTTCTAAAAGCAATTGTGCCATTGTGGAACGTCCTGGTGGATCCTGAGATCAAGGCCACGTTCAAGATTGACCTGGACCAGGTTTTCCCTCAAGCTGAGCTGCTAGAGCAGACTGGTGCGACTGCCTTTGGTCATTTGCAGACGCCTCTGTGGGGCGCTACTGGTACAGATTCTACTGGTCAGCCGATTGAGCTGGGTATGATTGCCGGTGCCTTGGTCAATCAGAAAGATATTCATAAAGGGGTGTTTACACCGGATGTGACGTTCCCTGGTAGCAGTCTTGCCCCGGATGAGTATGTGTTCTTTAGCAAACTCCCCCAGTCGCTATCGACCGAAGCGGAAATGATGACTCGTTATGGGGCGGGGACAGACTTTGATGGTGAGACTCAGGCGATCCAGCGCATTCACGTTACCGGTGGTACCAACGGTGTGTTGGTAGACAGTCTGCGTCGTTATCAAACCTTTACACCCAGCTTTATTGGTCGGGCAGAAGATCAGGCTTACATTCTGTCGGCCCGTGGTCAGCAGCCAAACTTAGGGTATGCCCATGCCTCTGGTTTGATCATGCGCCATGACAAAGAGGGCTTTGCTCAGGAAGCGATTGCTATGGCTAAGGTGGGCAAGCAGGTAGGAGATTATCTGCGGATTTTGTTGTTCTCCGCTTATGCCAATGCTCTGCCTGAGGAGATCGGTAGCATTAAGTCAGACATTGATCCGTTTACGGGGTGTTTTGTCTCTCGTTTGCCCATCACCGTTGCCATGTTGAGATTCTCTCTCAAAGTAGCGAATTTGTTTAATGCAGGCAAGGCGGATGAAGCCACTGAGTTTATCCACACGGGTGTTTTTCAGTTGCAGGAAGGGTTGGACTTTATCCAAGGAGAGCCCAGTGACTTGCAAAAGACCTATGGGCGTGAGCAGGCTGGCTGGCAGTTGTTCTATCAGGCGCTAGAGACTGTTGAGAAGGCTCTACACTCTGGTGAAGCCTGGGCACTTGAGGTACAGAAGGCGACTCAGGAAATTGTTGAAAATTGCCGCGTTAACTAACGTCTTAGTGCAACCAACTGGATGAGATCGCACCCGGTTGGTTGCAAGTTATTCACTCATAAATGTCTTTGCCCAAGAGCTTTGAAGGCTTTTGGGCTTCTTTGTATGGGGTGATCGAAATTCTGACTGATCGCACCCGGTATCGGCAGGTAACCACAAGGGATTGCCCCTATATGATTATCCATTTTGAATCGGGTTTGAGGAATGCGGATTTGGTATGAGAAGCTCATGGCAGTCTGCATGCCGTACAACTTTTTTCTGGGAACACTAATACGGTATAGCGCGGTGCAACAATGCTAGAAAGCTACTCTCTGAGGAGTGTGACCGAAGATGGATTAGAGTATCTCTTGACCAATGAAGGGCAACGGTTAGCGAGTGTCTCAACAATTATCAAAGTCATCTCTCAATATAAAGGACTGACTTTGCCCCGTTGGAAGGCTCAAAGACGGTTAAATCACTGGAAGTTGCAGGTTGGCGAAGAGATGGCGGCTCAAATGCGTAATGATGCTTGCATCAGGGGAACTGAGTTTCATCATCGAGTTGCTAATTATTTAAGGGGTGGGAGGGGCACTCGTTGGCCACCGGAACTATTGCCATTTGGGCAGTCTATCAAACCTATTCTTTTGCAAATAAAGCCCATTGAAGATGTCAAATTAGTAGAGGGATCGGTCTTACATCCAAAACTACACTATGCAGGAAAAGTAGATGCGATCGCTAAATGGAATGACCATTGGTATCTAATGGAGTGGAAGACTGCAAATAAACCTCAACGATATGATTGGATAAGCTCTTATCTCCTCCAATCTGCAGCCTATATTGCCGCTGCCAACAAAACATATAATCTGAATCTACGGCAAAGCTTAATCGTCATTGCACTCCCCAATAAGCAGGCCCAGGTGTTTCGAGTCGATTGGGATGAGCTAAAGATTTATTTTCGTAAATGGTTAAGTTACGTCAAACTTTTCTGGGCCTTACAAGCATCTATCGATATTCAGACAGGAAAAGCCTTAAGAAGAATCATCGTAACTCGCTCAGATGGCAGTCGCTATTCAGAATTTGTGTGAGGTTCGAGTGATATTGGTTCTGGAGAGTTTAGAAGTCTCTTGCTAGGGAAGAAAATTGATTGCTTCACGATCCATCGTGAGGTGGGCGAAACATAGCAAGAGTCCTAGCAATTTGTCTCTTGACTGAGTTCTAAAAGAGACCTATAGTTTTTCGCAGGTCGTCTTTATGGCGACTTTACTACAGAACTGAATATCTGGCGCTGTCGGCAGGTGGTGACGCACCTAACCGACAGCTGACCCACAGCTGATACTAGCAACTGCGGGCTTTGGTTATTATGCCTTAGCATCCTCGGTGTGCATACATCTCGTGAGGTTTGCTCAGGCATTCGGTTCTGGTTTCCTTCGCAACCCCTACGTTTTGGAGATCAGAATCCATGTTTCAAGACACATCCCCAGACACCGAGGTGTCGAAATCTTGGCCTGCGACCTTGCCAGAGCATCAATTTGAAACGGTGCGCCACATTTTGTTTGGCACCCTGACTGCCGTGCGCAACACCATGGCGCTGCTGCACAAACTCAACTACGCCGAACCCAATGATTGGAGTCAGCCCTTACCCACCGGGCGACCCAATGAGGTCATGGCAATTCTGACCAAGCGCATCAGAGTCGATTAAAAACACATGTAGGGTGGATGAGCGATGATTCGCGTAATCCACCGAATTGATGGCAGTTTAGCTGACTGGGTGGGGCGAACTCTGGATGTCAGGCCTGAGTTGATAGAGGCTACCATAATAGAAGCAACTATTGGATGCTAGCCATGTCCCAAGTGACTCAAAACCGAAAGAAAAGCTTCTCTAGCTTTACTTACAAGGAGGCCTTTAAGTACTTGGGGCTTAATGAGCTAAAGCGCTGGACAATTGAGGCTGAACCTGTGCCAGTCAGTGACTTTTTTCAGCAGCGATTAGAACGGCTACAGCGATTTGATCTAGAGAGTTTAGAGGTATCCAAGACCTTATTAATCGATGCGATTTGTGAAGAAGGCTTAGAGACATCTCACCATCTGAAAGTTTGGAAAGGCCCCTATTTAGAGGGTGAAGATGTTTGTGGTAATGCAGATTATTTAATTGCAGAACGGCGAGCGTATTTAGAGTTGCCCTATGTGTGTGTCATCGAAGCGAAGAAGGATAACTTTGAGCAAGGTGCGGCTCAGTGTTTAGTGGAGATGAAGGTTTGTCAGTGGCTGCATCAACAACAAGGAAAAGAGATTGATAGCTATGGCATTGTTACCAATGGTGAAGGCTGGAAGTTTTATCGGTTATTGGTCAATGGTGAGGTAAGTGAGTCGCTGTTGACTGGTGTGGGAGATATGTCGATGTTATTGGGAAGATTACGAGTCTTTTTTGAGCTCTGCGAACGAAATCTGAGTTAAGTATTTGTGTAGGGTGGATTAGCGAGCATTCGCGTAATCCACCAAATTACTCCATAGTAGTTTAGGAAATAATCCTGCTGACACCTAACGGCAGGTAAGTATTGCTAACCATATCGACAACCCAATTTGTTTCCACTAAAACTATGCTGGGTTTCAACTGGCGACTTTGCTCCATCTAGGACCAGCTGCCCGAATTTCCCCAAGCCTCAAAAGGCTAATAGTGGGTTCACTAAAAAGCTGCCTTAAATCACTGGGCAAATTTTCTAAGCTTGGAGCTTGCTTTAATGTCTCAAGCCATTGTTGAATCCGTGCTTCAAACTCCAGATCATAGTGCCCTTTCCATTGCTCATTTGCAGAGGGCAGTAAATGCTCTGGTAGTAATGCTTCACTTACCATTGTAATCGATTCACCATGGGACTTTTCTAGGGAATCGCGGAGCAGCAAAATATGGTCACCAGTTACAGCTAATCCAACTGAGCAACCCATGGAAGCCATTAGACTTTTGAGTTGCTCGATAGCACTTTGACGATGAGACAAATTGTCATTGAGTTTTACCTCAACGATAATTAGATACTCTCCGTCAGGACTTACTATGACAATGTCTGGATGTGCTGTATTCATGGCTATATTGTAGCTTGTGCAAGCTGGCTCAGCGATGATTCGAATAATCAACGAATGTATCGAGGTGTGGCTTTGAATTTATGTATGCATTGCAACGCATCTTACCGGTCTGCGGGCTTGGGTTATTATGCCTTAGCATCTCCGGTGTGCATACGTCTTGTGTGGTTTTCTAGGGCATTCGGCTCTGATTTCCTTCGCAAACGCTACGTTTTGGAGATCAGAATCCATGCTTCAAGACACATCCACAGGCACCGAGGTGTCGAAAGTTCAGCCTGCGACCTTGCCAGAGCATCAATTTGAGACAGTGCGGCACATTTTGTTTGGCACCCTGACCGCCTTGCGCAACACCATTGCGCTGCTGCACAAACTCAACTACGCCGAACCCAATGATTGGATTCAACCGTTGCCCACCGGGCGACCCAATGAAGTCATGGCAATTCTGACCAAGCACATCAGAGTCGATTAAAAACACATGTAGGGTGGATTAGCGATTTTCGCGTAATCCACCGAATCCTAAGCTCAAGGTGGAGCAGCAGAATAATAAATAAATCTGAATAGCACCAACTTTATTCAGGCGAGATGAGTATAATTAATCACCCATATTGGAAGATCAGGAAAACACTGACCGCCATAAATAATCACGGTTAATTAAGACAATGAAAATCTTGCTAATTGTACTGTTTATTTACCTAATCGGTTTTTTCATCAGCTATGCCACGGAGCTTCAGGATCTGGGAAAATTTAGCACGGTTGCTTTGTCACTGACAAATCCAGAAGGGGCTGATCCTAAAACAGAAAAAGTAAGACTAAAAGTAGTCTATGCTATCGTTGCTTTTTTCGGCTCGCTGTTTTGGCCTGTTTCCCTAATGCGTAAAATCAGCAAAAGGGAGGAGGAAGTCGTTTAAATATAAATGATTTCCCTTGTATTTAAGACTCGCACTGGTGATTGGCATCGTTAGGTGAAAAAACATCAAATAGCTGAGTATTGGTCATGGATTCATACGAGAAATACGAAGAAGATTGCAAAACACTGAGGAAGGCTAACAAACGGCTACTGAAAGATTTTGAGGATTGGCTAAAATCATCTAGCCTGTCGGAAAAGACGATAAATAATCATCTTTCAAACATTGATTTTTATATAAACGAATTTCTGCTGTATGACGAGATCATTGAGGCAAAAGATGGCAGTGACATTGTAGGCATGTTTCTTGGATATTGGTTTATAAAAAAGGCTATGTGGGCTAGTCAGTCAAGTATTAAAGGAAATGCAACAAGTTTGAAGAAATTCTATACTTTTATGCATGAGCGAGGTTTGATCAGCAAAGAAGCTCTGATTGATTTAAAGCAAACCATAAAAGAAGATATGCCAGAATGGCTAGCAACTTTGAAGCGCTTTGATGATCCATCTATTGAAGAGGTTTGGTGGTGATCAAGGGTAACAACTTAATCCGTGAGCAACTTGAATTTAAAGCTGTACGCAATACCATCACGCTGCTGTACAAGCTCAACTGCGTTGCCCCCAATGATTGGAGTAAGCCGTTGCCCACCGGGCAACCCAATGAGGTAAGGCAAGTTTGACCAAACGAGTCAGAGTCGCTTAAGAACATATGTAGGGTGGATTAGCGATTATTTGAGTAATCCACCAAATTCAAGAAGCGTAGTCTGTAATGTATCCCATGTGTTTAATACATAGGATGGACGAATCATCCGTATAGGCTAAATAGTTGGGAAGGATCTTTCATCCAACGAGTTATGTGTTTGAGTAGTGTCTACTTCTGACCCAAATCAGACTTTTGACATCTGTACATTTCATTATCAGGGTGACAAAAACGTTCCGTCTAAAGAACTGAATTGTGGATGAAAGTGAATTGCTCGAAAAAGTCCGGCAACAATGGTGATGTCGCCTCATCGGTTGTTATCAGCGTTGCAACTAATGCCAACTGTCCTTGCTGCCGCCGATAAATCTCCAATTGTCGCGTAAACCGATGTTCTACAATCCAATATTCCTGCACACTCTGCACCGAATAAAGCTTCAGCTTTGTCTCACGGTTCCGACGGATATTACTATCACCCGGTGACAGAACCTCAACAATCAGGTCAGGAAAACCCGTCAGGTGTCCCGCCTCATCTTCCAGCACAGCCAGCCGCTGCCTACTAATCCACACCACATCAGGAATCACATTATCCGTATCCGACGGAATAATCCCCGGTGCCAAAATAGCTTCCCCTACCCCCGACGCTTCTGACCACTCATCCAACGCTGCAAAAAATTTGCCACTGACTTGCTGATGTCTACGATGGGGCGAACGAGTCACAAACAGCTCGCCATTAATTAGTTCATAGTTCGTGCCTTCACTTTGAGGCAGCACTTCTAGGTCTCGTATCTTCCATCGAACCCGTTCAGCGGTTTGACTCATTACTCCCCCTTCTCATTACCTGGCTGCTGTTCTAGCCAATCTATCAACCCATCGCTGGTCATATTATCTGTTACAGCGTTTTCCAATAGTCCCAACTGCTCCAAAGTCAGCCCCTCTATCTGCTGTGTCACTAATGACCCTAACGGCCCTAACCGTTGGGTTAGCATATGTAGCACCTCAGTACACTTTCCAGCCAACTGATTTAGCCAAGCATCCAAACCCGCCAGCTCACTAAAATCAAATAATGCCTCAGCTAGATCCTCCAGCTGTATAAACGATAGCCTGTCTACCTGCAATAAGGTTGCTTCAGGCAATTCTCCTACTTTACGTTTGAGCAAGCGAACTACAAATGCCCTTTGCTTAGCCAATGCCTCTTGCTGCCATTCGGCATAAAACTCCTCATAGACTTTGGTTTTTTTCAGATCACTAATGGCAAACATGTTGGCTATTTCCTGGCGCGTAAGGTTTGGAAACTTATAGAGAATAATAGTTTCAAGGATATTCAGGATGGCTTTGGTAGTCAGGTTAGTTGGAGGGTGCTCCCTTGCTTGCTGCATTAACTGCTGGCCCAGAGCAATTGCTGTACTAGCAGGCTCTACGATTAGTTTAACTAACCCCAGAGTCACCGATTGACTTGGAGCCAGCTCATCCAGGAAAATCCGTTGGCATTGATCACTCTGTAGTAAACACCCATAGGCTTCGTTATCATCAGGTTCCAGACTACCCCTTGGATAAATAGCAACCGCACACCACTCCTTTACATCAGGGTGCTTTTGTAAAAACAGAAATACTTCTGCAAATAGACGACGATACAGCAGTGGGTCTTTCTGAAATTGCACCTCTACAAAGTAGACTGGCTGATCACTGCCCTCCGGCGGCAGAAATACCCCATCAATGCGGAAAGCGGTTTGCTTTAGCTCAACTGAGCTAAAGCGATAGCCTGGTGCTAGTGCTGGCTGTCCAATCAGCTCAAACAGAATGCTAGGCGCAGTTTCGAAGAGCAGATAGAATAACGAATCGGTTTTCAATGACGATACAAATTGTGCAGAATCCGCATTCAGTATCCCCGCTTCAAAATAGATAATCCCGTAGGGGCTGGGTGTCGAGGCTCAGGTATATTCAGCAATGAATCTTCCCAATCAGCTCATCCCCTACGCTTGCTAATTTATAGTGCCAACTGGTAGCTCTGCGTCAAACATATTGGAAGTAGCTTGCATCCAGTGTTAAGCCAGAGGCACCCTGGACAAATGAGATTGTATCCGCACTGGCATCATTCATTTGAATAAAGGTGCCCGTGACTCCATCTAACGTCCCGAGAGACAGACTATAGTCAGCACTGCTACCATGCAGGCGAATAATATCTTCGCTAGTGGAGAAGTCCTCAATGATGGCATGGTCGCCAGAAATCAGACCATCATCATAGAACACCTGATTAGCATCTCCCAGCACAAACGTATCAAGACCACTGCCACCATGCATCAGGTCCTTTTCCCCCTGCCCCAGTGTGGGAGATGGAAATACCGCCTCAGCACCTACCCCAATCAAAATGTCATCCCCTGCTTCGCCAAATAAGCGATCATCGCCTACGCCACCCGTCAGCTGATCGTTTCCTTGGCCCCCTAGCAAGGTGTCATCACCTTCTTCGCCGATAATAATATCGTCACCCGTACCACCATCCAGGAAATCATCTCCCTCTTGACCACCCAAAGAATCATCCCCTGCTAAACCAAACAGTTCATCCTTACCT
Organism: Leptothoe spongobia TAU-MAC 1115; assembly: GCF_018739885.1. Lineage (GTDB taxonomy): Bacteria > Cyanobacteriota > Cyanobacteriia > Phormidesmidales > Phormidesmidaceae > Leptothoe > Leptothoe spongobia. The sequence continues at coordinate 9,739 of NZ_JADOES010000009.1, read as the reverse complement.
TCACCACTGATCAGGGTGTCATCGCCGTCATCACCAAACAGGCGGTCATCCCCCCCTTCCCCCAGGATCAGGTCATTATCATCACCGCCGATGAGGGTGTCATTGCCGTCATCACCAAATAGGGTGTCATTACCTCCCAGTCCAGCAAGGGTGTCATCACCTGCAGTACCTGTTAAGACATCGTCCTGGTCAGTGGCCGTATTGTTATTCTCATCCGGATCAGGATTCTCGCCATTATCTGGATCGGGAATATTCTCAGAATCTGCATCCAAAATTTTCAAGGTAGTTGTCTTCTGCTCGCCAATGGCATTGATACCAGCATCAGTAATATCAAAGGAAAGCTCTTCAAGACCTTCCTCTAAATCATCCGCTTTGACCAACAGCTCAAGGGTGGCCGTATCTTCATCTACCCCAAAGGATGTTACAAACGTGGGAAATGTATCTGGCAAGGACTGCAAATCATCTGCCGTTGCAGTCCCTGCCGTTAGCTGGATGGTGATATCTCCTGAGTTAAAATCGGTACCAACTCGTTTTAGGGTGACATTAATGGGTATCACATCGCTATCCGGCTCCTGCACTTCGAAGGTTGCTGCCGAGAACTCCACCACGGAGGCCTGACCAAATAGACGGCTAGCAATTCCCTCTTCGGGCTTTTCAGTTTCCCAGGCAACCGCAAACGACTGGCGAGGATTCGTAATATCATTAGAAATCGCGACAACAGGATTATCTTGAGTACTCTCTTTCTCGGTATTGATATGAATTTCATCACCAACCGGGTTGCCGATAGCATCAAAATATCGAGCAAAAATCCCCGAAACAGGATCCCTGGCCCCCGCATCTCCTGCCCAGACAATAACAGCTTCACCGCCAGCTTCCATCGCTACGGAGTGTTTACGAGAGCTTGCTAATTTGGTGGTGGTATCTATCCGCACTTCATCGCCTGTGGGCTGACCATTACTACCAAATCTACGCGCATAGAGACCATGAAGCGCCCTATCTTTTGGTCTACTATCCCAGGTGGCGATAAACTCATTGCCATCGGGTCTAATTGCGATGGAGGGATCTTTTTGTACCCTTTCAGTCACTGAGTTCAGGGCGATAATATCGCCTCCCTCACCAGAGCTATTGAATTGCCGCGCAAAAACACCTAGATTGTCCCCATCATCACTGTCCCAAGCGATGACAAATGCGCCATTATCAGCCATATCCACGGAAATATTGCTTTGATCATCTTCAATGGCCCCTTCATTCACTAAAATTTCTTCTCCAATCGGGTTACCATTCGCATCAAATCTTTGGGCAACAATGTCTGTGCCGCTAAGGAATCCTGCCTGGTTTTGACTTTCCCAAACGATGACAAAACTACCATCATGGGCCATGGCGATTTCTGGCAGCTGCTGATTATCTTTAACAGTTGTATTAACACGGAACTCAGACAAGATGACATCACCATCAGCGTTATATACGCTAGCAAAAACACCCTGTTCACTAGCATCCTCGTCGTCTGGGTTATTGGGATCAGGGTGATCCGTTTCATCGTCCCACGCGATCGCAAAGCGCTCACCATTCCCTGATACTGCCACAGCAGGATTGAGTTGATTGCCTTCGGTTGTCTGATTAACCTGGAATTCAGGCAGGGTAGCATTCCCAAAATCATCAAAACGTCGAGCAAAAATACCTGATTCGCTACCGTCCTGACCAAAACTCTCATAGACAATCACATGATTGCCTACATCATCCATCGCAATATCTAGATTACCTTGGGCTCCCTCAGTCACCGTATTAACAAGTTGCTCTTTTGAAAAGGGTACGATACTCATGATGCCTGTCCTGATTGTTTGTGCGTTTCATTTTTTTGACAGTTACAACCTTAGGCAGGAATCTCAAGATTGTCGTTACAGAAAATGTCAGGTTTGCCAACTGCCTACCAGGAGACAACGGCTAATCATGGCTGGTAATGTCAGGAATTAGCATGACTCTGGTTATGGCTAAATCTTTGAATGGCCTGAAATAAGAGAAGAGCCAGAGATTAGGTGCCATTTACTCCCATAAATCTTCTGGATTCATTGTGCGTAGAGTGAGCCTGCATTGATGTAGTCAGATGAGCCTACTTATGAAAGATGGGGGTGATTTACTATGCGTTCTCTTAAAGGAAAAATTTTATTGGTAAGCAGTATTATTGTTGCTACTTTGGCAATTGCTTGTATGGTTCAGTTAAAGCGGACTGAGCTCTCATATAAAAATTTAGCCGAGTCTGAGGAGGGTCTCACTAAACCGTTATATGAACCTCCGTCACCGCAAATTTATGACAAGATTATGGCAGCTATTGCTCAGGATATGAACACTTCGGTAAAACAGTTCTCGGCGTATCGTTTTAATTATGAAACCTGGCCAAATACTTGTTTAGGCCTAGGAAAACCCGCAGAAGACTGTACCGATGTCCTGACGCAGGGCTGGCAAATAGAGGCTATCAGGAGGGGGGAAGAGAATCCTCAGAGCGTTTTTTACCGCACTGATAGTACAGGTGATACTATTCGACGCTCAACGTTAGACAATAATTTGCCACCCTCTGTTCAGGAGAAAGTTCTGCAGGTTACTGTTGAGCATTTTAATGTACCTCTTAAGAAATTAAGTGTTACGGACGCAGAGGCAGTGGACTGGGATGGTTGTCTGGGGATCTATGAGCCCTGGCATCTGTGCACGATGCAGTTGATTTTTGGCTGGCAAATTACAGTCAGTAATGGTACTAAAACCTGGGTCTATCATACTGATAACGATGCTAGTGTGATTCGTCTAAAACCATCGGCTACAGCTCGTTTATTTCGGTCGATCTCAACAGGCATTCCACTCATTATTGATCGATGACTTTGAGCAGGGTGCTGTTCAGTGTTGAGGAGTGATGAAGGCTTGTTAGGGGTTGAATCAATAGCAGGAACGAGATCTTGACAACTATAGCATTGTTCAGAGTGAGTCATTGTTGACCAGTATTGAAGCTATGCCAATGCTTTTGGTTAGCTCTTTTGCTTGATTAAACCCATGGGTAAGTCTGCTTTTCAGTCGCGAAGATTACATCATTTAGCACTGTGTTAGTTCATAGCCTGTGAGAAGTAAGGCTTCTCTGTTATTCATTTTCGGTAGCACATGGACGTCCGAGTACTAACCGACCATTCTCAAGGGGGTAAGCTCCTTGAGGTTCACTGACTTCAAGGCCTGAGTCAGGGTTGCCAGGGACTGGCTGCACAGTATCCAGGCTGTAGGTACTGGTTGAATTATGAGGCTGTTCACGCAAGCTGTCGCTACCAGTGATGGTAAAACTACTGGCTGTGTTGCTGTCTCGTACGACACAGCTAGTGGCAACTAAGGTTTCCGGGTTAACCAGGTTGTCGGGAAGGTCGGTGAGACTGTTTTGCACAAAGCTGGTATCTGCGAGGGTGATCATACCGGACGCAATCCCCCCTGTAGCATTAATATCCACGCGATCATTGTTGTCGAGGGTGCGAGGGTCGGTGCCAGGTGGTGCAAATTGAAAGTTTTGGCCAAAGAAGGCGGTTTGATTGAGGTTGACGTCGCCACCCCGACCGTCAGCAGCGAAAGCGAGGATATCGCTATCGTCGAGGGCAATTAAGACATTAGCGTTGATGGTAATGTTACCGCCATTATTGTCACCTGAATTGACGAAGGTTTGAATGTCGCTGTCGCTAAAGAGAAAAATGTTGCCAGCGCTGATTTGGATTTGGCCCCCAGCATCCTGGTCAGCAGTGGTTGCGATCGCACCATCCCTAGCAGTTAGGCTGTTGCGTACAGCAAGGACAATATCTCCTGCATTACCCTGTCCGATGCTGCCAGCAAAGAGAGCCGCACCATTGATAATTTCTACATCTGTTGCTTCTAGACGAATGTCACCCCCCTCACCATTTCCACTCGGTTGAATACTGGTCAAGACGCCACTGGGACTGTTATCCCTGGGATCACTGCCCTCAAACCGAGCGGTTTCTTCTATCAAAAGAATAACGTTGCCTGCTATGCCCTCTCCAAGAGTGTCGGCACTCAGCTGTGCCCCTCCCAACACTTGCAGATTGCGAGCGGTGATACGCACGTCGCCACTTTCACCCATACCACCCAGTTCAATATTACTCAAGGCTCCACTGGCAAGATCATTGCTAGGGTTACTGCCCTCAAACCTTGCCGTTTCGTCTATCTCCAGAATGACACTCCCTGCTTTCCCCTCGCCAAAGGTACTCGCAATTAGTAGTGCCCCCTGAAGTACCTGCAGATTGCGGGCGGTGATGCGCACATCACCGCCTGTACCCACACCATTAGGGTCAATACTACTAAAGGCTCCACTAGGACTCCCATTTTCAGGATCGCTTCCTGCAAACCGGGCTGTTTCGTCTATATCCAGAATGATACTACCTGCTATACCTTCTCCTAGGGTGCCAGCACTCAGCTGTGCTCCCCCCAACACCTGCAAATTACGAGCGGTGATACGCACATCGCCGCCTTTACCCGTACCACTAAGTTGGATACTACTAAAGGCTCCACTAGCACTTCTATCTCTAGGGTCACTCCCTTCAAAGCGAGCCGTTTCGTCTATCTCCAAAATTACACTGCCCGCTGAGCCCTCGCCAAAGTTGCCAGCACTCAACTGTGCTCCTTCCAGTACCTGCAGATTGCGGGCGTTGATGCGCACATCACCGCCTGTGCCTGTGCCATTAACGCCAATATTATTCAAGACTCCACTAGGGTTTCCATTACTGGGATTACTGCCCTCAAACCGAGCCGTTTCGTCTATCTCCAAAATGATATTGCCCGCTGTGCCCTTTCCAAAAGTGCCCGCACCTAGCTGTGCCCCCTGAAGTACCTGCAGATTGCGAGCTGTAATGCGGACATCACCGCCGGTCCCCGTACCATTGGGTTGGATACTACTAAAGGCCCCACTGGCAAGACCATTGCTAGGGTTACTGCCCTCAAACCGCGCCATTTCGTCTATCTCCAGAATGACATTGCCAGCCGTACCCTCGCCAATGGTACTAGTGCTCAGTTGTGCGCCCCCTAGCACTTGCAGATTGCGAGCGGTGATGCGTATATCGCCCCCTGTACCTGTAACGTTCGCCGCAATGTTACTAAAGACCCCTGTTGCACGGGTGCCGTCCAGCCCATCAAATTTAACGGTTCCATCAGCTGCTATCACAACATCTCTAACATTTGCTGCTGCTGCTGTAGAAATCACACTATTCAGAATATCGATATTGTTATGAGCATCTAAATAAACCGCTCCACCGAGGCCAGCAAAATTTTGGGCATTGATGCCAAAGCCCAGGTCTCCATCCCCGGTAACAACAACATTGCCCCCTGGTAAGTCCAGGTTGGGTGCATACTGATTTGTAAGCAGTACCACACCATTCACCACTCGTAAGGCTACATCACCAATGGTGATGTTGGCACTGGTCGGGAGTTGATTAGCAACAGAATTGTCGGAGAAATCATCGATACCTCCATTGAATCCAGTCAAGAGATTGAGTGGAGGTGCCCCAATGGCTTCTGGGCGAACACCAGCCCGAACATCCAGCGTTGGCTGGGCATTACCATCAATCTTAACAATGGTTCCATCCGACAGTGTGATTGTTTCTTGTAAAAAATCAACATCTATATTTGTTCCCTCTCTAGCAATAATTTCCGCAGTACCAATGGCAACTGCTCCCCCTGCCAGAATATGTAATGATGAGCCTTCATAGGTGCCAATGGTTACATCTCCCAACGCCCGAATAATTGGATCAATGGGACTAAACAGTTCTCCTACTGAGCCATCTAACTGTTCGACCCGAAAAGCGCCACCACTTAAATAGTGAGTGTCTCCTACAATTCTCTCCGCCGCCCTGAGCACCATATCTCCATAGGAATATAACCCACTGTTCGGATGGTGCAGTGCCACAATATCTACCTGCTGGTTTCCTTGTACCAACAGATTGCCTCCAGCAAAGCCAATAAATGGCAGCTGCGCCGAATCTCGAATCCGCATCGTATCCGTCGCTAGTAATGCGATATCTCCTACGGCTGCGAGCTGTCCTCTCAGATCCAGGCTATTCCCAGCCAGTACTAAGTCGCCACCTATGGCGACTGTTCCTTGGCCGATAATATCACCTGAATCCTCTGTCAAATAATTCCAAAACGACACACTCGGACTTACGGCCAACAGTTGACTCCGTTCGGGCTCGACGGCACTAAACACCCCATCCTCAATCTCAATAGCTGTAGCTGTTGTGCCATAGAACGATCCGTCCACATCCAGCAGGACATTCTCTCCAAAAATCAGGCCATTAGGATTCATCAAAAACAAATCGGCTGGCCCCTCCACCCCCAGAGTGCCAAAAATCTCTGATGGATTGTTGCCTGTTATGCGACTCAAAATAGAGTCAATCCCAGCTGGATTCAAAAAATAAACTCGTTCACTGGCATTGACATTAAATTCGCTAAAGCTATGGAATAAATTACTGCCACGAGTTGCGCCACCTTCGATCAGATCAGCTATGTCCCCTCGAACCATTTGATCAATAGTAAGGCTAGATGCTTCAGTGCCTAAGGTTTGATCAGGAATAATTTGCGCTAATCCTGGTGCGGGGAAGATGGCCAAAGACCCTAGAGTCAGAAGGCAGGAAGGCAGAGACGCTTTAAGAGGCAGCATAGGTACACCGCTGTGCAGTATGGCTTAGATTATATTCAGAAAACATCCAAGTGTTGAAACTGAGCTACCTTGTCCCTTGAGTGGACAGCCCTCAATTAGCGTTGGGTTTTGAACCCAACGTGGGTTTGAGCTTCACTATAGGTTAAATTTTCAGTTTATCCGTCTATTCTGGGTGGATAGACTGAAAATTCACAGTTATAGTATCCCAATAAAAGGAGATAGACTGAAAAAATCGATCCAATCAAGAGTTACCTTAAAAACCGAAGGAAACTTATTCATGGGATCGATTACTTCAGGTATGTTCAGCAATGAGAACAATTTCACATTTAGGTGTAGAAGAACAAACTACCGAGACGTTGATCTATGACCTGGCCACTGGCTGGTCGAAATCATTTCCAAACTTGGATTCTGAAAACACCCTTGTTGCAGTGTTCGCTGCGCATGAATACTGTGACTCGCCGGAGCCGTTAGCAGAACTCCGTAATGCCTTTCCACAATCGAAGATTATCGGTTGCAGTACGCCGGTCGTGGTCTGTGACGGAGCCTTACTCGAAGGAGCTATCTCCGTAGGTATCATCCGTTTCAAGCATACCCAAATTCGACTTTCCTATACATCAGTCCAAGCATTCGAAGAGTCTCGAACGGCGGGTCAATACCTTGGTCAACAACTGGCTGATGACGATCTTAAAGGCGTTCTCATTTTTGCCGATGGCGTAACTACAGAAGCAACAGATTTAGTGCAAGGCTTGCAGGAAATGTTGCCACCGGATGTGACCATTGCTGGTGGCCTGGCAAGCGGTCACACCCTTGACGATACATGGATGCTTTGTGACGGTGAACTCAAACGATTCCACGCTTGTGCAGTGGGCTTCGTTGGTCATACGGTGGAACTGACACGAGCAACCGGAGGAGGATGGCGACTGATTGGAACGGAATGTAAGGCAACACGAACTTCCGGTAGGACATTATTCGAACTCGATGGTGAACCCGCCAAAGATGTTTACCATCGACAGGTTGGCAGCAACGTAGGATTTGGGCTGCGTGAGTCGTCCACTCGCTATCCCCTAACCGTTCGGTTACCGAGTCTCGAAATGCAAATCGTTCGCGACGTCAACAGCGTAGATGAAGAATCTGGCGCGATTGAATTGGCTGGTGACATTCCCGAAGGGGTGATGGTTCAAGTCATGACCACTACAGAAGACGAAATTCTCGATGGTGTCGACGAAGCTATTGAGCGTATGCGTAGCAAAACGATCTTACCGCAGAAAAATGCGTTAGCAGTTTGTGTGAGCTGTGCTGGCCGACGTACTGTTTTACTTGAGAAGACGAGTGAAGAAGCTGCTCTCGCTTACGATGGATTGGGGCATGGGATTCATCAAATCGGGATGTATGCTTTTGGAGAAATCTCAACGACCTCATCGGGGCCCCCGCATGTTCACAATGAGACCCTTACTATAGGTCTAATACGCGAGTATTAGGGATCGACTATGTCTACTCAACCCTTGTCCGACAAAAGTTCTAATGAACTAAATCGTATGCTGAAGCGACTCATGCGTCGGCAAGGCGTAGCGGTTGATGAAGTGCCTAGTCTTGAAGGCTGGAACAACTTCGTCTTAGCCGTAGATCAAACAATTAAGGAGTTCAGTACCAATCGTGAACTCCTGGAGCAGTCGGTGAAATCAACGTCGTTGAAGCTCTATCAGGCATACGAAGATTTAAAGCATGAATCCAGCTTACGCCTTGCCCAAGCGAACTTACACCAGCAGGAACTAGAGAACTTGGTGCAGGAAAGAACCACTGAACTACGAAACGCCCAGCTCCATCTAGAAAAAATAAATAAGCGACTGGAATACGAGGCCACGCATGACGAATTAACTGGTTTAGCCAATCGAAACCAATTAATGAGGGAATTAAACAGGTGCGTAGTTCAACTAGGCACCGATGCAGACTTCGGACTATGTTTTTTCTTCATTGACTTCGACCGTTTCAAACAAATTAATGATAGGTTTGGCCACCTGATTGGAGACAAAGTCTTGATTCATGTGACTAATCATTTGTCAGCACTTATTAGTAATACAATATGCTTTGCTCGATTGGGTGGCGATGAGTTTGTGATACTGATGGAGAAGCTTGAAGAGTCCGAAGCCATCAAACTCGCACAGAGAATTAACGATACATTCACTCACCCTATTCAAATTCATGACACCGAGATACCTATTTCTGCGAGTGTTGGCATTGTCTTAGCTGATATGTCATACCAATCCGCTGATGAAGTAGTCCGTGATGCTGATATTGCAATGTATCGTGCCAAGACAACAGGCAATTGCTATCAACTCTTCGACGAGGAGATGCGTGCGGAACACCTTGAAGAAATTGAGCTAGAGGGAGAATTAGAGATCGCCGTTCGAGAGCAACAGTTCCGCATTAAATTTGAACCAATCGTTGACATCAAAGAGTCCACTATCTTCTCGATCGAGTCTTTGGTGCGATGGACTCATCCAAAAAAAGGTATCATCCCGCCAGATAGATTCATTCCCCTAGCGGAAGAATTGGGACTGATTATAGACATTGATCGGATCGTATTCGCTAAAGCCTGCAAGCAATTTCGCCAGTGGCGAGAGCATGGCATCATCAGTCCCAATCAGAAATTCAATGTGAACCTTTCTTGCAGTCAACTACAAAGATCGGATATCGTACCTTTTCTGCTAAGGATAGTTGATATGTCAGATATCAGTCCCGACGACGTTGTGCTCGAAATCACTGAGAGTTATTTGCTCGCAGACTCTGAGTTAGTCATGAGGAATTTGAACGAAATAAACAAACTCGGATTCAGCATTTTTGTCGATGACTTCGGGACAGGATACTCATCGCTAAGTTATCTAGCCAAGTATCCAATCCATGGCATTAAAATCGATCGCAGTTTTGTGAGAGATTTGGAAGAAAGTACGGAAAGCAAAGAGTTAATACGCTCAATCATAGCTAGTCGTCCCTGAAATACTAGCTCAGGTAAGAGCTGCCGGGGGTTTCATGCGTTGCAATAGGGTATAGAATTGCCAG
>NZ_JADOES010000008.1 GCF_018739885.1 Leptothoe spongobia TAU-MAC 1115 | reverse complement strand
GGTCGAAAAGGCCTGCCTCCACCGTCTCCTCCTCAACTCCAAGAAAGTATTGGTTAGGGGAGGAAGTGAATTTATACCACGGGTGTGGGACTCGTCGTTTTCTCTTGCTGCAGCTTATTGACCTGCTTTTCTAACTTATTTCGTTCTTTGAGCAAGTCATTATAAGCGTCTAGAATTTGTGCTTTTGTATTTCGATTGGTTGGTATTTCGGTCATACTGAACCCTCTCTTTTCCTAAGACTTAACTGTTGAGGATTTTTCAAACGCTTTTATGGTCAGCGTATGGGACTGTTGCATCGCCTCTTGTAATTGAGTATTAACGTTTTCAATTTGTTGCGTTTGCTCTTGAATTTTTTGTTCCAGGGATTGAATCGTAAATTCATAACCTTGTTTGGTGGCTTCCCACTCCTTCTCTAGCAGCTCGGCTTGCACCTCTGCATTCTGGCTCACAGCAGTGGCCGCATCTTCTCTCGTTGTTTCTACTAGCTCGTTGAGGTCAGTGGAGAAAACATCCACTTGCTGCTGATAGTCCTCCAAGAGAGATTGATTCTCTTCTAGGATTCTCTCTCGCTCAGCCCACTGTCGTTCGTTGGCTTGTTCAGTATCCTGCAATTCTTTTTCTTGCTGGCGACGGGTTTCGTCAAATTCGTTGGCATCAACGGTTTGTTTTCGTTCTAGTTCATACCGATAGTCTGCTTCTTGTCGCTCTCGTTCTTTGGTTAACCGTTCGGTCTGCTCTGCTACGGTCTGCTCAAAGTCGGTTTGCTCTTTGGCCCAGTGCGATCGCGTTTCAGCGATGTCATTTTCAAGAGTGGCTTGGTGCTCGGCCTCTTGCTGTTCCAGGGTGCTGAGCTTATCCTGATGTTCTTGGGTCAGTAGATGGAGGGTGTCGGCCACCACACGAATTTGCTTCAGGGTTTGGAGATGACGTGTTTCGACCTCAATGGCCTGGTCCAACTCTCCCAGCTTTAAGGATTCGGCAGTTAATTTTTCTGACAGTTGGCTGACAATGCTGCCAAACTCTAGTTGTAGATCGGCCAGACCTTTAACAATGCCGTCAACTGTGTAGGCAGAGGCCATCTCCAGCACCTGCTCGTTTCTAGCAACGGCAGCTTCCTCCTCTTTAGTCGCAATTCTTGAGCCTAGCTTTTTTCGCTCTGTGAGAATTTTTTGGAAGTTAGCGAAAACCTGTTCTTTGCTATCCTGTGATGCAACCATCACGATGACTCCAGCCAACGCATCAATAGGGTAATTCTTGCACCGATGGGTATCGTGCAACCGCAGACCCTGACTAAACTTAATCCTATTTCTATATCATCGGAATCAAAATCAATTAATTTCCAAATTCTGGATGTACAGACGTTCCATGGAACGTCTCTCCAACATCTATTTTTGGAACTTATTAATGGCTTGCTCCATCGGAGGTGTGGTTAGTCCCGTTAGAGAAACACTGTTTTCTAGTCCTTTTTCTTGAACTAGGACTCCGAAGGTGCCTAGGCCCATGGGGCTCATGTCCATGAGTTGGTGGAGGGCGGCGCGGCGTTGGATGAGCTGATTAAAACCGTCAGGACCAGGGGGGATGGTTTGGGTGATGTGGGCGACTCGGTCACCGAGGCCGAGGGCCATGAGGAAGAGGCCTTGCTGGGTATAGCCGAGGGTGGTGAGTCCAGCTTTTTCGCCTTGGGCTTGGAGGGCCGTAAAGTCGATGTGGGCGGTGAGGTCTTGTTGGCCGATGTTGGTGTAGGGATTATCGTGGTGGCGGTGCTGATGGTAGCACTTGAGGGTGCCTTTGTGACGGGCGGGGCTGTAGTAGCGTTGGGCGATATGGCCATAGTCGATGGTGAGGAGAAAGCCTCGGTCGATGCGGGTTGCTACGGTGTCGAGCCAGTCGAGGGCGGCGAGGTTGACTTCGGTGCGGTAGCCGTTGGGGTAGGTGTCGGTGAGGAGATCGATGCCGACTAGGTCAAAGTATTGGGTTAGTTTGCCGGTGGAGAGAGGGCCGAGGGTTTCTTGGAGGGTATTGTCTTGGGTGGTGACGTAGATTTCTTGGAGTTGGTTGTTGTGCTTTTCGATAATGTGGACGGGGAAGGCGTCAACTAGTTCATTGGAGAAGAAACAGCCGGTGATGGGGGATAAGTCTGCTAGGGTAGTCCAGATTACTTTTTGATGGGTGAGGTGTTGTTTTTGTTGGGCACGTAATGCAGAGGATTTTTCGATAATGGTGTAGTCAAGGGCTGTATAGCAATCGGGATGGTTCTGCTGCAGATAGCCGAGTACATCAGCGGCGATTAGTCCTTGGCCTGCGCCCATTTCGACTATATGAAATGGGGAGGGCTGTCCTAGACTCTGCCACATGTCGGCGAATTGGATGGCTAGGAGTTCACCGAAGTCGTGGCTCAGGTGGGGGGAGGTGATGAAGTCGCCGCTGGGGCCGAGGATGGAGGATTTGGTGGTGTAGTAGCCGTGGTCTGGATGGTAGAGGGCCAGGTCCATGTAGGATGCGAAGGGGATGCGTTGGCCGGGGGTGGATTGGATGTGATCGATGATGCTGCTGACGAGGTGGGAGGGTTGGGACATGAGGGAAAAAATGACCAGCGCTGTTAGCTCTCATATTCTAGAGAGCAATGGTGTCATTGATAAATGGCACGTATTTCTTACAAGAAAAAGTTCCACCCTGATTGTCAACCCAGGATGGAACTTATTGGGAGGGGTGCAAATTAGATTATTTTTTTGAAAGCCTTTATCGCTTCCAGCCATCAACGTGATTTCATGTTTCTAAATTTGTGTCATATTTTAGTGGCGATGCTACTAAAGAGCATTGCTCTTATGTCAGCGCTACTCTAGACATGGAACTCTGTGAGGTTAGGTGATGCAGAAAGTAGACATTAATAAGGCTGAAGTCGAGATTACGCAATTGTTTCAGTCTGCGTTGCAGGGTGAGGAAATTATCATTACTCGCGATCAGCAGCCTATTCTCAAATTGATTCCCATGGCATTACCACGAAAACGACGACAGCGCGGCAGTGCGAAAGGTCAAATCCTGATGGATCTGTACTTTGATGATCCTCTCAACGATTTTGAAGAGTACATCATATGAAAATACTCGTGGATACTCATGCATTTTTGTGGTTTATCAATGACAGCCCAAACTTAAGTGATCATGCAGCGACTCTGATGGAGTCAGATGTGGACTTGCTTTTCAGTCCACAGCAAATTGAATGCAACAGCATTGAGATACTGCCCATAACGTTGGATCATTTGAAGGTAATCGCTACATTACCTTTTCATCATCGTGATCCATTTGATCGGCTTTTGATAGCTCAAACAACTATAGAAAACATTGAAATCATCAGTGCAGATAAGAAGTTTGATGATTATGGGGTGACTCGTCAGTGGTAGTTTATCGTTTAACTCTGTGATGGATAAACTTAAAAATTATCGGTACATCATTCAGAAAGTCTTAACTGAGTATCAACAGTGGGCTGCGGGCGAAAATCAGCCAGGCATAGAGCAGTGTTTGTCCTTGGATGAAACTCGGGACCAGTATCTCTGGTTTCATGTGGGCTGGCAGGAAAAGATGCGGGATTTTGGTGTGACGGTTTATCTGCGTATTGAGCAGGATAAGGTATGGATTGAGGAGGATTGGACTAAGCAGGGAATTGCTAATGAGCTGTTGGAGGCTGGTATTCCAGCTGAGGATATTGTTTTGGGGTTTCAACATCCGAGTAAGCGAGTACTAACAGAATTTGCAGTAGCTTAGAACTTTGGATGGCAGGGGTATAAGTCCCTATCGAAAATTGAGAGAGTCTTCTCCAAAAACTTTGAGGACTGTTTCGACATGTTGAAACAAGCTTTCCTAACTCTCGTCTCCTGAACTGAGTCGAAGGATATCGGTGAGACACTTACTTTCATATTTCTTCTTGCATACTCTTTTTTGCCAAGAGACTGAACCACCTTTCCTAATCACTGACATGAAAACTGCTTGAATCTCCCATAATACTCATCCCAAAATTTCCCAAACGTCTATCAGTCAATCCTTCTAAACCATTCACCCACTTCTCATCACTTACTCAAAAATCTGCTGAACAGAGCCGCTATTGTTCTGCGTAGCAACACCGACGTGTGTTCTAAAACCTCAATCCGCAAGGAGTAACCCGTGAAAAAATTACTACTCAATGGATTAGCAGCCCTGGCGATGACATCAACGGTTGTAGCAATGGCCCCTGCTGCTCAGGCAGTCTTTACAGCCGCTACCGTATCCGACGCAGGCGTCCTACGCAGCGGTCAGGATCACTTCTTCGAAGTCTCCGTTGAAGGCGATCCTCTCCAACGCGTTCGTGTGCAATGCATCACCTTCCATGAACTCGATGGCCTCGAAATCTTCGTCGGTGACAAAGCCGTTGAACCTTCTGTCAACTATGGTTTTGAAGAATTCACTCTCACCTTTGCAGAACCCATCCCCACTGACGAAACTATCCGTATCGTCATGAAAAACTCTCGCGTACGCGGCACCATTAATGCCGGGATCGACGTGCCTTACCGGGTTTACGGCACCTATCCTAACCTGGGCGCTGAAGTCCCCCTCGGTACAGCCGTTATCCGTACCCCTGGCGGTGGTAGCCGATAGTTAGAAAAACCCCTGCTCAGGAACTTAGACCTGGGCAGGGGTTTTTACCGTTTTACACAGCTATGACTCACGCTGGCTGTGTAATCTCGTAAGCCATTTGCCAGAAGTCTTTTTCTAGGGTAGCAACCGTGAGAAATGCTTTTTCAACCTCAATTTGTGTAGCCTTGTCTGCATTTTGGAGAGCGCTATTTGCCTGCTGTGCGAGCAGCTCTACATAGGTGGTAAAGGCAGCGTTTCCCCAACGGTCAGCAAACTCTGTGTAGGGTGCGGGCATGGGGCTATGACTTTGCCAACCTTGGTTATAGGCGAGTTCGATGGCCCAAAATCCGGTGGCTTTGACTGGGTAGGGTTCCTGGGCAAGGTCCGCCATAAATCCACAATAGGTTTGGCAGGTGGGCTGTAATGGTTGGTCTAGACTTAAATGGCGTTCGGTGGCTTTGGCTTGAAACCAATTGAGTTCGTCTTTGAGGGCAGTGATGCCGCCCAGCAGGAGATCGAGGTGGGCAACCGGGGCGGATTGGATCAGGCTAGCGGCAAACCGGGTGAAGTTGACGACGAAGTGGTAGTCCTGGGTCAGCCAGGTGTTGAATTGTTGAGTTTGGATGGTGCCTTGTTGGCACTGGACTAGGAAGGGATGGACGGTGGCGGTTTGCCACTGGGCGGTGTATTTGGTGAGGAGTTGTTGACAGGTGAGGGGCATGGGGAAATGTGTGGGTTAAAGATGGTGGTCTAACCATTGAACGAGATCGCTCATGACTTGATTGCGATCGAGGTCGTTGTGGGGTTCGTGGTAGCTGCCGGGGTAGATTTTGAGGGTTTTATCGGTGGTGATGCACTCGAAGATTTCTTTGCTGCCTCTGACGTCATTAACTTTGTCGGCGCTGCCGTGGACTAGCAGGATGGGCACCTGGAGATGGCTAATAGTGCGACGGACGGTTGCGATCGCAAACAAACATTCTGTTCCCCACCGCACCGTTGCCATCGAATGCTTCAGCGGATCATTCTGAATTTGCTGCAACACCACTGGATCGCGCGATAGACTTTCTGCACCCGTGCCTACCTCCATCGAAAATCGGGGCCAAATGCCTGATAATAGTCGAGCAATGGCCACTAGATAGGGTTTGGCAATGCCCACGGGGCGGATGGGTGGACCACTGATGATGATGCCGCTTAACCCTTGCGGTGAGGTCAGAGCAAAATCTAGAACTATCAGCCCGCCCAGACTATGGCCTAAGACAAATAGCGGTAAATGGGGTTCATGGTGCCGCACTTTAGCTAGAAAGGCACTGACATTATCACGGTAGTCCTGCCAGCGATTAATATGACCCCGCTGCCCTTCGGAACGGCCATGTCCCTGGTTATCAAAGCCAAAAATGGCATACCCTGCCTGGGTGAGGGCGTTGGTGACCGTGCAGTAGCGATCGCAATGTTCTCCAAACCCATGCACCAGGGCAATGACTGCCTTAGCGATGCCGGGGGGATACCATGCCTGGTAAAACAGTGATAACCCTTGAGCACCACTAAATCTATCTTCTAGCCGAGGCATTTGGATCACAGTCATAACAGGGAGTTACAGGGAAGGACGACGACTCAAGAACAGCGTTTCAAAATGTTATATATCTTCAAAGGCCATTGCTAATGGATACGGATGAAATAGTTTGGATAATCACTGCCATCCAATAGCACATCTCAGACGATCTCCTCCTAGCCGTTGCAAGGCCCCAGTTTCAACTTACAGGATTTCAACGATGCCTTGCTGACCATCAATACGCACTCGCTGTCCCGTGCGTAATCGTTGGGTGGCATCGGCCACATCCATTACCGCTGGAATTCCATATTCCCGAGCCACAATCGCCCCATGGGAAAGTTGTCCCCCCACTTCAGCAATTAAGCCACCTAAGTTTGCCAGCAGTGGTGCCCAGCCCGCATCGGTGTACGGTACCACCAAAATAGTGTTTTGGTGGATAGGCACAGTGGCGTCCAATGTGGTAAGCACTTGAACTTCGCCTTCTAGAGTGCCCGGACTTGCACCAATCCCTTTGAGGAAGCGTCCAGTTTGTTGAGGTGTCCTAGGGACTATAGACAAAGCGAGGGGGTCTTTGCCGTAGACCAAATGGGGCGGTTTCCAGATATGATCCGCCTGATACTGTTGACGGCGGATCTCAATTTTATCGGTACTTTGCCCATCGCGTATGGCTAGCGCGGCAGATGCCCCCCATTGCTTGACTTCAGGCCAGGTGAGAAAGAAGATATCGCCTGCCTGCTGCAAACTGTTGTCGCCAATGTAGTGACGTTCTAATGCCAAAAAACAGATTCTGAGTTCTGCCAATAGGCGATTGTAAATTTCTGCAATCTCGCCCTTGAGGTCCAGTCGAGTTTGGACCTGACGCTGTTTCCAGTCTTGCTTGGCCAAGCTATCAGCAGAGTTGGCTGTAGTCACAGGTGGCTGTTTTAAGAACGTGGCCAATAGCGCTTTGACCGGGGCTGGCTGCTCTTGCCATCGTGGTACTGAAATATCCGTAGCCACTTCGCCCAGATAACCATAGGTAGTCAGAAATGCATCTAGCTGCTCAAACAGCTGATCGCTCTCAGGCAGCTGAGCCAGAGCCTCAAATAGTTCCTCATAGTCCTCAGGAATAGTTTCCAGCTGAGTCAGGAGAAACGACTGCCACCGGGCTATATCTTTGATGGATTCAATCGCTGCAATTTCAGGATTAGAACGATAGTTTAGCTGGGTACTATCCACCTTGAGTATTGCTTTACGCAGCGCAAAGCTCAGTGGACCCAGGATATTGTAGAACGTTGCCTTTTCTAGCAGTGTAAAGATAGTTTCTATCTGTTGCTTGATTTCCTCAGGAGATAACTCATAAGGAAAGCGAAGAGCGTCTAACCCTGGCTGAAAATACTCGCAATTATCTCGATAAAAATGTTTGGTTAATTTCCATTCGCGCCTGGCCAACTTGATCAGTCCTGGCAAGTTACGCACTGTCGTCGCTAAAGGCGGACGACTAAACTTGGCCCCACGGGTGAGAAACTCCAAACTCTCTGGTGGTAGCCCCATGCGCAGAAAAATGTCTCCCAGCAGCGTGGCATTGAAGTAAGCATAGGAGCGGTGCAGCATCGCTGTTTGGGAAAAGTCCAAACCAGCTCCTCGTTTGCCTAGAACTATCGTAAATAATTCTCCCCAAACACCACAGGTGAGTGGCTGATTGATGGACCAGGTCAGGGGACGAATGACACCAGGAATTACCTCAGCTGCAATTTTTCGGGTCCAGAGGGGGATCAACGTTGTAATCGGACGACTTTGCAACACCCAAATCTGTTTGCCGTCATAGGTCCATTCCACGTCTTGGGGAATATCGCCAAACCGACGTTCCAGGTGACGGGTTAGGTAGGCGATTTGTTGGATCAGGCGATCGGGAATGGGTTGATGGATTTGTAGAGGCGTTCCATGGACCGCCTCTACGTCCAGATTGTCGCCATGGGGTTCAATCGGTAAATCGACGGCGTCGGATAATTGCCAATTGTCGCCGGGTTGCAGGTCTTCTGGCGTAATCGTGACCTGATATCGCCGAGGTGTGATCTGCCCGGAGACGACCTGACTGGCGGCACCGGGCAGTGCCTCGATCACGACGTTATGGCCACAACGGGCGATGGGATCGCGACTAAAGGCAACACCGGAGATAACGCCCGTAATTTGTTGCTGCACCAGGACATTCATGGCGGCTTCGGGGAGGCCTAGATCCTGACGGTAGCGAACGGCACTGGGACGGTTATAGGCTTGGAAACAGGTGGCAATAGCCCCGACCAATTCCTCCTGACTCACCACATCCGTCACCGATACATACTGCCCTGCTGCCGAGGCTCCCAGACCATCTTCTCCAACGGCTGAGGAGCGTGCTACCAGGGGCTGCTGGGGGGAAGGTTGACACAGGCCTAATAAGGCGGCTGGATCATCCCCTGCTTGGAGGATATAGCCCATGGGTACTGGGTAACCCCACGCTTTAAGCTGGGAAAGGGTGGCGGCTTTATTGCCCACGATTGCTGGATCCAATACCTGATCCAATGCTTGCAACGCTGATTCTCCTCGGAAAAAACGAAAGAGTCGTCGGGATTCAGTGCGCGTACCCTGGGAGGGCAGCTCCAAATCGTCCGGTAGCTTCTGATAAATCCAGCCAATCAATCCCATCAAACAGGCAACAGCCATTAAACGCATACCGTCGTTGTGGACTATGCCCGTGAGCACCGGCAATAATACTAATGCAAACATTCGTCCTTGTTTTTGCTCTCGTAGCACCGTAAATGCGACCAAACTGAGGAGCCAACCTAGCACTGCCACCAGCGGGTCATACGCTAAGAAACCCCAGCTCACATTCGTCACCCCTGCCCCTCGGCTGATCCAGTAACGCCCCATCACCAGGGCCATGAGCGCTACAACTGGCCAAATCGGATCTACTGGAAAGAAATAGCGGGCTAACAGCACCGCCCCAATCCCCTTAAAGGCCTCTAAAAACACAGCGCCCAGACCGATCGCTGTACCACCGTGGTAAAACGCTGCCGACACCCCCACATTGCCTGTGCCTACCTGCGATAGTCGTTTGCCTGTCGTCAGGTGTACCCACCATCCCGTCAGTGGCACCCCTCCCAGTAGGGGACAAACTACAAAAATCAATAGTGCGCCCCACACCTGTGCCATGGACTGCTTAGTCAAACATTTGGATAATATTTCTATCTGACCATTGACTGGGTAGCGGTAGGGCAAACCTTAAGCTCAACCTTAGCAATCAGTAATTAATTGAAAAAGAGGTATCAACTTAAAGCGGAACGTTTTCCCAAGGGCAGAATAATCTGCGAGAAGGGCAAAGCCCTACAGAATTCAGGAGTCAGAATTCTGTACCTCTTAAACCCACAAATCCTCACATACCAACCGATCCAACTCACTCAACTCCCCATGGGCCAAGTAATCGGCCAGCCATTGACAGCCTTGCTGCATGAGCTGTTCGATGTTTAGATTCCATAGACACACCTGGCCATCCGCTCCTGCGGATGCTAACTGGTTGCCAGAGCTGGCGAAGGATGCTTGCCAGATGATGCCTCGGTGCCCCGTTAGTGTGTGTAATAACTGACCTGAGATGTGCCAGCATTGGATAGTGCCGTCATCGCTGGCAGAGGCGATCACATTCCCGTCGAGACCAAATGAGACGCTGCGGACCCAGTCGTGGTGCCCCCGGAGGGTATGTATCAGTTTGCCATTTTGCCAAAGGCGCACCGTGTTATCGCTGCCTGCGGAGGCGATGGTCTCACCATCAGGTGAAACCGCTACGGCCCAGACGCTACCCGTGTGGCCTGACAGAATATCGCCTGGGTGATCGGCAAAGTTGATATCACCGGTTTCAATCCCTGCAAGGGACCAGCGGCGGAGGGTGCCATCTTCGCTACCTGAGACTAGATAGCGGCCATCGGGACTAAAGGCAACGGTCCAAACGGTGCCTGCGTGACCGCTCAGCTGTCCTAAGGGACTGCCGTCGGTGTCCCAGAGACGGATGTTGCGATCGCTACCCGCCGAAGCCAGATATGTCCCATCAGGACTAAACTTCACCGACCACACCGCATTATGATGCCTCTGGAACGTATGCAAGGGTTGGCCATCCACAGTCCAAAGCTTGACCGTGTGATCCGCACTGGCCGATGCAATCATCTGACCATCAGGACTCCAGTCAACGCTATAAATGCTGCTGTTATGTCCATGGATGGTGTGCAGCAGTGTATGCTTGCCATCCTCCCCGGAGCTCCACACTTTGAGGGTCTGATCAGCCCCTGCCGAAACCAATTGGGTGTTGTCAGGTCGCCAGCACACATCCCAAACAATGCCATAATGTCCCGCCAGTTTAGTCACGTCTCGGGACTCTAGCTGCCATAGACGAATCGTATTATCATCACTGGCTGAGATGAGCTGAGAGCCCTTAGAGTTGATATCCAGGCTCAGTATGCTGCCGCGATGGCCTTTCAGCGTATCCAACAGCCGACCATGGAGATCCCAGATATGAATATTTTGATCGTCGCTGGCAGAAATCAAACGACTGCCATCGGGGCTAAAACATAAATCTCTCACCCAGTTTTGGTGTCCCTCAAAATATTGCAACAGTTCACCATCCAAATTCCACAGCTTAATCAGATGATCGTCCCCACCCGAGACAATATGCTGACCGTCGGGGCTAAACACCGCCTGCAGCACCCAGCCCGCATGACTACTCATCGCCTGCAGTAGCTCGCCCTCTGCATTCCAGAGACAGAGGGTGCCATCTTCTGAAGCCGATACCAGGTGCTGACCATCGGCACTAAATGCCACCGATCTCACCCAGTCCAAATGGCCTTCTAACGTCTTTAACCACTGTCCATCGTGGGTCCATATCCTGACCGTATGGTCATTACTGGCCGATGCCAGCAGTTTATGGGTAGGGCTAAAGGCCAGACTATTGACGGAGCCGGTATGACCGGTGAGAATCTGCACACATTGCCCTGTCAAGTCCCAAAGGCGCACTGTATAGTCATCCCCAGCAGAACCAATCAGCTGGCTGTCATGGCTAAAGGCCACATCGATCACACTCCCTTGATGCCCCGTAAGTACCTGCAACAATTTGCCATGGGCATTCCATAGCCGCACTGTACCGTCGTCACTGCTAGAGGCCAGATACTGGTCATCATGACTAAAGCAGGCCGACAACACCCAGTCCTGATGGGCATGGATGCGGTTTCTCTCTCTCACAGTATGCAGAGCCTGCCATAGCCGAAATAAAATCTGGTTTTGCAAATAACTGGATGCAACCGGAGTAAATCGACTTTGTTGTGCTCCCTTGAGGGCTTCTAGGAGTGCGCCTAATCCATCATGGGAGAGTAATAGCGCCTGGGAGACGGATGCCAGGGCTTGCATCTCGGCAGTTTCGGCCCGATCGCGATCTTCTCTGGCCTGATCAAGGGCCATTTCCTGATCTTTGAGCGCTGCCCGCAGCTGGGTTTCTGTTTGTTTTCGCCGCCGTCGTTCTGCCTGGAGCACGGTCATCAGTCCTGGCATATCCTGTTGTTTAACCAGATCGATCAGGTAATCATGGGCTAGTTGATAGCGTACGCTCCCTCCCACCTCTGGATTCTCAAACAGCAGGCCTGATTCTGACAGAATTTCTAGAACAAGGCTGAGTCTTTCAGGCGCAACTAAAGTACCCAGGGACTCTAACGATTCTTCTAATTCATTCCGGGTTTTGAGGGGGCGGATTGTACTCTCATCACTCAGCAGATAGAGAATGGTACGAGCTAGCGTGCTGTTCTCAGGACCACAATCGCGCACTACCCGGTTGAGGAAATTGAGTACCAATGCTTGAATCGGGGCATCTCCCAATTGTTTATAGCGTCTCAGTGTGGTTATATTGTTTCGCTGTAGTTCGGCCCCAACCACCTGGAGTTCAATGGGACGCACTTCGTTGTCGTCGACGGTTAGATCAGCCACTAGAACCTCAATCAACTCTTCTTCTAGATAAAACTGAGCCTTTTCTGTCAGCTGTCGGATAACGGCTTCACAATCTTGAGGGTTAAAGTTCCCCAGGTAGTAACGCACGTCTTGACTTAAGATATCCAGATCAAGTTCTGCCAGGCGTTCCCACTCAAGTAAATAGTGCAAATAGTCATCGCGTAACGCTAAAACTACTTTGAGATAAGGGATATTTAGACAGTCTCGGAGGAAGTAATAAAGAGAACGTCGTTGCTCGATTCCAGGACGTTCAAAGAAAAACTCTTCAAACTGATCAAAGATGATGATGATCTGTTGATAGTGATCTTGAGCATGTTGGCGCAGGTGGGCCAGTAAACTCTCCGCCGTGATTGGAAATGATACTTTGAAATTAGGCGGGGCAGAGGGCTGAGATGAGGTCACCTGCTGCAATGCCTGCAGAATCGAAATTTCCCAGCTGAGGTAGTTACGCACGAGCAGGGGTAAGGTCGTGCGCCCCTCAGATGTTGCTTGCTCTAGGGCCGGGACCAGACCACTGCTCAGTAGCGAACTCTTACCGACCCCGGACTCTCCATGGATAATCACCAAGGTATGACGAGGCTGCATCAGTCGCCCTACCAGATGTTCAATCGCCCGCTGTCGTCCTGAGGCCCGCATCTCAACCGGTGAAATATCGCTGCTGCTAGATGTGGAGCGATAGGGTTGAATCGCACTCGCTCCAATAAAGGCTCTCAGTCCCATCAGGTTCTCGACCTGTCGCTGCTCTTGTTTGACCGCAAACGCATCTAGATAGAGACGCTTGGAAAAATACAAGTCTTGCAGGTTACTTAGAATATTGCGGTACAAAGGGAAATCATGACGAGGTTTTGTTCGCTGGCGAGCATTTTCTAAATCATGCAAAGCCTCGTCAAAGAGGCTGTCATCTCCCTGACTGAGTGTGGCCAGACCACGCAGGAAAAAGTATCGACCCTGATCATATCGGAGCGCCAGTACCACTGCCTGAGGAGAGACTGATGCAACGGGTGGTGGGGCATCGACGGCATCAGAAATAGTGGATCCTAATGCTTCAGTACTTTTGACGGCTTGAGCTAATAAGTTGAGAGCCGCTGTCGCTAAATTTTGGGCCTTGACCCAGTTTTCTTCTGCCAGGGCGGTTTCCGCCAGGTAAGCATAGTCCCGTGCCAGACGCACCCAATCATCCTGGTGTAGCTCTATCCCCTCGTTGGCAATCTTTGTTAGGGCTTCCCAATCCTCCATTTTCTGGAGAGTGGCGGCCAGAATATGGATAAAAGTTCCTGTACGGTCTCTACGATTTTGTTGTCGGAGTACATCAATAAACCGTTCATAAAAGTGACGGGCCTGGTGACAAGAGGCAGGATAGGTGGAACGCTGTGCTTCGGCATGGGTTTGCCACCACAGGCCTAAGTGCAGTAAGAGGACTGCTTGTTGATCTTTGGTATCTTCAACTGTTTTGTCAGACTGTAGCCAGTAGTCTAGACTCTGTTCGTAATGCTCCTTAGCCACTTTGGGACGATCGATGTGATCTTTACGCCCCTGGAGAAAGGTGAGACTCGCTTGTAATGCTCCATCTAGCTGAACGGCGTGGTGGTTAAGATCTGCGATCGCAAATGGCAGTTCCTGCTCAGTCAACACCCTCAGATGGTGACTTAAACTCGGTAACGCTGGTACCGAATAATCCAGAAAATAGGACTCAGGGCTATCTAAAATATAAGTAAACAGCTCATCTGCTCCCCGGTGTAACGCCTCGATCAGTGGCTGGATCGGATAGTCAATCTGAATGGGCACCGCTGCAAAACTTTTGAGATCCGCTGCAGCAAGTGTGAGATTTTGTAGGGCCGTGTCATTCATCCACAACACGACCGGATAGGGAAATTTGGACAGCAGGGCATTGCGTCCCACATTGGCCGCCTTAAACAAGACATCCAAAGCATCTACTTGGTCAAAGCCAGTCACCATAACCGCAGCAGGAGGTTGCGACTGGGACGATTGGCTCCCTCTCAGCGCCTCAGGCAAAGACCGTGTAGAGGCCGTCAGCTCAACCACATGAAACTCCTGATGCTGCGCCAGCTCACTAAGCAATAACTGGGTCAGCCGTTGATAGTTACACCGGACCAAAATCAATGAAAATTGTCCATGGCCAAGGGTCAGCGCCCGCTTTAAGTTGTTCAGGGCTGTCTGATTATGGTTGACAATTTCGGGAAGATCAGCCTGGTACATGGGGAGCAGTGGGCAGGCCCACCGACTAATGGGCAATGGGTAGGGGCTTTCCGGGAGGAATCCAGGGATTTAATGCTCAGCGAGCCAATGTTTAAAACGATTGGTTTCTTTTAGGACCGGATTCAGATCAAACCAGCGACCACCATGATCACGATATTCATAGAGAAATAGACTCCGCAGTAGCAGGCTATAGGCTTCGTTACCTTGGGTATCGGGGTTACTGACTGCCTTAAACATAAGCTGCCATTCGCTTTCATCAATCAAGGCCATGAGGGCATCTCGTTCATCTCGAATCACAGCTTCGAGAATAGTCGATTTGATCGGCGGATCACCCTTTTGCAAACAGCCATACAGCAATCGCATTAGGTTACGCATATGCCCCCCACTCAGCTGACACAGACGGTTGAGCACATCAATGGATTCAAAGGCATCACTAATGCGATCAATGCGCTCATTGTAGTTTTTATTGGGAAAGGCGCGAGCGAGTACCATCTGCTGTAGTAGAGCCAAACCGGGTTGAAAGGTGGTGCTGTCACGCTGGGTGACCGGTACCATCGGTAAGACTTTGGGGGAGACGCCAAAGCGGTTAGATAACCGGGGTAAATCATCGGAAAAGACTAGGGCCAGGGGGATGGTATAGACCACGTGACAATTTAATCGTTTAAGCTGTTCTCCTCGATCAATAAATAGATATTCAGACTGGGTGCGACCGTTAGCTCTCTCTACGGGGTCAATCCGGTCGAGGTTATCGACGATGACAACAAGCCCTTTTTTACCTTGGGAACGGAGGTTTGCGATCGCAACCTCCAACAATTCCTCATTAATCGCATCAATAATATTTTTAGTACGCGGTTCCAAATACTGACGCATGCGACTACGCATCTCGGGACTCTCCTTAGCCCGAGCGGTCAAAGCCGCTATCCCCACCGAAAAACTAACATCCGCAATTTCCATCGGTGTTTGTAGTGTTTCCGCCAGGTTTCGAAACAAGCTAACCAGGGCCGACGGCTTTAGCTTAATACCATCATTCTCCAAACTCTCCACCACCTGATGGGCAATCATCAGCAGAATATCGCTAATATCCACATCAGCCATTTCCAAGTCGCGGTCCGACTCAAAATACACCACATGAAATCCCTGCTGTTCCAACTGCGCCTTTAACCGCAGCAGCTCTGTCGATTTACCACAGCCAATATTGCCAGTAAACAGCTGAGTCGTCGCCTCATCCGGTGACAGCAGGGCAATTGTACGCTCCAACTCCCGTACGATATCCCCACCCCGCACTGACGAAAAGTCAATGTAATATTGCCGATCCTCAGCTTGCACCAATCGTAAGGGGCGACTAGGATTTGCAGCACGATAGAAGCGAGGCAGGTCTAAAGCCATGTGTAAGGCACATCACAACATCCGTCATCCTAGACGAATTTTTATAGAAATGAGCCAATTTGCGGATAGCTGTCACGCAGTATTTATGAAACTCTTGCAATAGCACAGAATTTGTGTCTAACATTTGAGCCGGCTGACACATCTCAACCTCCGATTGATTTATCAATACCTGCAGTGTTAATGGTTTTAGCTTATAGGTTGGGCACTAGGCTCCTTCACTCTTAATTAGTTTGATGTGAGGACGATTTGGGCACATTGGGAAAGAGCTTGAAATAAAGCCGAGATAACTATGATGATGGATGCTGCTCAAGATGACCTATGGCATTTACAGGAATAATAAACAAAAAAATAATCTATTGTTTATTATTCCTGCTGGTAGGTTTTGCCACACCCGTCATTGCCCAAGCACCTGACTCAAACAATTCGAATATCCTAGTCATTCATTCTTACAATCCCGAACTTTCCTGGACAGCAGAGGGAAAAAAAGGGATCGACGAAGGATTTCGATCTAGCCATCATCTGACCACGGTTTACCACGAGTTCTTAGATGCGAAACGTTATCCAAATTTAGAGCATCGTAAAGCGTTTTTAAACTATCTCCACACAAAGTATCAGGATACAGAGCTGCAAGTATTAATAGTGGCAGACGATCCAGGATTGAATATGGTTCTGGCAACTCGTAATCAGTATTTTCCAGATTTACCAGTTGTTTTTATGGGTATTAATCATGTTCGAAACGAGTTATTGACGATTCCCTGGTTGACTGGGGTATTTGAGACCCATAGTTATCGAGAGACGATATTGGAGGCAAAACGCCAAACCCAATCCGATAACATGATTTTCCTGATCGATTCTACAGAAACAGGTACGGCCAATCTTAAGCGTCTCAGGCAGATTCAAGTTGATGCTGCTGAAACGCTACCTGATATTACAGTAGTGAAAGATTTAACGCCGACTACTATTGGCCAAACGTTGGAGAAGTATCCGAGTAGTTGGCCTGTATTTGTACGAGGACAACTACGTTCAGGGGATGGGAATGAGGCATTGTTGCCTTTTGAGGAAACGATGCAGTTGTTGAGATCGCAGTTAAAAAACCCTCTTTATACAGTTAGCAGTAGTGATTTAGGCCATGGTGTTGTGGGTGGCAAAGTGCTTGAAGGTAGCTACCATGCCAAACAAGCTGTTGAACTGGTTGAAAAGATTTTAGAGGGTACACCAGTTGACCAAGTCCCCCCCATCATCAACGCTAAAACTCAATGGATTTTTGATGCTTACGAACTAAAACGTTTTAATATTAACCACAATGATCTCCCGCCTACCAGCATTCTGATTAACCAAAAACAATCATTTTACGAACAACATCGTCAGTTAATATGGTATGTCCTGCCCATCTTTATTCTGGGTGCAATCACTATTTTGGTGTTGGTTGATGCGATTCGTCGCCAAAAGCAAGCTGAAATTACCCTGGAATATCGCGTCGAAGAACGCACTAATGCTCTTAGTCAGACATTACAAGAACTTAAACAAACCCAAGCCCAGCTGATCCAAACCGAAAAACTCTCAAGCCTTGGACAGTTAGTCGGAGGCATTGCCCATGAATTCAATAATCCATTAACCTTTATCACTGGCAATATTGATATTTTGCAAGGCTATGGACAAGATCTGCTCGATCTTATCAAACAGCAACAACAACAAATTTTAGTTGCATCGTCAGACTCTTCCCTTAAAAGTCAAGATATTGACCTGGACTATATCCAAGCAGATATGCCTCAAATATTTCAGTCTATGACCAAGGGGACAGAGCGCATCAAAACTATTGTTCGTAGCCTACAATCCTTTGCTTCTACTAATGAACAAGGCACTAAACCGACCGATTTAAATAAGAGTCTCGATAACACGCTACTAATTTTAAGATCGCGCATTGGTAATGATATTGAGATCATCACAGACTATGGCGATTGCCCCTTAGTTGTTTGTGAACCTAGCGCGATCAATCAGGTGTTTATGCAGGTTTTGCTCAACGCCATTGAGGCTGTCAATCTTCTGAATAAGGAGGCCTCAAAACAAATCTTCATTCATACCCGTACCCAGAAAGAAAATTGGATAACAATCTCAATTCAAGATACGGGTTTTGGGATTCCTCACTCTATCCAAGAGAAAGTTTTTGATCCATTTTTTACCACCAAGCCAGTAGGGGCAGGAACTGGCTTAGGATTAGCTGTGTCCTATCAATACATTCAGCAACATAACGGTCGCCTTACCTTCCGCCCTAATTCCCCACAAGGAAGTATCTTCGTGATCGAATTACCTATCCCCGGATCAAGTCGCTAGTTTTTGCCGCTTAGCTACAGTTTAAGCCGCAAAAACTACACATCCCGCTATTCATGCTTAAGAAAAATAAAGTTATTTAACAGAAGGTGCGGGTTTGTTGACTTTGAGTAGGAAAGATAAAGTTTTTTGGAATGGAGAATGATCCCCAAAAATGTCTGCCTAAACTAGTTGGCTGAACCCATCAAAAGGATAATGTAAGACTGATGACTTTAATGCCAGACAATAAGCATGGTCGCCGGATAAGTACCTATCCAGAAAATACAAACTATGCACTTTATGAATTGATTTGGGCACTAGGGCTGGTGGCATTTTGTATATTTGCAGCCATGGCACTGATTAGTCATTCCTAAAAACTTTCTAAAATAATCTCTTAGGGAAATGTGCTCTTAATGGGCAGCAACGTAAAGCGGGACGTTGTTACAACGCCAGAAGTCAGTGTTTGACTGGCTTCTGGCTCCTCATTTCCCATCCAGTCAGGATTTCCTGGCTTAAATTGATACCCTAATTTCGACAACCTACTTAATGAATGTTTTCGCGAGGTCAGATCAGCGGAGACTTTTGTCGTGTTTATCTTCATAAGCTGTTGACAATCCTATAGTTGTTTAACAACTAGGATCGGAATTATCAACTTTTGGCAATGAGAGTGAAGATTTTATCCATGGATGTAGCGGCCAAGACATGTGTGACTACACTCATAGTATCCACCCCAGATAATTTCATGGGCCAATAGCCCAGGAGGACATTATGAAATCGATGATTTGGAAGCCTGAAGAGCACGATCGTCTGGTTAATGACTATTTAGAAGCTGAAAATCATGCACCCTATGAAATGATTTGGGCTCTTGGTGTTGTTACGTTTTGTCTCTTAACAGCTGTGGTACTGATTGGTAATTTCTAGACACATTTCATCATCTTGCAAACGGGTTAAACATCCGTAGGCTTATCGGGATCGACGATGGGCTTGCGGATGTTTTAGTTTTTTCTTTTTCTTTTTTCTTCTGCTGATCTAAAGCTCGGTTGGATCAATGCCCTTAGACTGCAGTAAACGCTTGAGCTGAGCCAATTCTGATTCAGCAGTATCCGCCCGTTCGGCAGGTGTGGGTAACCAATTGCCTGTATCGTCATACCAGCGCAGCCATAGCCGCTCTACTTGCTTATAGCTGCCGTGCCATAGACCCAAGCCGACCTTTAATTCCGGTAGCCACAAACGTCCCTCTGGCAGAGATAGGGCTTCATAACTACCGGCGTTGAGTTTAAAGGCCCGAAAATCATCGCTATAGCGATCAAACACGATGTAGTAAGGCACCCGCAAAATCTTTTCATACACCGTCCACTTGGGCGGTGGGCAACCCGGTTCAGGCTGGACCTCTCCCAGGTCTTCCTTCCGAGTACCTGGGGAAAGCAGTTCGACCACAACAAAGGGGTTAACGCCTTCTTGCCAGACGACATAGCTGAGACGCATGTCTTTGTTTTCATAGAGGCGCGGTACACCGACGGATAGGAACCAATCTGTTCGCTTATACCAGTTAGGATGGCGCACATCGTAATAGAGGTTGAGGTCTTTGCCGGTGAAGTAATGATCAGCGCTATAGTCAGCCAGCTTTAACGTAATGCTTAGTAGCTCAGGCTGGTGGTCATGAAATTCGTCAGGCAAACCAGGCTCCTCCGGGTTTTCGCTCGGCAGATCGTACATGGTCGGCAGGATCTCCGACGCAGGTCGTGGTGGGTCTGACTGGGGAATATGCAACGGTGTCGTGATCATGCCTCAATGCCCTGTACAGCTATGACTTTGATTATTAACCGGATGTCATGGGAGCTGCGGTAATTATACGAAATCCTGGCTGATAGCGTCCGGTATCCCAGGGCATCCACAAGGGAGTGCCCCTACGAGATTGCCTATTTTTAATCGGGCTTAATGAATTCGGATTTGTTGTTAGGCCGTAATCGAGTTTTTTTGTTAAGCACTATTACGATGCTATCCCATCTCCTGGGAGAAAAATATAGATCCTTGAAGCTATAGGCACGTAGACTTCGATTAGCGTTGCTATGGTCCCTGATCAGCCCATGCTAGATGTTCGTCAGTTTTTTCAAACCACTAGCCCTGCCCGCACCCTCGATCCTCAAAAAGAGGACGATCGGCAGCTCTATATCGACTTTTCTGAGGTGCGTGGTGAGCAGATCATTGCCGAAATCAAAGACCTGATCACCTTTTATGAACCGGAAAATCCTACCTGTACCCTGTTTACCGGGCACATCGGCTGTGGCAAATCGACGGAACTGCTAAAGTTACGGGCGGAATTAGAAGCAGATGGATTTCATGTGGTTTATTTTGAATCCACAGAAGATTTAGAAATGGCCGATGTGGATATTGGCGATGTACTGCTAGCCATTGCTCGACGCATTAGCCAGAGTCTAGAAGGTATCGACATTGGTGACGCCAAGGGCCTACGGGGGTTACTGCAAAAGGCAGCCAAGGTATTGATGACTGAAATTGAGCTAGAGGCCGAAGCATCGGTGCCGCTGCCAGTCAAGACACCGGGCATGTCGGACCTCAGTGCCAGTGCCAGCACCAACGGCGAATTTTCCCTAGCGGCAGGTATCGGCAAAATCACCGCACGGGCAAAAAACGACGCCACCCTGCGGGATCGGTTGAATCAGTTTTTAGGTCCCCAGAAAAATCAGCTGGTAGAGGCGATTAACGAAGAGTTGCTCAAGCCTGCCATTGTCCAACTCAAACAACAGGGCAAGCAGGGGCTGGTGGTGATTGTGGACAATCTGGATCGGATTGACAATCGTCCCAAGGCCTTTGGTCGTTCCCAGCAAGAATATCTATTTATTGATCAGCACGAATGTTTGCAAAAGCTGCACTGTCATAAGGTGTATACCATTCCCCTGGCCCTCAAGTTTTCCAGTGAATACGGTCTGCTGACGGCGCGGTACACCGATGACCCGAAGGTATTGCCCATGGTGCCCGTCAAGCTGCGCGATGGCAACCTGTGTGAAGAAGGCATGCGACTATTACGACAGTTAGTGCTGGCGCGGGCCATGCCCAATCAGTCAGAAACAGAGCGACTGGCTCAGGTGGCCGATTTATTTGATCAGCCGGGGGCTTTGGACCGGCTCTGTATGGTCAGTGGCGGCCATGTGCGGGACCTGCTGCGGTTGCTCAATGGCTGGGTGCGCAAGGGGCGCAACTTTCCACTCAAGCACGAGAAGCTAGAAGAAGTCATCCGAGCCCGGCGCAATGAGATGACGCTGCAGCTATCGGCGGATGAATGGGCGTTATTGCGACAGGTACGACAGCAGAAGAAAAAAGTGGGTGGGGATGACGATTATCAACGGTTGATCCATAGTCGATTGGTATTTGAGTACCGCGACCAGGGAGAATCCTGGTTTGATGTCAATCCGATTTTGTTAGAGTCCGAAGAATTAAAAACGTAGGGTGGGCAAGGCCCACCGGTTAATCGGCAATAGAGTAGGGGAAAAAGGCAAAGGATAAATACCTCAGGATAGAATTAGAATAACCCAGGTTTTCCTTGAAGCTGCCATGCCCGATCCAGTCACCATTGACGACATCTACGCCCTATTTCAACGCTCCCAGGCAGAAGCTGATCGGCGCTTTGCTGAGGCTGATCGCCGTGCGGCAGAAGCTGATCGTCTGGCAGCGGAATCCAAAGCTGAGTTTGATCGCCGTGCAGTGGAAGCTGAAAAACGATTGGCCAAGGCGGAAGCGATCGCAACCCAAGCCAACCAGGCAGTCAACAACCTCAGCAGTCGCTGGGGACGGTTTGTCGAAAACATTGTCGCCCCGGCTGCGTTACGGTTGTTTCAAGAACAGGGCATGGCGGTACAAGAAGTCTATCAGCGAGTCCGTTCTGCCCGAGGCAACCGCAATCTAGAAATTGACATTTTAGTCGTCAACGATGATGTCGCCGTCGTCATCGAAGTAAAATCCCGACTCACCCAAGACAGCATCCGTCAGGTGTTACGCAGTTTGGAACAATTTAAGCTAGCGTTTCCCCACTACGCCAGCTATCGACTCTATGGAGCCGTGGCCGCCATCGAAATTGATAAAGATGTAGATACCTATGCGTACAACCAGGGACTATTCTTAATTCAACAATCTGGAGACAGTGTCGCGATTAGCAAGACACCAGGCTTTACACCCCGCACCTGGTAACCCATCTCGATGTAGGGGACAAGGGGAAAGGGGGAAAGGGGGAAAGGGTGTTGCGATTGACCAAGATTCGCTATTTTATAGGCACGCTAACCCACCCCGGAGCCCCTCCCAGGAGGGGAGGTATGTCGGTTGTGTGATGTTAGGGGTGGACCATTGTTACGGTTGGCAAGTTTCTAACGAAATGACTGCTTTTCCCTTGGACGTTTGCGCATGAGCTGATGAGTACTGTGCCCCCGACTAACAGTTTTAACTTTGCTGAAAACTCCGCGCAGAATGAGGCGGCGCTGGAGGAGCTGACCAGTGCCATTGTTTTTGGTCAGGGAGCGGATACGATTACGCTGCTGTTGGTGCGGTGTAACTACAACCGGCTGCGGGACCAGATGGTGGAGCAGCTGGGGCAACAGCTGGCGGGGGAAGAGCTGCAGGGACCGGTACAGGTGCTGCGGTTAGGGACCGATGATACTAATCTATATGCGCAGTTGCAGACGATGCGGGGCGTCCAACCAGGTCCCGCGCAACCGCAGACGATGCCATCGGATAATGTCCAGCCGGGGGCAGCCTTGGTGCTGGGCATGGAGCGGCTCTGCTCGTTAGAAACGTTTTTGGTGGAGTTAAATAAACGACGGGAGGAGTTTCGGCGGGAGTTTCCGTTTCCGTTGGTGCTGTGGTTTACGGATGAGGGCTATCGACAGCTGTCGCAGTATGCCAATGATTTTGAGAGTATTGCGGGTGGGGAGACGATTGCGTTTTCCCTATCACCTGAGACGCTGACCGATGGGCTGCAGCAGGCCAATGGGCGTTTATTTACCACATTGTTGGAGCCTAATACGCCAGAGTCATTTAATCGGTTATTGAAGCAGGTAGATTTTGGTTATTTGCAAAGTGATGAGCTGAGTTTGGCACTGGCGGAGCTACAGCGACAGAAAGTGGCGTTGGGGCCAGATTTGCAAGCGGGTGTGACCTTTGCCCAGGGGCTCAATCTGCTCAATCAAGAGGCGATTGGGTTATTTGAGCAGAGTGCTCATTATTGGCGGACGCAAGCTGCTGATCAGTTGAAATATGGTCTGGCCCTGTTTTACCTGGGACGGGCTCGGTACTATGCCGTGGATAGTGTTAAGTACCAGAGTGCGGACTGGGAGAGTGCGTTACCACCGCTGCAGGACTGTGTGGCGGTCTTTGAGCAAGCAGAACGGCCCGATCTGGTGTGCAAGTGCATTAATGCGCTGGAGCGAGTGTTGCATCGATTGGAACGATGGGACGAGCTGGAGACGGTGGCCCAGCAGGCGGTGGATCTGCGGCAACGGTATCCTAAGCCGGATAAACAGGCGGAGAATTATGGATTTTTGGCGGATGTGGCCATGCGGCGGGGGCAGTGGCACCGGGGAGCCGAGCTAGCGCAGCTGGCCTTAGACACCCTGGCGCAACGGGACAGCTGGTGGCGCATGCTATATCTGGCGCGATTGGCAGAGGCGAACTATCAGCTCGGCGATGGAGAGGGGGCGATTGTGCACTTGCAGGCGGCCCAGGCCATGGGGGTACTGGGGCATCCGAGGCTATATACAAACATCTTGGGGCAGTTACAAGCGCGATTGCGGGAGCAACACCGTTATTTAGATGCCTTTGAGATCAAGCAAGAGCGGCTGGCGGTGGAGAAGCAGTATGGGCTGCGGGCGTTTATTGGGGCGGGGCGGTTGCGGTCGCAGCGGACGGAGCAGCGGGTGACGGTGCGGTCGGAGCGGGAGACGTTGGAGGAGATTGCGCCGGAGATTGAGGCATCGGGGCGGAAGCGGGATCTGACGGCGTTGTTGCAGCGGATTGCGGGGACGAGCCATAAGCTGTTGGTGGTGCATGGGACGTCGGGGGTGGGGAAGAGTTCGTTGATTAATGGTGGATTGTTGCCTGCGTTGCGGGGGAGAAGTCTGGAGAATCGGCGGAATGTGCCGGTGTTGGTGCGGAAGTATACGGATTGGCGGCGGGCGTTGGGGAAGTCGTTGGCGGCGGCGTTGGGGGAGTCGGCGAGTGCGGTGGTGCGGCGGCAGGGGAAGGATTTGTTGCGGGAGGTTTTGGAGGGGGATATTGGTGAGGAAGCCCCCAAAATTGGAGGCCCCCAAACCCCCAATTTTGGGGGCTTTGAGGTGGATTCCCCCCAGGATTGGGGGGCTAGGGGGGCCGCCGAGGGGGATGACCTAGCGGAGACGCTTCCCAATCAACAATCTGCTGATCTCAATCGCAACATTCTGGATGCCTTGCGGGTTTGTGAGGAGAGTACCTTGCGTCCGGTGTTGTTGTTGGATCAGTTTGAGGAGTTCTTTTTTGCGAATCCGGATCCGTTAAAACGGCGAGAGTTTTTTGGGTTTGTGGCGGATTGTTTGGATCTACCCGGTGCTCTGAAGATTGTGTTTTCGATCCGGGAGGATTATTTGCATTATTTGCTGGAGGCGCGGCAGTTGGTGCGGCGGAATCAGCTGGAGTCGGGGTCGATGGCGCGGGCGCAGTTGGAGGATATTTTAGGGAAACAGATTCTGTACGAGATTGGGAATTTTAGTCCGGCGGATACGAAGGCGATTATTGAGAATCTGGCGTCGGGGGCGCGGATGTATTTGGAGCCGGGGTTGGTGGATGCGCTGGTGGATGACCTGGCGGGGGCGTTGGGGGAGGTGCGGCCCATTGAGATGCAGGTGGTGGGGGCGCAGCTGCAGACGGAGACTATTCAAACTCTGGCGAGGTATCGAGAGCTGGGGGAACAGCCGAAGGAGACGCTGGTACAGAACTATCTGAATAATGTGGTCGATGACTGTGGGGATGAGAATCGGCAGTTGGCGGGGTTGGTGTTGTTTTTGTTGACGGATGAGCGGCGGACAAGGCCGTTAAAGACTCGGCCAGAGCTGATGCGGGAACTAGAGGCGTTGGGGATTCGGGGAGTTGCTGGTGAGGCGGATAAAGAGACCGATGGTTTAGACCTGGTGTTGAGGATTTTGACTGGGTCGGGGATTGTGGTGTATTTGCCGGATAGGCCGGATGATCGGTATCAGTTGGTGCATGATTATTTGGCGGGGGTGATCCGGGATCAGCAGGCTCCGAGGTTGGAGCAGTTGATGGTGGAGTTGGAGGAGGAGAAGCGGCAGCGGGTGCGGCTAGAGGGGGAGAAGGCGGATCTGGAGGTGGCGAATGCGGCGGCGAGGGGAGAGCTGGCGCTGATAGAGGATGAGAGAGAGGATTTGCGGGCGAGGAATCGGCAGGCGCGGCGGGGGTTGGCTGGAACTATTGCAGTGGCAGCGGCAGTTGCTGTTGTTACTGTTGGTGTCGCCATTGCAGCTACTAAAAATGCGGATAAGTCGACACTGGCTGCTGGCCTCATTACATGGAAAGCAAAAAGGCAAGAAATTTGGGCTGACTTGAAACAACGGAAAGCCAGTTTTGATGTTGAAGTGGCGGAATTCCGGCAGGATGTTGCGGGCAAAAAAGCACAGTCAGCTGCTGACGAAGTAAAGGTCGCTGAGGCATTAGTGGAAGATGCTAATACTCGTTTGAAAGAGATTGGTCAACAGGCTAAGCAGGCACAAGAGACTGCCCAGAAAGCGGTCGCGCATGCTCAGTCACAGTTGGCGACAGCACGAGATGACCGACAACAAGCTCAATCAGGGTTAGAACAAGCAAATATTGCGAGAGAGAATGCCCGTCAGGAACAAAAAGTAGCACGAGCAGAAGCCACAATAGCAAGAGAGGGAACCAAGCTTGAAATTGCTGGTGTGAGGTCACTCAAAACGTTTGAACATGATCAAGGCAAAGCATTGTTGGCATCGTTGAAAACTGGTCAACGCCTACAAAATTTAGTAAATGCTAATAACATCAGGACATTAGAGAAGTATCCAGCAGCTAGTCCAACAGCAACACTGCAAACTATCCTGAACCGATTACGGGAAAAACATCGGCTCGAAGGCCATCAAAACGAGGTTCTAAGCGCGGTTTTTAGCAACGATGGTCAGCGGGTCGTCACCGCCTCGTCTGACACCACCGCTCGCGTCTGGGACTTGCGCACCGGCGAGTCCACCGTGCTCGAAGGCCATCAAAACTTGGTTCGAAGCGCGGTTTTTAGCAACGATGGTCAGCGGGTCGTCACCGCCTCGGATGACACCACCGCTCGCGTCTGGGACTTGCGCACCGGCGAGTCCACCGTGCTCGAAGGCCATCAAAACTTGGTTCTAAGCGCGGTTTTTAGCAACGATGGTCAGCGGGTCGTCACCGCCTCGTCTGACAACACCGCTCGCGTCTGGGACCTTCAAGGTCGAGAACTGAATGTTTTTGACGATCATACTGAGACTGTGTTTACTGCTCGTTTTAGTGCTGATGGTCAGCGCGTTCTAACAGCATCAGCCGATGATACGGCTCGGATATGGCGTGCGGATACGCTTCAAGCATTACTGATCAGAGCTTGTAATCAAATGAATGTGTATTTGGTCAACAATCCAGACGTGTTAAAAGATCTGCCCGTATGCCATACCCCCCAACGGTTAGGATCTGCTAGTCGGATGTTAGTCCAGGTAGGTGATCGACTGGCCGGTCGGAATGATCCTGATACAGCGATTGAAAAATATCAGTTAGCGAATGACTGGTCACCAGGCCTAGTTACTAACCCAGTTCAGCGCGCTAACGGATTGCAAAATAGCGATCATCGCCGCTGATGCATCTCTCAATGACCAACAGATTATTTTAAACCTGCCCCTTTGTGAAACGCCCCACAACAAAACTAAAAGCTCTCTCATCAAATTTCATTGATACAACTACCAGAGACCTTACATTCTGTTAAACCCAGCCAAACTCTCTTGACCCCAACAACATTTCACCGTACTCTCTTCCCTAAGGTTAATTCTTTAACCCAATTTCCCAGAACTCAGTTAGCTTTTGCGCCATCGGCAGGTGCGCCAACACCGTACCGATGACTGACCCCGGAGATTCCAACGCAATCCCGAGGCTTAGGGTGAGTTTACCCCTTAGCCATGCCGCATTGCACATCATCCCCCGGTTAGGCTAAGGCTCACTCGGGTTCTGGTTTCCTCGCCAAAGCTGCCCTTTCCCTCATCGGAACAAGCAGCCCAGGCCATCCACCACAACGGAGACCAGATCACCATGTTTCAACCCAACACCCCGGACGGCACCATCCCGTCCACCCCTCAACCTGTCACCTCCCCAACCAACCAACCAGACCCCCAATACGAAAACGTTCGCCATATCGTATTCGGCACCCTCACCGCCATCCGCAACACCATCAACCTGTTGCACAAACTCAACTACGCCGAACCCAACGACTGGAGCAAACCCCTACCCACCGGACGCCCCAATGAAATCATGGTGATTTTGACCAAACGCATCCGCGTTGTATAAACCAACCCCGTAGGGGCACTCCCTTGTGGATGCCCCGCGATCACCGTGGGCACCTAGCCGATATTTCATCCGTAGGGGCACTCCCTTGTGGATGCCCTTCGATACCGTGGGCACCTAACCAGGATTTTGCATAGACAAATCCTGGTTGATCGCAACCGTTATCCCAGGGTGGGCACAAGGCACCACCCCTACGAGATTTTCCCTAACGCATCTGCTCCATAAACCATGCGCCGATGGCCGACTGATCCTCAACCTCACCCCGACGCAGGGCTACCTCAATTAACCCCAGGCTCAAATTCGCCAACACGTTCGATGTATCAATCCGCTTACTACTGCCATCTGGGCTGATACTAAACGCGATCAGCTGGCCATTCTTAACATCCCAAATCCAATACTCAGAGATACGTAACGCCTCATACTGCAGACGTTTTTCCCCTTTATCATCTGCCAGTGTGGTATCAGAAATCTCGATCACCAAATCCGGCTTAGGATAGTCATCTAAGTTAATGACACGCGTGCCCTTAGGAATGCAATTAACATTGTCACCAACATAATAAGAAATATCCGGCTGAAACTCATCGCTACCTGGTTTGCGATAGGAGCAAGCATCCCGAGGAGCCAGCGGCATACCTGTAACCATGCCAAAAAGACCAATCAGCAGCATCAGGATGGCATGGTCCCTAGCATGGTCTGAACCGGTTGGCATCGTTTCCAGCCTCATTTGGCCATGGTGATAGTAGGCTTTATGGTGCTGCTGGTCAGACTGATCAATCAGCTGCACAAATTCATCCCAGGCTATGGGTGTCCATGTATCTGTAGCAATAGGCGATTGCAGTAAGGACATAGCCCTCATCAGGATCGAAGTCGACTGTAACTCTATTCTAGAAGGTCTGTCGATATTGGTCCGCTTAAGTAGGTTATCCAAATTAGGCTTCAGATACCGAGGCCCCCTGACCTCACCCAATACTGGGGGAAACTAGACTCAAAGCCCCCATTATTGGGGGTTTGGGGGCATATTCGAGGAGGTTAAACTCCTGATCCTCCATCTTATAAATGATTAGGCCAACCTACTTAACCCATGATTTTAGAAGTCGCTATGCTCGACGTTAAACCCGGAGAAACTGTCGCATTTGAAGCCGCCTTTCAGCAGGCCCAAAGCATCATTAGCTCGATGCCTGGCTATGGCGGACATCAACTGCAAAAGTGCATGGAAAAAGACAATCGCTATCTCTTGTTAGTCACCTGGCAAACCCTGGAAGATCATACCCAAGGCTTTCGCGAGTCAGCTGAGTATCAACAATGGAAAGCATTGCTCCATCACTTTTACGATCCGTTTCCCGTTGTCGAGCATTATCAGCTGGTCACCGGCGACAAGATATTAGAAAGCTGAGCCCCTATGACAGAGACTCAGCTCATCGGTACATCCATTATCAATTCAGTAACACCTATTGATAATAGATAACCCTGTAGGGGCAATCCCTTGTGGTTGCCCGGCGAGAGTTCTAAATCTCTGCCATCACCTTGGCCATGGCTGCCAGTACCCGATCCACATTCTCAGGCTGACTGTTATACCCCATCAGGCCAATGCGCCAAACCTTGCCACCTAACTCACCCAAACCATTGCCGATCTCAATATTGTGATCAGCTAGCATCTTGCTAGTCACCGCTTTGGCATCAACACCATCAGGTACCTTGACCGTAGTCAGCGTCGGCAGACGATATTCTTTGGGTACATGACAGCCCAGACCCATCTCGGCCAATCCATCCCAGAGCTGCTCAGCCGTCTTTTGGTGACGGTCCCAGGAATTTTCCAGCCCTTCCTCGATCACCAGACGTAGCGCTTCGCGGATGGCATAGGTCATATTGACCGGTGCCGTGTGGTGATAGGTACGACCTTTGCCCCAGTAGTTGCGCAGTAGGGAGATATCCAAATACCAGTTGGCCACCTTAGTCTGGCGCTTGTCCATTTTCTGCAGCGCCCGCTCACTCATGGTGAATGGAGAACTGCCAGGCGGGCAGCTGAGGCCCTTCTGGCTGCAGCTGTAGGCCATGTCTACGCCCCATTCATCCAGGA
This sequence comes from Leptothoe spongobia TAU-MAC 1115, assembly GCF_018739885.1. Lineage (GTDB taxonomy): Bacteria > Cyanobacteriota > Cyanobacteriia > Phormidesmidales > Phormidesmidaceae > Leptothoe > Leptothoe spongobia. Next base: position 121,822 of record NZ_JADOES010000008.1, on the reverse strand, counting down.
AAATGGGCACAGCACCCATACTGGTAACGGTGTCGATCAGCAGCAGACAGTCATATTCCTTACAAAGATCACCTACTCCTTCGAGGGGCTGACGGGCACCGGTGGAGGTTTCCGCATGGACCAGGGCCAGGATCGCCGGACGATGCTCTTCCATTGCCGCCCGCAACTCTTCCAGGCTAAAGACCTCGCCCCAGGGTTTGCTGATACTGCGGACATCGGCGCGATAGCGACCGGCCATATCCACCAGGCGATTGCCAAAGTATCCGTTAATCCCAACTAAGACCACATCCCCAGGCTCAACAGCATTAGCCAATGTGGCTTCCATCGCGGCAGACCCAGTCCCACTGATGGGTAGTGTCATGGGGTTCTCGGTTTGCCAGACATAGCGCATCATGGCTTGGACTTCATCCATTAGATCCAGGTAGGCCGGATCGAGGTGACCAATGGGCTGACGATTCATCGCGGCGACTACGTCAGGATTGGAGTTCGAAGGTCCAGGCCCCAAGAGCAGACGCACAGGAATGTCTAATGCCTTGGGGGTGATGCGAAATTTGTTATTGATGTTGGGTCGGGATACGGTCAAACTCATAACGATAAATTAACGGATGGGGACAGCTAACGAATGGTAGCGATTGCAACAGAATAGTTTTTATTGTCTGATGTAATGGCTCATTCGTTAAATTGACCGGTTAAATTTGTGCCGTAAAACATTCAGATTTAGGGGTTGCATGGGTTGTAGGGACGTTGCATGCAACGCCCCTACCTCTAGAATTAGAATCTGATTGATTTTGATGCCTAATGAAAAGGTAGGGGGCGTGGTGCAACTAGAAGAGGTAAAAAATCGCTGGCAGTCGAATCCTGGGGCGGAGTATCGGTGCGATCGCAACCTCAACCTCTACAAAACCCCAGATGCTCAGGACCTGGTCACCCAAGCCGCCGCCGGATACCAGTTCAAAATTACGGTGATTGAACCCACCGGTATCCATATAGTGCTAGCCGCCGATGACTATCCCGGCTGGCTGCGGCTCACCGACATGGATGCCATCGTCCCAGCCCCTGTGCCATATCATCCGCCCACCGTCAGCCGTCGCGACATCGAGGGCGCGATTCCTGGGGCCATTGCCTTTACCCAAGCTGCCATGGCAGTGCCCAATGAATACCTATGGGGCGGGACGGTCGCGCCCAATTACGATTGCTCTGGCCTGATGCAGGCGGCATTTGCCTCTGTCGGTGTACCGCTTCCTCGGGACTCTTATCAGCAAGAAGACTTTACCGCCAGGGTTGATAAGGAAGAGCTACTACCTGGGGATCTGATCTTTTTTGGTACCCCTGAACGCACCACCCACGTTGCGTTGCATCTGGGCCAGGGTCGCTATATTCATAGCTCTGGCAAAGATCAGGGTCGTAATGGCATTGGCATTGATTCGATTATTGACCTCAGCGATCCCATCAGTCAAAACTATGACGAGCAATATCGCTGCTGCGGTCGCATCATGCATGGCTACAAACCTCAGCCCACAATCTAGGATCTAGATGTGGGCTTTGACCGTCCATATGCTAAACCTATCTTCAAAGTTACCCATCCAAATCCAAAATCTGAGTTACAAACCCTACAGTTTTTAACGTGAACAAGGTTTAATACTCGTGACTGCAGTCTAATCGACCACTGTCTAATCGACCACTGTCTAATGGACCGCAAGTCAAACCGACCACTGTCCCATCGTTTCACACCGACGTTTTATGCGCTGGCTCTCTCCCCCCATGGTTAAACGCATCCTTCGCTGGTTTTTGTTCGGTGGCATTCTGTTCTTTCTTGCCAAAACTCTAAAGGACCACTGGCAAGAGGTCAGAAGCCTTGAACTAACAAACGCTACCTTGCCACTGCTGACGATTGCGCTGGGCATTACGCTGATCGCGCATATTTGGTCGGGATGGGTCTGGCATTTAATTTTGAAAACCATCGGCCAGCCCCGTGATGGTCGTTGGTCTACGGTGGTCTATCTCAAAACCAACATTGCCAAGTATTTACCGGGTAATGTATGGCACTTCTACGGACGGGTGCGGGCATTGCAGTCATCGGGCTCATCCACGGGAGCCGCGATTGTAGGTGTCCTGTTAGAACCGTTACTGATGGCTGCCGCTGCCCTGGGGTTAGCTGCCATTAGCTTTAGCCTGACCGTTGGGAGTAGTGATTGGCGATTGTTGGCCCTGTCTCTAGGGGCGTTGGTCGCGATGTTAGTGGCTATTCATCCACGCTTTTTAAACCCGCTCCTGCGAAAACTGGGCAAAGCAAAAGCTCAGGCTCAAGGGTTAACAGTGATTACCAGTACCCTCCGCTTACAAACCTATCCCTGGCGATCGCTGCTGGGCGAGCTAGGGTTTGTAGCCTTGCGCGGTATGGGCTTTGTGATGACGATTGTGGCGTTACAAGCTTTAAAACCGAGTCAGTTTCTCCCAGTGATGGGGGCATTTAGTATTGCCTGGTTGTTCGGGTTAGTGGTGCCCGGTGCCCCCGGCGGCGTTGGTGTCTTTGAGGCAGTTGCGATCGCGCTCCTTGGCAATCAGCTCCCCAGCGGTCTGCTGATCAGCAGTGTTGCCCTTTACCGTCTGATCAGCACCCTAGCCGAAGCCCTAGGCGCTGGCCTGATCTGGATAGAAGACCGGATTGCCGACTTCATGGTGCCCGTTGCCAAAGCAAAAAAACGAATTTTGCTTTTACCCCCTGCCAAGGACGACATCATCGAAGACCCGGACCAAGAACCAACCTCATCAGAAGACATTGCCACTAGAAACAATCTCGAATTATCAGAATCAGACTCTACTAGTGAAGAAATGTCTGAACAAGTATCCACAGAAACAGCCATACAACCAGACGACGTTACCCCTGAGATTACAGAGCCAACATCTCCTGTCAACGAAGAACCAACAACAGCAGAACCTCCCACAAAAAACATTCCCCCTAAAACTTCCGATATAGCCCCCCTCATTCAACCCCCCGTTTCTGAATCGATCAGACAAACTCAACCAGGAAAACCTTCTGAGCCAGTCCTCCCCCCATTTACACCGCAACCGATTAAGGTTGAAGAAGAACCCACATCCCAATCATTATCACCAAAACAATGAGGTCGCTGGCGTAACTCTCTAATGCCTCCTTGTCAAGAGTTATACGCTTCAAGGAGATAACCTGCATAATCGACCCAACCGTAACCCCAATTTCACCTAACGAGTTTGTTCTGAGCAACTAACTAATCAACTTTCGGGGGGTGTGGGGGAGTCGAGGCCCCCACGAATGGAGGGGTTCGGGGAGGAAAGCCCTGAGCAACCCCCATCACTACTCAACCAACCGCCAACAACACTTCCAACCGTTCCACCACATATTGAGCAGTTTTCTCCAAAAACTCCAAATCCAAACTATCAATCGAATCACTTGGCCGATGATAATTCGGATTTCGAAAATTCGCCGTATCACTCACCATCACCGCCCCAATCCCCTTCAACCAAAACGGGACATGATCACTCCGAAACAGATCCGGCATAAACGCTAATGCCCCCACCGGCACCGGCAGTGTCACCGCTAGTAAACTTGCCTCGGGACTCTCCGTTTCACCCAACCCATTCGTCTGAAATGTCGCTAATAAATCTGGATGTTCGGCATCACCAATAACGCCAATAAAGTCTCCTACATCCGGAAATCCATCTTGCTTTAAACCCTCTGGATAGCTCTGACAACCGGGCTCATAGCACGCATATCCCAACATTTCTAAGATCACCGCACTCTCTAGTCCGTCGAGATTAGCCCCATCACTCACAAAGGCATTACTACCGACTAGACCAGCCCCTTCTGGCTGCAGTTCCTCTTGATCAAAAAAGACAATCTGTAGCGTTTTATCGGTAGGATAATTGGCAAAAATACGAGCGATTTCTAATGCTGCCACGACAGCACTGGCATTGTCATCTGCGCCAGGAGAACCTAAAACCGTGTCATAGTGGGCACCTACCAGGATTTTATGCTCAGGATCTTGGATTCCTGGCCGGATAACGCTAAGGTTGGTTCCTTTGCTTTCGCCGGAGCCAAATGACTGAGTAATAGGTTTATAGCCATAGTCCCGGAGCTGCTGGGCGAGGTAGGCGCGGGTACGGGCGCGAGCTAGGTCGGTATAGCGTTCGGCGACGATAGCGTGGAGGTGCGATCGCAATCGCCCACCATCCACTACCAAAGCATCCAACTGTGCCTCAGAGGCAATCTCATGGAACACCAACATGCCAATCACCAAAGCAAGTGCCCCTAGCCCTAGCCCTAACCGTCTAACTTGATTGTCCATAGCTCATACCAAATACCGTTGATGTATCCGAGATGGGGACGCTGCCCACTGTAGATTGCCATAGTCCGACATAACAGCCCAGTATCCCCATTCTATGAAAACGTCATCTAAACTCAATGCGTCCCAACGTCATATTGCATGGCTAGCTGCAGGTTATGGCAGCCTATTTTTATTGATTCTATGGGCTGCCTATACGAATAATTTGCCCAATGCCCTCCTCGGAAAAATCCCTTACTACGACAAAATTGGTCATGTCGTTCTTTATGCTACAGCCAGTTTCCTGGGGCATAGAGTCCTAAATAGACGACACTTTAAAGGTTTGCGATGGCTACCTGTATTTCCGAGCTTATTTGGTTTGGTGATGACGGCAGAAGAAATTGTGCAGGGCATGTCGCCCTATCGAACCCTAGATTCACTGGATTTGGTGTGCAGCTTAATGGGGGTAATGCTGGGCTATTGCTTGGCTCAGCGGGGCAAACAATCAGTTCCCAAGCTTTAAATATCGTTCCACATGCTCCGGTACCGCAATCCCTTTGGTCAGCTGCGGATCCACAATCGGATCTCCCGCCCGCACGTTTAACGGGATGACTCCAGCCCAATGGGGCAACTCATAATCCGCTGCATCATCGACCGGTGGGCCGGTACGAATCTTTGCCGATGCCTCATCAATGGGCAACGCCAATACCGTCGTTGCCCGCAATTCCTGTTCATTCGGCTCCCGCGTTTCGGCCCAGCGACCCGGCATCACATGTTCCGTAAATGCATAAAGCGCTTGCCATTTGTCCTCTCGCTCACTGACTAGCTCTGCTGTGCCAAACAGCACCACCGAACGATAGTTCATCGAATGGTGCATGGCCGACCGCGCCAGTACCAAACCATCCAGCAGCGTTACCGTTACACAGACTTCAATTCCCTGCTGTAGTGACTTCAGCATCCGGCTAGCCGATGCCCCATGGATAAATAACCGATTATCCATCCGCCCATAGGCCGTAGGAATGACAAACGGTTGTCCCTCTACGGCAAAACCCACATGACAAATTAATCCTGCGTCTAAAACGGAATAGACTGTTTCTGAATCATAATGGCCACGCTTAGGCACACGCTTTACCTGAGTTCGTGCTGTTTTCATAGTGTTATCTCCTGACTATCGATCTCTCCAGATAGCTTTCACTGGATTCCCAACTGACAAAACCACCTTATCCTCACTAATTGGCCCTCGGCTAGAGCCAATTTATAATTAAACTATCAGTCCAATTTTGGTGATTATCCATGGAATTGGCCCTCGTTATTGATTCATCTCGATCAGACCCTCTCCATCAGCAGATTTACAGCCAGCTGCGATGGGCCATTCTCTCCGGTCGACTCCAGTCTGGTCAGCGCTTGCCTGCTTCGCGATCGCTAGCAAAGTCTCTAGGCCTGTCTCGCACTACGGTTACCCAGGGCTATGACCAGCTGATCAGCGAAGGCTATTTACAAACTCGACTGGGGGCAGGGACCTACGTCTGTGATCAACTTCCCGACAGTCTACTTACAGCTGAGCCGTTAGACCATCAACATCAGGCTGCTGTCGAGATTCTCTTATCTGACTATGGCAATCGGGTCAAACAGTCACCCGTGAGAACTGCCGGAGGAGAGTTTAGGATTAGCTTTCGCTACGGTCAGCCTGCCCTTGATCTTTTTCCAGTAGAGCTATGGCGAAAACTGTTATCCAAACATTGTCGTAAAACCTATCACTGGCTTGACTATGCAACAGCATCCACCGGTTATCAGCCCTTGCGTCAAGCTGTTGCTGACTATTTACAACAGGCGCGTGCAGTCCGATGTACCCCTGATCAAGTGCTGATTACCAATGGTAGTCAGCAGGCATTGAGTCTGATTACTCAACTATTAGTCAATCCTGGTGATAGTGTTGCGATTGAGGAGCCGGGCTATCGCGGTGCCCGTCATATTTTTAAGTCGAATGGGGCAGAGTTGTTGCCCATCCCGTTAGATCGTGGTGGATTGGTGGTCGATGCGTTGATCAATAACAACGTCAAACCACGCTTAGTCTATGTGACACCTTCCCATCAATTTCCCACGGGAGCCTTGCTGTCATTGCCTCGACGATTAGCGTTGTTGCAGTGGGCATGGAAAACTGGGACGCTTATTGTTGAAGACGACTATGACAGTGAGTATCGTTATGGGGGACGTCCCATTCCATCACTTCATGGTTTAGATACCCATGCCTCAGTACTGTATGTAGGTACTTTTTCCAAGGTGATGTTCCCGAGCATTCGCCTGGGCTACCTGGTATTGCCCGAGTCTTTGGTAGAGGTATTTGGCCAGGCAAAATGGTTGGCAGATCGGCAGCCAGCCACCCTGACACAGTCAGCATTGGCAGAATTTATTGCAGCGGGACATTTAGAGCGTCATATTCGAAAAATGCGTCTGTGTTACGAAAGCCGTCGCGATACCCTTGTGCAGGCTCTGTATAAACACTTTGGTCAGGCGGTTGAAATTTTAGGTGATAGTGCCGGTCTGCATGTGATGGCTAAGCTGCCTCTGAGCCTGACAGATGATGAAGCTGTAGCTAGGGCCGCGAGTATTGGTGTAGAAATATGTAGCGCTCAGGCCCAGTATGAAATGCCTCATAATACGGGCGAGTTTGTATTTGGCTACACGGCCATTAACGAGGAACAGATAAAATCAGGTATACACCTTATTGCTAAAGCATTCCAGACATAGTTGCTCCGGCTAAGTTTAGCCCAGCTCTACGACTATCCTTACATGAACATGAACCATTAATAAGTTTTTTGCCTAAGTTAATACTCCTTCGGCGAAATATCTATTATTAATAGTGACAGCAATATTTTGAGGACAAGGCTTTGGATCTTACACTGCTTGCCCTAATACTTATCAGTATGATTTTGTTTGGACTGCATATGCCCTATGCCGTCCTAGCTATGGTTGCCATTATTGCTCTTGCGACCGTAGCAACGCGTCTATCATGGTCTGTACTCAGCTCCTTCGAATCGATTGAAGTCGATTAAGGCTGTTCCGGGTCTGACTGCTAATCTTTCTGATGAATATAAAAGTAAATCCTCCAGGTGCTCTAATCTCCTGGAGGATTTATGCTTGTTTACGGTTTATTTCTATACCAAAAAGGTTCCTGCCGTGACGGCGAGGGGGCGTTGTGTCATCAATGCGGATGGTTAACCAGCGTGTGATCAAATCCTCACTATTATTAATTTCGACTTAGCAACCGGTGACCACCCGCTTACAATGGATCGGTTGTATCCTGCGACACTAGTTTTGATTGAACGTTACACCCTGCCCGAGATGGGCGAACTTTGGACTGACGAGTACAAATTCAAAACTTGGCTACAGGTTGAGATCGCCGTCTGCGAAGCCCAGGCTGAATTGGGTCGCATTCCTCAAGCAGCGGTGGACGAAATCAAAGCCAAAGCGAATTTTGACGTGGCGCGCATTCTGGAGATAGAAGCCGAAGTCCGCCACGATGTGATTGCATTTTTGACCAATGTTAATGAGTACGTTGGTGATGCGGGCCGTTATATCCACCTGGGAATGACGAGTTCCGATGTGCTTGATACGGCGCTTTCTTTACAGATCGTAGCCAGTCACAAAGTGATTTTGTCCCATGTCGAAAAGTTAATCCAGGTTATTCGTAACAAGGCCCAGGACCACCGCAATACCGTGATGATCGGTCGCTCTCATGGGATTCACGCTGAGCCCATGACCTTTGGTTTTAAGCTGGCTGGCTGGCTGGCTGAAGTATTGCGGCATCGTGAGCGTCTTTGCCGGATCCAGGATGAAATTTCTGTTGGCCAAATATCAGGAGCCGTGGGTACCTATGCCAACATCGATCCTGAAATCGAAGCGCTGACCTGTCAGAAGCTGGGGCTTAAGCCTGACACGGCTTCAACTCAGGTGATCTCACGGGATGTCCATGCCGAGTTTATGACCACATTGGCTGGCCTAGCGGCGTCCATCGAACGGTTTGCTGTCGAAATTCGTAATTTGCAGCGTACCGACGTGCTAGAAGTTGAAGAATTTTTTGCTAAGGGGCAAAAGGGATCTTCGGCTATGCCCCATAAGCGCAACCCGATTAAATCTGAGCGTTTGACCGGTCTGGCCCGCATTATTCGCACCAATGCCCTGGCTGCCCTAGAGAATGTGGCCCTATGGCATGAGCGGGATATTTCCCATAGTTCCGTAGAACGGGTAATCTTCCCTGACAGCTGTATTTTGATGCATTTCATGTTGGTTGAGACCACTAAGCTGGTGCAAAACCTGCAGATCTACCCCGAAAACATGAAACGCAACATGAACATGTACGGCGGTGTGGTCTTTAGCCAACGGGTGCTCCTATCCCTGGTGGAAAAAGGGTTTGCCCGTGAGGATGCTTATCGGATTGTGCAGCAAAGTGCCCATGCTGCATGGAATGTTGAGGGGGGTGACTTCTATGCTTTAATCTCTCAAGACCCTCAGGTCAAGGAAAAACTGACGGCAGATGAAATTAAAGCAGCCTTTAACCCTGACTATCAGCTGAGAAATCTGGATACGGTCTATCAGCGATTGGGTATTTAAACCTTGTCCACGTCCAGAACTGGAGTTTTACCGTAGGAGAAACTACAGGTTTCAACTTGGACGTGGTTTAGGTGAATCCTTTTTTAGGGGTAAGTAGGTTGGCCTAATCATTTATAAGATGGAGGATCAGGAGTTTGGTCTCCTCGAATATGCCCCCAAACCCCCAATCCTGGGGGCTTTGAGTCTAGTCTCCCCCAGGATTGGGGGACGGAAGGGGGCCTCGGTGTCTGAAGCCTAATTTGGATAACCTACTTACCTACAGGGCTGCTCCTGGATCAGGTTTCCTAATAGATCAAAAAAACAGGGAGATGGCGATTCATCTCCCTGAAATGCCTACTATATGCTCACTAGACGCTGCTAGTAGTAGGTAGCTCCAACCATGTGTACCTACTACATTCACAGACTATATTGATTTAACTTTGTTCCGGATCCTCTACGTAGTCGGCATCTTCAAAGTCAGCTGCTACTTCTGCATCCATCTCGTCTTTGAACCCACGCAGGGTTTTCCCCAGGGCGCTGCCCAACTCAGGGATTTTCTTGGGCCCAAAAATTAAAACGGCGACAATGGCAATAATGCCCACCTCTGGCCAACCTAAACCGAACATGGCACCTTTCCATGAATGTCTCAACTACTATACCGCAGCCATCAGGTCTTGACCTGTCAGTCGTAGCAGGACCTAAACCTTTGCGAACTATGAATTTACATAGTGTATGAAAAACAAAAACACACTAGTTTAATATTTTTTTTGGGTAGAAAGAGAGATTCTGATGGGTGTGTCTAGAGCAGTATTGTTGAAACTTATTATTTCGTTCTAAATCGGGGCTTTAAATTCAACTCGATCCTGGGGAAGCTGGTCAAATTCTGCAGCTTCCTGGGGTGTGGGTAGAGTTGGATGTTCATTGATGTAGAGAAATGAGCTAGAGCCTGCTTCTGTTGTTGATTGCAGAGCTGCCGAGGTTTGGTCGGCAGTAAATTCTTCTGCTCCTCCATAGCCATATCCGTTGCACAATGCGGTAATAGCCAGCAGCCTATTGGCGTCAGCGGCATTGGACAGGGTGGAGATTTGTGCGCTTAAATCAAGTGCTGTAATCGTTTCACCAGTCAATGCTGGGCAGGTGCGAGCTTGGGTTTCGGACAAGTCATAGCTGCTGGTTTTGGCATAGCCTGCGACCTGACCAGTCAGCGCTGACGCTATTGCAACTGTAATCGTGCCTAATATAGCTGTGCTGAGGGCTAATTTAATTTGCATGGTGTGCACCTTGAAGGCTTCTTTCCTCTATTGAATCGCTGGTATTAAGAGGCGTTAGAGGACAGTTGCAAAACATCACCATACCTTGCAACACTTTAGAAGTTTTCGAAATAGTTAGCTTAGTACAGCAAGCTACGATACAGCCTGCTGTACTAAGTTGATCTAGGGTACTAGCCGTTGTAATAACGCTGTTCTAGCCAAACACGTAGTGCTTCTTCTGAATCAAACTGGTGTTGCATGTCATCCACTGGATTGCGGACGCACCAGCGAGTTCCCTCGGAGGTTTCTGTGGTCCAGATCCGCAGCTGATCTCCTTCGGTAAGGGTTTGAACTAACCACTGACCGGCATTACGTAGCAGGTTACTAGAAGCTTGTTTGATTTTTTGGGCTGGAGTGGTAGGTTGCCACAGGTGCTCCAGCTGACGGCGCTGTACTTCGAGCTTTTGTAAGTTGGAGGAATAGATGTTCATATGAACCTCCTTGAGGAGTGCGCGATTGCATATCACCTAATCTATGGACGAAACTCAGGATCGACAAAGCATGGGATAGATGGCAGCTATCTATGAAATTAATAGAGCTGAATTAGGTCCCATAGCGATGACTTCCATCCTGTAGAATACTGAGCGCTCCCATATCTCGTTTGCGATGAGAAAGCTGTATTTTCTCCTGCCAGGAACTACTCGCTCGTTTTTTTGTGGTGGTCTATTTGCTGAGCTCAATACACTAAACTTGGCTCAACAGATTTGTAAGGCTGAGGTGGTGACTTATCGTCAGCGAGAGGAGAATCATCCGTTTATTGATGATTTATTGCCACAGGAGAATCTGAGGGATTGTATCTTTGTGGTCAGTTGGGGATTTGATGTTCCTAAACAGCTAAAAAAACTGACTCATTGTCATGTGGTTTATCATGCCCACAGCTCAGGCTATGGTTTTTCAGTGCCGCCTGAGGTGCCGATTCTATGTGTGAGTCGTAATACGATGGGATATTGGGGCATGCGATCGCAAAACTCCCTCATCTATTGGCTCCCTAACCAATTGCCCACAAATGTCAGTAACCGTCAGGTTGAGCGAGACATTGACATTCTCATACAAGCCAGAAAATCTTCCGAGTACGTTGTCAATCAGCTGATTCCTGAGCTGCAAAAGAGATTTAATGTGGTTGTTATCGATTCGTTTGTCGATGATCTCATGGTCTTGTTCAACCGAGCCAAAGTCTATCTGTACGATTCAGCAGAATATTGGGCCCAGTATCGCCTCACTGAGGGCTTCGGTCTACCCCCGATGGAGGCCCTCGCCTGTGGCTGTCAAGTATTCTCCAGCGTTAACCATGCCCTTGCCGATTACCTTGACCCCGGAGAGAACTGTCATAAAATTGCAGGCTATGCCACAGGCTATGACGTTAAACGAATTGCAGCCGTATTAGACAACTGGCAACCCAATAACCTACCCGAAAGCTTCTTTTCTCCCTATCGCACGGATCAACTAGTGCCTCGATTAGAAAACATCCTCACCGAACTCAATCAATTCTTCGATTATCGACAACAACATCCCTCAGATATTCCCAGCCTTACTCGCCAACGACTTCTATATCTTTTTTGTAAACGAATCCAGAACAAGCTGAAAAAATAAAACCTCATAAAGAAATTGATCTTTTCAGCATTTCTTCTGCATCTTTCTCATTCGCTCCACAAGATACTCCGTACGTCCCAACTCAGCCGTTGCATAGAGACGTTCAAACTCTTGCTTAAAATGCTTGGCAACAATTGTATTCTCAATGATCAACAAATTCTCATCATTCTTGTGGTTAGCAGCCTTACTCCAATTATGGGAGCCAATAATCACTGTGCGATTATCCAGTAATGCAAATTTGTGATGCATTTTGTCGCCATCGGCTAATTTTGGATAGCCAACCGTGGCAATTGAGCTATGCCAAGGGCGATTTTCCTTTTCATAGTTGCAGCGATGATCCGGCAGGCCAAGACCTAACATATCAAGGCCCTCACTGTGATAGCGGTAGATAAAACTACGGTCAATGAGCGCGCGAATCGGGAGAGCGCTCTTAGCTGCAAGGGCATCGGCAATACCCTGATCTGTAAACACAAATAAGGCTAAATCGACTGATTGGCTAGCCTGACTAAGCGCATGGGCAATAACACCATTCGTGGTTTGTTCTCTTGGCGTGTCGGCTCGGTGAGGAGAAAATTGAACCGTTATCTGACTGCCAGGTAGAGTAACTGTTGCTAAGGGACGGGGTGGTTTTGGCGATCCAAAGAGACTGTTGGGTTGTCCCTTAGGCCCATCCCCCCACATGAGATCAAATTCATCAGTGTAAGCGGTGGCTAGCTCTGGGCTATTAATCCGCAGCATGGCATTGGCATTCCCTAGACTCTCGGGCACTAGCCAGTCTCCGTGGATGCCGGAAAGAGTAAAGTTAGCGGAGCCTGTGATGATCTGGTAGCTATCCACCACCATAAATTTATGGTGCATCAGACCGCTACCTTTGGTGCCATCGTCGGTATCGTCCACAATGGGGATCCCTGCCTGACGCAGCATTAGGACGGCATCACGTTGAGCTGCTTCAGCTGAGGAAATGTGGCCATCGCCGTTACTGTCACCAAATGCAAACAAATTTTCGTATTTACCCCGACTGTGATTGTCCTGTTGACGAATCCAGGCTGAATTGTGTTGACTCCACCCGTCGCTATATTGATTATCTAAAATCACCCTGACGTTGATTCCAGCCTTAGCCTTATCTATCAAGGCTTGGGCCATTAGGGGGAGATTCAATTCTTGGGCAGCCACGTCGATGGAAGTGACGGCTGACTCAATGGCATCAATCAACACCTGTTCCAGGTTGTCACCCGGTCGTTGGATATGACGGTAAGGATCCTGGTATCTATGGGTTTCTGTCTGATTAAAGAAAACTTGAATGTGGGGATCCTGAGGGAGTGGTTGAGGTTTTTCTCGCCCACTCCAACCAAGGCAAATCAACCCTATGCCTCCCAGTGTCAGGGCTACCAGGCCCAGATGGCTTGCCTGAAATCGAATCAACATGCATCTTAAATTATTTAGACAATCTCTAGTGAGCCCTGGTAACCCCTTTGATTAGCAGCTACTAATGCCTAAAAACATGTCCACTGATACGATTAATTAACGTTATGCTGATTACATATTAAAAGCGCTAGTTTCCTATGCCAACTCCTGAACTCTTTCTAGAGGCGACCAAGTGGATGGGCCTCGCCACCTTAGCCTTGGCGGCATTGGCAGGGATTTCATGGCTTGCTAAGTGGGGTATTCGGTTTCGCTTAGTGGGGGCGACTGGGTTTTGTGGTGTACTGACAGCGGGACTGTTTGGCCTTAGTTTTCAGCCATTGGTATCGACCACCGTGGAGGGGTCGGTGCGCTATGCCACTGTTTATGACTCAGGTGCTTCCCAGCTTGTGATTTCTGTCCCTGCTACTATTTCTGCGGCTGAGTTAGAAGCCACTCTACGGCAGGCGGCTATCAATTCATTTAATCCCAGTCAATTGAATGGTGGTGGTAGTCAGGGGGCCATGATTCGGGCTCGGACTATCGTTCACCGTGAGCCTGGCATTTCTGACTTGTTATATCTAGGTCAGGTGCAGCCCGATGCTGAGGCTGAGTCAGGCTACCGTGTCGCTATTGCTCCTGCAAAGTTGGCCAAGGCTCGAGCGGCAGCTAAAAATAGCTAGGCGATCTGTTTCGCTAACAATTTTCAATACTTGTTTTGAGTTTCAGGCGTTGCCCTACGTTTGGCTTCATTCTCTACACAAGATCCTTTAACTAACTCTCCGTTTTATAACTTTCAAACTTTCGAATATTGCTTTCAATTTGTTGAGAAGTGATCATGTCTACGTTATCTACACTAATGGTGGCACCGGCCCAAGTGGTGCGAGGTTCAGGGATTTTATCCCAGTGTGGATCGCTGATTTCGAAATTGGGACAACGGCCTTTGGTAATTGGTGGAGATCGCACCTTACAGACGGTTTCTTCCGTTTTAGACGATATGTTGGCTGATCTAAATGTCGTCAAAGCGTCTTATCAGATGGACTGTTGTGAACCTGCTTTGGCTCAGCTCCGTGGGGATGTTGAGGCCCATGGAGCTGATCTGATTATTGGTGTAGGGGGTGGTAAGGCTCTAGATACAGCCAAGCTGGTGGCGGATCAAACCCAGTTACCGGTAGTGACGGTTCCCACGTCAGCCGCAACCTGTGCCGCCTGGACAGCGTTGTCAAATGTCTATTCTGAGCGGGGAGCGTTTCGCTACGATGTGGGACTACCTACTTGTCCAGAACTTTTATTATTGGACTATGAATTAGTGGGAACGGCCCCTAAGCGTACTTTGGTGGCGGGGATTGGGGATGCGATCGCAAAATGGTACGAAGCTTCCGTCAGTAGCGGTCATTCTAACCAAACCTTAATTATTGGTGCGGTTCAACAGGCCCGAGTTCTGCGAGATATTCTTTTTCAGAAATCGGTAGCTGCCTTGGAAAACCCTGGGGGAGACGAATGGCGCGATGTGGTGGACGCCTCAGTTTTAATGGCAGGTGTGATCGGCGGCATGGGCGGGGCGCAATGTCGAACCGTGGCTGCCCATGCGATTCACAATGGTCTGACCCAGATTCCGGCTAGTCACCGTATGCTCCATGGCGAAAAAGTTGCCTATGGTATCTTAGTGCAACTGCGTTTAGAGGAGATGGAATTGAGCAATTCCTTGGCAGCGACCGCGCGTCAACAATTGCTTCAGTTTTATACCCAAATCGGCTTACCCATGACCCTCAGCGATTTGGGATTAGGAGAAATGTCATTGACAGATTTACGGCAGGCTGCCGAGTTTGCCTGTCAGCCCAAATCTGATATTCATCATTTGCCGTTTGAGGTCAGTCCTCAACAGGTAATGGCGGCAATGGTGTCCACCACGGCTCCCTGTCAGCGCAGTCAGACCGAAACTTCAAAATTACCAATCACGCCGTCACATCAGTCATGAGGAGGTAATCCATGACACCAGCTTGGATGAAGAAAGCACAGCGACTTGAGCAACTGCCTCCCTACGCCTTTGCTCGTCTGGATGAACTCAAGGCCAATGCGCGAGCCCAGGGTCTGGACCTGATTGATCTGGGCATGGGAAATCCCGGTGGTCCTACCCCTGCACCTGTCGTTGAGGCGGCTCAAAAGGCACTTGCTGATCCAAGTCAGCATGGATATCCTCCCTTTGAAGGGACTGCTAGCTTTCGTAATGCAATTACGGCCTGGTATCACCGTCGTTATGGGGTGAGTCTCGATCCTGAGGGTGAAGCTTTGCCGTTGTTGGGGTCAAAAGAAGGGCTTACCCATCTGGCCTTAGCTTATCTGGATCCAGGGGATACGGTATTGGTGCCGACGCCATCCTATCCGGCGCATTTTCGAGGACCTGCGATCGCAAATGCCCATATCCATCCCTTGATGCTGACGCCAGAAAATGACTGGCTGATCGACATCTCCACCATTCCAGAAGCCGTTGCCCGTCAGGCCAAGGTTCTGTACTTTAACTATCCCAACAATCCCACGGGTGCGACGGCTCCCCGCGCCTTTTTCGAAGAGATCGTCGCCTTTGCTAAGCACTACGAAATCATGCTTGTTCATGATCTGTGCTATGCGGAGCTGGCTTTTGATGGCTATCAGCCTACCAGCGTTCTCGAAATTCCCGGTGCCAAAGAATTCAGTGTCGAGTTTCACACCCTATCCAAGACCTACAACATGGCCGGTTGGCGGGTTGGTTTTGTCGTCGGTAACCGCCATATTATCCAGGGATTGCGCACCCTGAAAACTAACCTTGACTATGGCATTTTCTCTGCCATTCAAACCGCTGCAGAAACTGCGCTAAATTTACCTGATTCCTATCTTGAAGAGGTGTGCGATCGCTATAGCACTCGCCGTGACTATCTGATTGAAGGTTTAGCAGAGTTAGGTTGGGAGGTACCGAAGACAAAGGCAACCATGTATTTGTGGGTACCTTGCCCGCCAGACATGACCGCTGCTGACTTTGCCTTAGAGGTTCTGCAAAAAACAGGTGTCGTGTTTACCCCTGGTAGTGCATTTGGTGAAGGTGGCGAAGGCTTTGTTCGTGTTAGTTTGATTGCCGGAGAAGATCGCCTGAACGAAGCCCTTCAGCGCCTGAAAAACGCTGGTGTGCGTTATCCCTCATCAGTGACGGTTTAAAGGCATTGAGCTAGAGCCGCTGAATAGTTTTTCATAGATGTCCAGAACTATTGGCGGTTCGACATAATGCCACCCTGTACTCAAAATGTTAACTATCCAGCTCCTAGGTCAGCGATGGCCGCACCTGATCTTGCGGATCATGCTTCGCTAAAATTGCCAGCTCAAAATTGCGGGCCAGCCTCAACTGCAGCAGATTCAAATTTTTCACACTAGTAAAATCAGTCTCTTTCACATCCGCCTGACCAAAGTACGCCTGATTGACAACGCTATCGGCCAGATTCGCCTTTTCTAAATTCGCATGCCCAAAATACGCCTCAGTCAGGTTTGCCTGGGACAAATAGGCATGGTATAGATTGGCACCCGAAAAATACGCCTGCTGTAGGTCAGTACCAATCAAGCAGCAGTGACTCAGATTTGCCCCTTGCAAGTTGGTTTCACTCAGGTTGGCTTCAAATAAATAGGCCCGGCTAAGATCAGCGCTACTCAAGTAAGTCAGACGCAGGTTGAACCCTGCCAAATCAACGCCTTTTAAGTCAGCCGCTCTTAAGTTGGGACGAATCTGAGTATTTTGCTGACGCCAGCGATTCCACACTCTGGCTCCAGCCTGCAAAATTTCTAAGTGTTCTGGGTGCGCCATGCTTGATGAAAATTCGGAGGCCTAGTTCTGGTTTCAGGAGGTTTTACAACACTGGCGGCATTACGGTCGGCCATGTTGCTACCAGGAACACAACTGTTGCAATAATAGACAGAACTCCGGCGATAACGTTTCCGATTAAGGAACTGACAACGATCGCCAAGCTGACTTTTACACCCAATTTGCATCGTGCAGGTATCGCTAAATCACGACGATGCAGCATTTCTCCAACGAATGCTCCGAGCATTGAGCCAAATAGCAGACCAAAAATGGGTCCACCTACTGGTAACGCTGGTAAAAAGCCCAACAGACCTAGAATCATGCCAATCACGGCACCGATTTGACCCCAGTTACTAGCCCCTACTTTCCTCGCGCCAACGTAGCCAGCCAGGTAGTCAATTGCAGTGGTAATCGCAAAGACGGCAATAGCGATGCTGAGAGCAATAACCACAGCTTTGCTAAAGCCTGCAACAGCACCCCAAATAGCAATGGCAGCCACAATCAGACCAATACCTGGAAATGCGGGGATAAATGCACCGATAATGCCAGCTCCCATGACAATGAGCAGGACCCAATAAAGAATAAGCAGCCCTATAGCCATCTGTGTCTATTTTCGAAAATGCGCGCCTATTTTTTTACTCTAACGGTCGAACAATAAACCTGACAACGATGCTGATGTAGGGATATCGTCCCTTGCACAGACTGGTTAGCTGTCCTTGAATTCAGCCAAAAGGTACCTTTATGACCTACTGGCTTAACGCTCTCAAAAATTTCTGCACCTCACTCAGCAAACCCTTCTTTGGCTTAGGAGTAGCACTATTTTCAGTTTCTTCGCTGGCGTAGAGTAGGTTATCTAAGGCCTCGCTAGAGGGACGTTCGGGCAGTTCAGCCTGAAGTTCGTACTGGTCGCCCACCTCTTGCCACACTTGCCACCCCTGGGGATGCCGACGTAGTACGGCGGCATCGGGCATGGGCCGGTAGTAGTAGCAGGAGGTCAACGTGCTCAAAAATCGCTCCCGTAGTTGACGAGCAGCATAACCAATACCAACGATGCTGACGTCTTCTAGGGTGGGATTGAGAATGATAACGGGACGGTCTTGGGCCTCGTTACAGAGTTTTTCGACGTCTTCGACCTCGACGGCAGATGGATTGACGATCAGTAATGCTTCGTCGTCGGGTTCGATGGTGGCCTGGATTTCGTTGATGCCTCGAATGGTGAAGTCTGGGTTATTCCAGTCACGTTTGGCAAGGGCGGCAGCACCGGCATCGGGAAAAAAAACTTTGAATTGTAAGCCCAGGTCTTGAAACAGACTCAGGAATCTTTCCGCGATGGGTTGCTGCTCGAGTTCTGGGATCACCATTTCTACCTGCAACCGGATAATGCCATCGTCAATGGCTGCCTTAGTGGAGGCGATGGCTTGATCGATGGTTTCCTCAAGGCTACTGGGCAGGTCAGACATGGTTATATTTTTCGTTCTTAGCAATCAATCATGTCTGATTATCTGACTTTTTGGGTAGCTTGACGTATTTATTGCTGACCAATCACCTTGGCCCGTGTCATCAATAGCGATGGTTACTACTTGGTCAATCTAGTCCTATTTTGAAATTTATTTGCTTCCTGCCGTTACCAGCTGACTTGCCATCACCCGGTCAATAATCTGCTTCAGCACCATTGCGGCCCAATCTACATCGGATTCAGTCGTCTGATGCCCGAGCGTTAAACGAATGCCAGTTTTCGCTGCTGCATTGTGAAACCCCATGGATTTGAGAATCGGACTCGGTGTTAGGGTCCCACTATGACAAGCCGATCCAGCACTGATTCCAATCCCTGCTAGATTCAACTGGCGTACCAGCGTTTTACCCGTCACCCGCTCACCATCAGCATTCGGTAGATAAAAACTGACATGGTGAGGCAGGCGTTGTTCAGGATGACCTGTCAACACCAGTTCAGGATGATCTTGTAACTGTTCAATTAAGCGATCGCGCAATTTCAATAGCCGTTGTTGTTCCTGCTCAAGTTCTTGCCTAGCCAGCTTAGCTGCTTCTCCAAACCCCGCAATCGTAGGCACTGCCTGAGTTCCTGAGCGCAACTGATTTTCCTGACCACCACCGCGAATCAACGGCACCAGTTCAGTACCCGGTTTCACATACAGCGCCCCTGCCCCTTGGGGACCATAAATCTTGTGACTCGACAAAGAGAGTAAATCGATCTCCAATTGCTGCACATCAATGGGCAATCGCCCAGCTACTTGTACTGCATCAGAGTGAAAGATCGGTCTAGAAAGCGGAGCCATTGCCTGAATCACAGCTGCCAATTCAGGAATCGGCTGTACAGTGCCCACCTCACTTTGGCCATAAATCACTGACACCAGCACCGTATCCTTACGTATCGCCGTCGATAAATCTGCTGGACTTACCTGGCCATAGTTATCGACGGGCAGACGAGTAATCTGCCAACCCCACTGCTCTAGCTGCGCCACTGGCTTTTCGATTGCCGAATGCTCCACAGCAGAAATAATCATATGGCGCGGTTTACGGTATTGCTGAGCTACCCCCATGATGGCCAGGTTATTGGCTTCGGTGCCACTAGCCGTAAATGCGATCGCATCCGCATCCGCACCAATTAGCTCCGCCACCTGCATCCGGGCCGTTTCCATTATTGTCGCGGCCTGACTACCCCAATGATGCAAGCTAGATGGATTACCCCAGCCATCTTGCATCGCCGATTCCATCGCCGCAATCACCTCAGGCCGTGGCGGTGTAGTTGCGCTGTAGTCTAAATAGATCTGCATGGCATAACCCTAATCCCGTCCGCCTATGATATTTCTTACTGAGAGGCAATGCCCATCCTCTTAGATATCATCTGGTTCCTTCCCCGAAACCACCGGAGCCGTTTTACTCAATGCCAGCTTTGGATGCTCCCCTTCTACCTGCTGACAATTCCACTCATTTCGAAACAGCAACACTGGACGGCCATAGCTATCCTTGACCGTTACCGTATTAAACAAACGACCTGCATCGTTTAGAGCGTCCCAACCACCTGTTACCCAACGGGCAACGCTATAGGGCAATATATCCAACATCGTATCGACGTTGTACTCATTCTTCAGACGAAACTGCACCACCTCAAACTGCAGCTGACCCACTGCCGCCAAAATGGGATCACGCTTCGACTCATCTGCCGAATACATAATCTGAACCGCACCCTCTTCCCTAAGTTCTGTTACACCTTTCCGGAATTGCTTGAACTTAGAGGGGTTCGGGTTCTTGAGATAGGCGAATAATTCAGGAGAGAAAAACGGAATCCCTTCATATTCAAGCTTTTTGCCTTGATAAATGGTGTCGCCAATGGCAAACACCCCTGGATTATTCAGACCAATCACATCGCCAGGATAGGCCGCATCCAAAGACTCTCGACCTTGACCAAACAACTTTTGTGGATGGGATAACCGTACGTTTTTACCCGATCGGGCATGGTTAACCACCATGTCCTTTTCAAACCGGCCTGAGCAAACACGGACAAAGGCGACGCGATCGCGATGTCGCGGATCCATATTGGCTTGGAGCTTAAATACAAATCCAGAAAACTCTTCCCTAGTAGGCGGCACCATACCGACAGTACTTTCCCGAGGGCCTGGTTTGAGGGCAAAATCCAAAAATGATTCTAAGAACAGTTCCACACCAAAGTTGGTCATGGCACTGCCAAAGAAGACTGGAGTCATTTCACCCGCATGCACTAGCTCTAAATCTAGTTCCGGACCCAGCTCATCGAGCATCTCCAGCTCTTCTAAGAATTGACCATAGATTTCATCGTCATCGATCAGCTCTTCAATGCGGGGATCTCCCCACTCGAGAATAGTCTCAGCCGCCGCTTTACTGCCGTGGGCAGAGCGCTCAAACAAATGTACTTGCTTTTTACGTCGATCAAATACCCCCTTAAACCGATCTCCCATGCCAATGGGCCAGTTCACGGCATAGGTAAATAACTCAAGTTCTTTTTCAATTTCATCCAGCAATGCTAGAGGCTCCTGACCAGGGCGATCTAACTTGTTAAAGAAGGTGAAAATTGGCAGCCCACGCATTTTACAAACTTCAAATAGTTTGCGCGTCTGAGGCTCCAGTCCCTTAGCAGCGTCTTCAAGCATGACGGCATTATCTGCCGCTGCTAAAGTGCGGTAGGTATCTTCACTAAAGTCTTGGTGACCGGGAGTGTCCAGCAGATTAATTCGATAGTCACTATAGGTAAACTGCAGTACCGTCGAGGTAATTGAAATCCCCCGCTGTTGCTCTAGTTCCATCCAGTCAGAAACGGCATGCCGCTGGGCTCGACGGGCTTTGACTGATCCCGCTTCATGGATAGCACCTCCGTACAAAAGGAGCTTTTCGGTCAGCGTTGTTTTACCGGCATCCGGGTGGGAGATAATCGCAAAGTTACGACGTTGCTCAACAGCAGCATCAATATTATCTGTTGAAGACGATAGGGTGGTGGTCATGGAGGTGGTTCAGCTCGTTGAGCATGGCACGATCCCCAGCCTTGGCATTGGGGTAGCTCCCATTGTACTGTCCGGTGCCTACGGTCTGAATATTACCAGTCAGCTACGTGATGCTCCACCATAGTGCCTTGGGTTGTAATCACTGTCAGAGGTAGCTCTGCTTCAGTTTCATGACGTGTAAATTGAACAACCTGCATCCCCTGTTGAGCAGGCTCAAGCACCATCACATAATGATCCTCTGCCCAACTGACATCCATGACTCGATGGTTCATCACCCAAGCTTCAGCTATTCTGCCTTCATTGATCGCAATGCTTTCATCGCGGCTATAGCAGTTAGTCCATACATCATCGGCCACTGACCATAAGCCTGATAGATTGACGGGTTCCATGCGAGCACTGAGACCATAGGTCGTGAAACTCAGAATGTCATGCTGCCAAAACTGATTAGCCAGTTGTTGGAAATCTTTGTCTTGTAGCAGAGTGCTATAACGTTCGTCTGTAGATAATTGCTTCTGTTGTTGATCTTGACTGGGACGCCGCCAATCGGAGGCTTCGCTGCAAACTGAGAATTCCGATGCTACTGCAGTAGCAGATATGGACGTGGTTTGGGGCTGAGTAACGACAGCATCAGCCGTTTTGACAAAAGTGCTGACGGCCTTGAAACCACCCACGGTCATAACAATGGCTAAGGCAAAGAGACTTTGCTTACCTAAGTGCTTTAGTTTAGATACGACCATAGTTGCCTTCTGATGCACCCCTCTAATCAATATTTGTTTGTCTAAAAGTCACTCTTTAAGGCCTACTATATCCGGCCTCTATCCCAGCATGATCCCGCTCTCTAGATCGTTCAGCATAGGCAGTTGCTTTTTGAGTGGATGAATGTGTGACAGAGGCGTTAACCCTAGCAATATCTAGCATCAAGAGGTTGCCACTGATGTAATCCAGATAGTTTTACTAAACTGAGATGTTACACAAACAACAAGTTGCTTTAAGCAAGCAATATCTCTGACGAGCCTATAACTAATCAGTAAAAAATCAGTTTTACTGCAGTTACCGTTAAATCTACAGGAACCTAGACCCAAAACCAGGCAAAAATTCGTTAACAGATATCTATGATCGCACTTACTCAGTGGACTCCACAGGTCTTAAATTAAGCCCAATGACTGAATGCTGTTCAATGTGAAAACATTGTTATGCTAGCTCTGTTATCTACGTATAAGTGTACATGATTTATGTTTCTATTATGGTGGAACTGTGAAGCCAGGTGCCCTTATCAGGGACAGTTTTTAGAAAATGTAATGACTGTCCCATAACAAGTTAATTTGTTGGCTTGCTGGGGATGGAAAATTAGCTGCTTAGCTGTTGTTGCCTCAGAAATTCGGGTTGTTTGCTTTGGAGGGGAGTACGGAGTCATCCTAACGATCTTGTTCTCGGCGAGCCTGCTGCTGTGAGCTAAGGCTATTGCGTTCCCAGAAATAACCTCCAGCATAGCCCTGAATATCAGTATGGTTAGTGGCTAGGTCAAGCCGTTTTTCAGCGATGCAGGCATACTCTTCATCCATTTCAATCCCGATGTAGCGACGGTTAAGTTTTTTGGCCACCACGGATGTGGTACCTGAGCCTAAAAAGGGATCAAGGACTAAATCTCCTGGTTGACTGCTAGCTAAAATAATTTTAGCCAGCAGTTTTTCTGGCTTTTGCGTCGGATGATCTGTGTTTTCTGGCATTGACCAAAAAGGGATCGAAATATCTGTCCATAGATTGGATGGATGGGTGATGCGAAATTTTCCGTTTTCTGTCGTTTGCCAGTCTTTGGGATTGCCGTTGCGATCGCGATATGGAGCCAATACCCGACGCTTCAGTTTTACCGCCTCTACATCAAACCAATAGTCATCCGATAACGTACCAAACCAAATATCTTCTGACGAGTTTTTCCAATTTTGTTTTGAACCCCGCCCCTTTTCTCGTTCCCACGTGATCCGACTACGCACAATAAAGTACTTAGAAAAGACGCTGTGTACCACCGGAGACGATTGCCAGTCGCAGCAAATATAAGCCGAAGCATTGGGTTTGAGTACCCTAACCATCTGGGACATCCAGCTATCTAGCCAAGTTTCATATGCTGCTGGTGAACGACGATTAAATGTGGATTTGTTAAAAACTTTGGATCGATTATAAGGGGGATCAACGACTAACAGGTTCGCAAAGCTATTAGGTAGCAGCGGCAGTGCTTCAAATATATTTTGGCAAATAGTGACGTTCTGTAACGTTACGTTAGGAGGGGCTTGGGGTAGCCTAACTAATTTTTGGCGATAAACATGGCGATCATCAGCACTCAAGACTAAGGTGCGATTATTCGGCGCGCGTTTTTTATCACCGTTCATCCGTCTTTAATTTCCATCTAGAGCAGCATAGCAAGTGTCTGGAATATCATTACTGCTTTAAAGCAATTCCGACTAACCTGTTGAGGCCAGCCGGAAAGTTTGCATATAACCTTGAATCTGAGCAAGCTTATACTAACTGTGACGCAGACGGATTAGACTCAGCATTCCCATGCTGATAAGGGCAGTGGTGCTAATCGGTTCAGGGACGTCTGTCGCATCATCTTGTGAGTGATTGAAGCCCTTAATTGCGATTACAACATCATTGAAGTCTCGATCGTTAAGGCTGCCTGTACGATCTTCAAAGCCCAACAGTAAAAACTCACCTGACTCGTAGGCTGCAATATGTGCTTCCCCATCAGGATTTCTGGTGGGATCGATGCCATAGAGATTGCCGTCAGCTTTTAGGAAGAGGTCTAAAATAGTGCCGCTAGCAAACTCACCTAGATTTTGACCTTCCCCTAAGGCTAACGGTCCATCAGCTTCAGGGATCAGGCTGCCTGGAGATGCAATATCGTTCCAAATTGTTTCTAAGTTATTACCGGCATCTGTTGAGTAAAATAGCTGACTCCTTACAGTCGCACCATCATTCACAAAGAAAACCTCAATATTTTCTGCACCGGTTTCCCACGTCACATCGTCCAGACTGACAGGATTTAAATCAGATTCTTCAATGGCTAGTCGTTCTTCATTAGTGGCCAACTGATTAAATAATATCCATTTGTCATAATTGAGACCATACTTGCCATCGAGCTGATTGTCATATTCAAATTTGGTTAAATCTGCAGCGC
This sequence comes from Leptothoe spongobia TAU-MAC 1115, assembly GCF_018739885.1. Lineage (GTDB taxonomy): Bacteria > Cyanobacteriota > Cyanobacteriia > Phormidesmidales > Phormidesmidaceae > Leptothoe > Leptothoe spongobia. The sequence goes on along the minus strand of NZ_JADOES010000008.1, from coordinate 97,145 downwards.
TGGCTGTTTGAGAAAAGGCTGTAACTAACATGGCAGCGGTGCATACCGATGTTAATGCGTTCATCAATTTCATGGTCATCACCCCTGGCTTGAATAGGAAAGAAAATGAGCTTTTTAAGCATCCGTGTGCCTTCATGATTGAAGTAAAAAAAGCTACTGGATGACGTCAGTGTGATTTTCGATTTATTCAATGGACTCCTGACCTCAATAGGAAAGGAATATTTATGGAAACTTTGTGGGAAGTGGGGTGATATCTCAGTATTTACGTTATAGATGTGCCGTTTGCCGACGGAGCATGCCGCTATGACAACCTACAGCAACCTGCGTCTAAGTGTGAAAAGCCTTCTATTGCAGTCGATTGAGCATTAATGAATGAGAGTTACTGTAGCTTTCAAATATGCCAAGATCGTGTCCGTAGATCTAATTTTCATAACTAGTTGATCCACGGATAATTTCACAAATGCCCTCTAGAAATTCTACGTAGTGACCTCGTTTATCTCTTGAGGGTTTAACTAGGACTAATTTTTTCGATGTTCGGTAGACGGGGCAAAGCGATTAGTATGGATCAATACTCCGGTTATCCATTTCCCTTCTTCCCATGTTTGAAGCCCTCTCAGAACGATTTGAATCCGCTTGGAAGACCTTGCGTGGCCAAGATAAAATCTCTGAATCTAATATCACAGAGGCGCTTCGGGAAGTTAGACGCGCGTTATTAGAAGCTGATGTCAGCTTTAATGTGGTCAAAGAGTTTGTGGCTGATGTGCAAGCCAAGGCCCAAGGTGCCGAGGTAGTCACAGGAGTGGCACCCGATCAGCAGTTCATCAAAATTGTTTACGACGAGTTGGTTGCCCTAATGGGGGATGCCAATGAGCCCTTGGCGGACGCTAATCGCAAGCCAACTGTAGTGCTAATGGCAGGTTTGCAGGGGACTGGTAAAACGACTGCTGCAGCGAAGTTAGCGCTGCAGCTGCGCAAGCAAGATCGGTCGACGATGTTGGTGGCGACTGATGTCTATCGTCCGGCAGCTGTCGATCAGTTAATTACCCTTGGTAAGCAGATCGATGTGCCTGTGTTTGAAATGGGCACCGATGCAAACCCGGTTGATATTGCTAGAGCAGGGATTATCAAGGCCAGGGAGGAGGGTGTCGATACGGTGATTGTGGACACCGCTGGTCGATTGCAGATTGATCAGGACATGATGGCTGAGCTAGAGCAAGTTAAGACAGCCATTAGCCCCGATGAAGTCCTGTTGGTCGTCGATGCCATGACGGGCCAAGAAGCCGCTACTTTGACCCAAACATTTCACGAGCAGATTGGGATCACTGGGGCTATCTTGACCAAGATGGATGGTGATTCTCGTGGTGGTGCAGCTCTATCGATCCGACAAATTTCAGGGAAGCCGATTAAGTTTCTGGGTATCGGCGAAAAAGTAGAAGCCCTGCAACCTTTCTATCCCGATCGGATGGCTTCTCGTATCTTGGGCATGGGAGATGTCCTTACTCTGGTAGAGAAAGCTCAAGAAGAAGTTGATATTGCTGATGCAGAAAAGCTGCAGGCCAAGATTCTAGAGGCCAAGTTTGACTTTAATGACTTTCTCAAGCAAACTCGCTTGATGAAAAATATGGGCTCGTTGACCGGCATCATGAAACTGATTCCGGGGATGTCTAACAAACTGTCTGCAGACCAGCTGCAGCAGGGTGAGGCTCAGCTCCGCCGCTGTGAGGCGATGATCAATTCCATGACTAAGCAGGAGCGGGAAGATCCCGATTTGCTGGCTAACTCACCTAGTCGTCGTCGTCGGATTGCTAAAGGCTCTGGTTATGTCGATAAAGATATTAGCAAACTCGTCAGTGATTTCCAGAAAATGCGCTCCATGATGAAACAAATGGGCCAGGGAGGGATGCCTGGTATGGGTGGTTTTCCCGGTATGGGGGGGATGGGCGGTTTCCCTGGTATGGGGGGTGGTATGCCTGATATGGGTGGTGGCGGACGTCCTGGTTTCCGTGGCTATAGTGCAGGATCTAAGAAGAACAAAAAGAAGAAAAAGAAGAAGGGTTTTGGCACTCTTTAGATCTTGAATAAAGGTCGGAGCTATGGGAGTCGCTAAAGTGCTGATGTGGGAAAGCTAATCAATATGAATTGAAGCTACATCATAAGTATGAAAAAGCGTATTGGATTCGGCCTGCTTGCTCTCGGTATTGGTTTACCTGCTTGGTTATCAGCTACTCCCAGCTACGGCTTGCCAGGACATTCTGTAAATGAGGTAAAGACATGGATGCAGGGGCACCCTACTCTACGTGCTAATACCCGTGAAGGGTTGCGAGTACACCGTGCCGATGTCCCTTCTCGCCGTTTTACATTTCAAGCGAGTGTTTTTCCGGTAGGTGGATTTCAACAGTCTGGTAGCAATGATGTCTGGTCACCTTCTAGTAGACGGAGTGACTTCGGTACTGTCCGTCGAGAAGAATTTATTTTGGTTGATTATGATGAGCCAGTGACTGTTGAGCGTTTAGAGGCCTCTTTGCGCACTCTCTATGGGCCAGATGCCTATGCCGATTATCGACGAGCTCAGGCTGTCTATGATTATGTTGCGGCGGCGGGTACGATTCAAGGTGAATTACGTTTGGGAAGTCTCTATGCCTACTGGATTGAACTTACTCCAAATACTAGCGGTGTGAGCACTACAGGCAAGATGAATGTTTTATTGCCCGAAGATATTGAGCACTTACAAAGTTATCTCCAACGGCAATATTTGTAGTGTAGTGGTCAGTTCAATTTGGGCTGAGTCCACTTTTTCAGATATTGTTTGAGACTGCGCTGTGCCATGAATAAAGGGCTGATCAGACTAGCGGTGTAGAGCATCAACTCGCATGAGGCAACATCATCGTAAATGACATCTTGGCGATAGCGAAGACAATGGTGCAATATTTTGCGGATATCGTTAGCCATATACAACCCCAACATGCCTGGACGTTTCCATGTAGCTATGCTGAGCATGCGAGTCCGATAGCGACTCAGACCGATGCCTCGACATAGTTGATGAAGATACTGTCGGGTCAGCCGTGTACTTGGGATCTGATGTTCCAGGCGCATTTGGGGGTTGTACCAGACTTCCCAGCCAGCCTGTTGAATATGCAATAGTGACTCAGTATCTTCTCCTGTGAGCATACTATTACTCGTACGACCAGTAAGGACAAGTTCTTCGGGGACATTGTCTAGCCATGCCTGTCTTCTGACTACTACACCGGCTGATGGTGGAATAACTTTTTGTTCTGGGCAATACATCAGAGGCTGGGAACCTCGCTCGGTCAGTGCCAGTAAGGCGGCAATCCGTTCAAAGTTTTCTGGAGGTGTAGTTTCAAAATTGCCTCGAATGCGGCTGGCAATGACACCAGCCTGTGGATACTCTTGGGCAAATCGATAGGCTGACATTAGCCAGGTCATGCTGGGGAGTGTATCGTCGTCCAAAAAACCGATAATCGGGCTGTTTGCCATTTGAATCGCTTTTTGCCGAGCATAGGCTGCGCCTTGCTTGGCCTCAAATGCATAAAGCAGTGGAAGATGGTGACCCCAGTCTCGTTGGTAACGTTGGACTATAGCAGCCGTATTATCAGTACTATTATTGTCAACGACAATGACTTCCCAGCTAATATCATGGGTGTTAAGTTGCCAACGTAGACATTCCAAAACAATGGCTAAACGTTGACCACCGTTGTAGGTGGGGATTGCCACTGAGAAGTCTAAACCAATCGTTTGAGGAAATAACCGACTAAAGATATGTCTTAATCCAACCAGACGCTCAACATGTTCTAAGGCTCTAATCATTGAAAGAATATTGGAAGAATGGCTACATGCCAGTGGGTGCATTGTCTGCAGTTACGCCCAACTGATGCTGCTTCCAGAATGCCCTTGGATAGGTTTGTATCTGCAAATCGGACCTATTTGCTCAGATTTTTTGGGTGGAGGGATGGTCAATAGAAGTTTTGATGATTGCAAAAAAATGAACTAATACTAAAAGTGCTGCAGCTCCTGCTATCAGGCGATCCCCGTTGACAGTCCAAAGTTGGTTAGCTATATTGTTTGGCCACACGATAGGTTGACTTCACCATGAAAGCATCTGACTGGCTAGAAAGCCTACCTGATAGATTGATTGCTGCTAGAAAGCTGGTATTTCCAAAGATGACTGATGCTGCCAATGCTCTTGGTGTTAGCAAACAAGCCCTGGAGCAACGTGAGCGTAAACGTTATAAGGGAGCCAAAATAGAAACTCTGGTGACGATGCTTAAACTACTAGAGGAACAGGCAATCATTAGCCCACCTCCTGAGGGCGGTCAATTTCTTGGCTGACGTCAGACGTTGATGGTTCAACCTTTTAGAGGCAAACATTGCTAATACGTGGTGCTAGCAATGCCGCTTATTTAAACAATATTTAACTTAACGGACCCTACTGGATTCGAACCAGTGACCGACCGCTTAGAAGGCGGTTGCTCTATCCACTGAGCTAAGGGTCCCTGTCTATAACTTACTAGGCCGGGGCAAACTGGTCAGTGATTATTACCATCTTGATCACAGTGTATAGTCAGCTCGACAAGTTTAGGCGATTTTGGTCATCAATCTATCCTGGCTATTCGAAGCCTAGGGAGCGGGCTGTGTCACTGAGGGATAGGGAACTGGGTACGCTGTGTGCACAAAATGGTTTTAGTCAACGGTTTTCTACTATCGTATTTCTACTAATGTAATGAGTTACGTTGAACTCACGTACAAAGGCAGAGAAGCAGATTGACAGACTAATGGTCTACTCGCTCAAGCTAATAGCGCGGGCTATGTCCTTGGGTTAGCATTTATCAGCGGCACCATGTTCATCTTAAAGCGCCAGGATGTAGAAATCGGTAGTTTTCAGCATCCGTCCAAAGAGCAAAAAATTCCTATCTTGTCTTATCAAGGGCAGACGTTTCGCCTGCTGAGTGTTTTCAATGCTGCCCAAGAAGAGGACGCCCGTACTCTGTGGCGGGATTTGACAGACAATCGTGGCAAAGCCTGTGTGCTGCTTGAGGAGCCGGAGCGCTTTAGCGTCTGGGGCAAAATTCAACTAGAACGTTCATCGTCGGAGGCGCAGGCAGCGCCTCCGACGACGGTCAATGGAGTAAGTCCTGTTTTTGTTAAGGCTGGTGTCTTAATTATTCAGGCTATGTATGAAGATGTGGCCGATTTGATGGGTGATAAACAGGCTAAGCGTTTTGAGGGAGACCTAGCAACAATTGGCAAGGAGATGCGGTTGCCTCAGTTGACATCTGATGAACTCGTAACTGGTTTGCTGCGTTTAGATCCGTTTTCAGCTTCGTTACCGCCATGGCAAACTAATCACCTCAATACCATATTCAAGGAGTTGCACCGCATTGGCAGATCCTATTTTGGCCGCTCTAACTTTACAGAACGTGCATTAGAGGCTTTGGATGACTTATCGCCAACAGAGCGTGAAGCTTTCCTGACTTGGTTGAAACAATTATCCAGTGGTCAACTTTGGCAGTAGTTAATAGGCTTAGCGTTACTGGTCTTTGTTATGAATCACCATTGTAAATGGGGTGCAAAATATGCTTATGCCAGAATGATTCTTCCTTGCAATCATTAATGGCAGATACTTAAATGCTGAGCATGGCGGCATTGCTTTTTTTTGCAAACCGGCATTTTCTGTCTGGATTGTGGGTATGCTGCGGATGCGTAAAACTTGTCCCTGCTGAGTTCGATGAGTTTCAAACTGTGCTCATCCAGGGTGAATGGTTGATGGGTCTAGTCGGATCCCTCATCATTGATTTGATTTACAGTTGCTCATTAGCGCTGGTTGCTCATGTAAGGGATCAGGTTTTCTCCTCGGTGCCAAATGGGTAGCTATATTGCCCATGAGCATTGTCTTTGGTGTTATCTCATTAGGGAGTAGAGCGTTGACTCAGTCCTCCAAGGCTTCTAAAGCCAACTCAGGCCAGTCTACTTTGATCCTTTGCCTTGGTTGGGGCATTGTATCTATCCTTTTCTTTTTACTGTTTGGAGCACTTGCTCCCGGAGAAGATGCTCGCCCAATCTGGTTTGTAATCTCAATTAGTTTTTTAGAGATTTTTGCCTTTTTGCTAGCAGCATTCCTCTGTTTTCGAAATTCTGGGAGTTCCCAAATTATTAGTGGTAGAACCGTTTGGTTGGCACTGGCGGTGGGGATGTTGGCCTATGCGGCCGGAGATGTTTTCTTTTTCTTGTGGGGTACGGTCTGGGGATTAGATCCGTCCGTTTCTTTGGGCGACGGGTTTTATTTTATTAGCTACATTGCGATGGTGATCGGTATGTTGCTGGCGGCCCTACCTCGACGTATTGATTTGAGTGTTCCGCAATGGGTGATGATTTTTGCCATTGGGACGGTGGGGATTGTCCTAGCCTGTGTGCTGAACTACGGTCTGCCGTCTGTAGCTAACCAACTATCGCCGCAACCAGCTATGGCTGCTGAGTACCGTGTGGTTCAAGCTCCGTCTGAGTCGGTCTTGGAGCCGATAGAAGAAGTGGTTGAGCCGCTTGTGGAAGCTGAACCAGAAGTCGTGGCTGGACTATTACCTGCTCCAGTCTGGGCGCAAAATTTAGATGTGGTTCTAGAGGCGTTTGCCGAGCCAGTGGCACTGATGTATGTGATCGCAGATTGCTTTCTTGTGGTTATTGCGGCGGCGTTGCTGGTGGCATTTTGGGGGGGGCGTTTTTCCCAATCTTGGAAGCTAATTGCGATCGCAACCTTCTGTCTATACATTGCCGATATGGCTTTTGCTGGAGTCGGTGATAACTACACCGAAGGCGCGCTCTGGGAGGTGTTCTGGATCTTATCCGCCCTCTTCTTTGCGGCGGGGGCCTCGATTGAATATAACGTTTCTAAACGGTCACGTCGGGGATCGCGTCGTCGGGCATGACACTCTGCCTAAACCTGGCATACTAGAGAGACCATTTTTACTCACCCTTTGGGGTTGTTGCTAGTATGGCACCGCGAAAATTGTCTGACGCTGATAAACGCGATGTAATTGAAATATATCGGCAGCCAGGGGAAACCACCTCCACGATTGCCAAGCGCTATGGCGTTAGTACCAGTACCATTAGCCGTATCCTCAAAACACAGATGCCCGAAGATGAATATCGGGCACTGATTTCCCAAAAGCGTTCAGCACCGTCGGAAAAACCAGTACCAGTTTCAGAAAAGCCGGTGATTGAAGCGCCAAAGTTGGTGGATGAGAAGCCTAAGCCAGAAAAGCCTATTCGTCGAGCTCGTAAGCGCTCACGGGCTAATGAATCAGCGATTTTGCCTGATGCTGATGGTCAGTTGACATTGCTAGATACAGAGGACGAGCCTGTTGTGCTAAGTGATGAGCTGTCATCTAGTCAAGATGATGATGTGTCAGCTGTTGCTACAGAGTTACTCACAGATACCAGTGTTGGCAGTGACGATGACGATTTAGATGAGGATTTAGATGACCTTGATGGTGATCTAGACGATGATCTGGATACGGACTTTGATGAAGACGATGACGAGTTTGATGAGGCTGGTGAGCCAAATTTACTGGGTGCGTCTGTCGAAATTATGCCACTGTCGGATGCCGTCTTTCCTCGTACCTGTTATTTAGTAGTCGATCGTCTGTCAGAACTGATAACCCATCCTTTAAAGGAATTTGCTGAGCTAGGTGAAATCCCTGCACAGCAGGAGTCAGCGCGGACATTACCTATTTTTGATAATCATCGTGTAGCGAGACGGTTTTCTCGGCGCAATCAGCGGGTGATTAAGGTCCCCGATGGTCAGCTGATTACGAAGGCAACATCCTATCTGCAGGCCAAGGGCATCACCCATCTATTGATTGATGGCAATATTTATTCGTTATTGGGTTAGGTTTTTGGTGGGTAATAGCGTTCAATGGAACGCTATTACAGGTCAAAGTTAAAACCTGTTTTTTGTCGATCTTTGTATTTGCTCTGATCAAATTGATAGAGCTGGGCCGCGCGATGGGCAACATTAGTTTCTTTTTCATTCAAATCTTTTAGGATATCTAGCTTAAGTAATTTTTTGCGGAAGTTGCGCTTGTCGAAAGGCTGGTCTAATACGATTTCGTAGAGCCGCTGCAGCTGGGTGAGCGTAAACTTGGTGGGCAGTAATTCAAATCCGATGGGACTGTGTCTGATGGTAGTGCGGAGGGTTGAGATCGCATCCTGCAAAATTACCTCATGGTCAAAAGCTAGATTCGGTAGGTTATGCATGGGCCACCAGCGAGCTTGTTTGGCATCAGTAGCCGCTTTGATTGTATGGTCCCAAAGATTTACTAACGCATAAAACGCCACCGTAATCGTATGACCTCGGGGATCTCGATGGGGCTGACCATAGGCTTTTAGCTGCTCTAAAAATAGGTCGGTGACATTGGTTTCTTCTTTGAGCTCGCGACGAGCAGCTTGTTCCAATGCTTCGTCTGGGCGTACAAACCCACCCGGTAATGCCCACTGCCCAGCAAAGGGAGGTAACTGCCGCTGGATCAATAACACCTGTAAACAATCGGTTTGCTCAAAGCCAAAAACCACACAATCTACTGTGACTGCTGGCCTAGGATAGTCATAAGTGTGACCCATGGGGCGGGGCGAAGTTGACGTTTCAGGTGTCATTGGCTATAACCAAACCAAGCTTAGTGTTAAAAATACACCATAGCAATCATTATTCATTTAAAAGCTGCCTGTACACTGTTGCTCAAAGATTTCGGTGGCTAATGTCACTGCTTAAACGCCCTGGAGATAATCGTGATGTCCGATTCCTTGCCGATTCCTGAATTTTTTATTCCTAATCGTGTCGGTGATGTGTGGCGAGTTCCCTACGAACAACGGGCGAACCAGGCTCAAACTTGGGCGCAAAAGCATGGTGTCCAACCAGCGGATACTGACATCACAAGACTCTGTGTGTTGGCCATTGATGTCCAAAATACGTTTTGTATTCCTGGCTTCGAGCTCTTTGTAGGAGGAAAATCTGGGCAAGGGGCTGTTGATGATACTCGTCGTCTATGTGAGTTTGTCTATCGAAATCTGGGGCAAATTACTGAAATTGTGCCGACTATGGATACTCATAGAGCTGTCCAGATTTTTCATGCGGCGTTTTGGGTGGATGTGAATGGTCAGAGGCCAGCGCCCATGACCATGGTGGAACTAGACGATGTCCGTAGTGGTCGCTGGCGGGTCAATCCTGCGATTGTCTCAAATTTGAAAGTTCCCTTGGATCAGCTGCAGGCCTTTGCCGTGCATTATGTAAAGCGTCTGAGTGAAGATGGTAAATATCCCCTGACGGTGTGGCCTTATCACTCGATGCTGGGGGGGATTGGTCATAGTTTGGTGCCAGCGTTTGAAGAGGCTTGCTTTTTCCATAATTTGGCTCGTCAGTGTCAGACTCGATTTGAGCTCAAAGGTAGCAATCCACTGACGGAAAATTATTCAGTGCTGCGGCCAGAGGTATTAGATGACCCAGACGGTCAGCCTGTGGCCAAGAAAAATCATGAGCTGATCCAGCATCTGCTGTCGTTTGATGTAGTTGCGATCGCAGGTCAAGCGAAGAGTCACTGCGTTGCTTGGACCATTGACGATTTACTCAGCGAGATTCAACAAATTGATGCGGCCCTAACCAGCAAAATATATTTGCTAGAAGACTGCAGTTCGCCAGTTGTCGTGCCAGGTGTGGTTAACTTTTCAGCAGCGGCCGATGCTGCTTATCAACGATTTGCCGACGCTGGTATGAATATTATTCAGTCAACTAGCCCACTCTCCACATGGTTGCCCCATTAGCTACATTTGCAGATTGATAAGCGTCCAAACTTTATGAGTTTTGAGTATCTAATTGGGTGAATTCAGTAAAATAGACTGTTCAATACAGTTATTTATTCTTTGCTGCCTAAAAATACTTAAGTCCAGACATTTATCATTTTTTCATGATATTTATGTTGGGTTCTTAAGGACGATATTTCGCGTTTGACTTTTAATTCAATCGAGTTACAGACTATTAACTTGATGGCTGTATCAGCTAGTAACTTGATGACCTCTATTTGCCCCTTTTTGATAGAGTCTCGATTGTTTTGTCTATCATGCCTTTAATCTTTAAGGTTAGTTTTTATAGGGCTTTGCAGCCATTTCTTGCTACTGCTAATGCTCAGTTAGGGATGTTGGATGCTGTGGGCATTCCTATTTTTGTGTTTTTTTATCCCTCGCCATAAAACTTAGCTACATATCAAAATGTGGCAAATTTATGGTTATTCTGTCACCTCTGGAATAATTCTACTAAAGTTAAGTTAACGCGATACCCTCTATGACTACTTCATAGCTTTTTATGGTGTTTAGCCCTCACCTTCGCGTTAATAGATCTTTATTCTGTGCCTGTCCAAGACTTTCATCAGGCCCCTTTTATTATGCATTGCCCCTGTTGTCAGACATCCACCTTGAAACGTGCTCGATTGGATGAGCATTTAGCCGTTCACGCCTGTGACTCTTGCGAAGGTCAATGGGTTTCTTCCTATGATTATTGGCACTGGCTGGAGTGGCAAGCGGGTAGTGGCAAAATCAAGTCATGTCAATCGAGCGATTGGAGTGAAACACTCAAGGCCTCTGATAATCGTCGTGCATCATTCTGTCCTGAATGTCACCATTTGATGCGACGAGCTAAAGTTGGTCATGGTCTGGAGTTTTACCTTGATCGCTGCTCTCACTGTGGTGGTAACTGGTTTGATAAAGGCGAATGGGGAATCCTGAAGGCCCATAATATTCATGACAAAGTTCACTTGGTTTTCTCAGAGCCTTGGCAATCTCAATTGCGTCAAGCCGAGTTTAATCGAGTGTTAGAGGAAACGTATCGTAGTGCTCTGGGAGATGAGGACTATTCTGAAGCTCTCAAAATAAGGGCTTGGCTTGAGCAACATCCTCACCGGGACTATATTCTGTCAGTTCTTAATCAGGTGCCATCCTCTGAAGATGAATCCCGTTATATTCCGGTGAAAAAGTCTAAGCCCAAAAATGATATTCCCAAGAAAGAAGTGAGCCCTCACTCTGATGTGAGCCCTCATGATGTGAGCCCCCATGCCATTGCCTATGGTCATAGCGGTCATCCAAAGCCCTATGACTACCCAAAGCCAGCTAAATAGTTGCAACGGTAAAAGTGCGTAACTTTGGTTCGCATTCATTCTTGCTGAGGATCAGCCATGCCGCTATATCAATCAGTAGAGGCCTGGGTCTGCTTGCTAGTTTCTGACATCCTTCTCTTATTTATAGGTTGTTAGAGTTAGGACCTGCGGTGGTGTTGCATCTGGGGGATACAAAAATTGAACTTCTACAGATCTTGCTTCATCAGGTTCCAGAGTTAGCTCTATTAAAGGTGTACCCATTTGTCCTCGACGCTGTACAAGATGGATGTAATCAGCGCGACGTTCTCCTTGATCATTGACATACAGGAACAGAACGGTGCCGCGAAAGAAAATACGGGAGTCGTGCGGAGTTAAGAAAGTCAGAGCATTTTTGATAGTTTCGTTTTGTAAGGGGGTTTGTACAGATAGAGCGACTGTTTTAGGCTGATCCGTTGGGTTATGCAAAGGTAGGGTCAACGCATATTCAGTGCCATAGTTTCCATGGGCTCGATGTGCTGTATCGTCATATCGTCTGAGCATGGGAGCGCTTTGTATCTGCCCCGTGCCAAAGGTATTATGGTCCACCGTGCTAATGGCATAGGAAAGTTGTTCTCCCATCGGTGGAATTGAAAGTTGTGCAGAGCGTCTATCGGTTAGACGAGCCTGCCAGCGTGAACCACGGCTAACTCCGGCTACTCTACCATAGATAAAGGGTGTGGATTTGCGCCCTGGTCGACTAGGGGCTTGGTCACGTGGTGTGACTAGAGTGCCATTGGCTAGTATCTGAAGCCATTCAGCTAGGCTGGGAACCCGTTCTCCATTGGCAGTACGAGGAGCAAACATGGCCAAGCTAGCGATATATACGGGGCCATCGCTGGAGAGACGCATCAGTGTGGAGCGGGCATTACTGCGACGGCCTCCCAGGCTGTTGGGGAGTGGGGGCAATAGCTCACTATTAGCTGGGAGGCTACCATCAGTGGCGACAGATAGTCTACGGACTGGTAATGGGGCATTCATCAGCAGATAGCTTTCCCTAGGGGGAATGGTAATTTCCCTAGGCCAGAAGGGCTGACGCCGATCTCTCAGGATCTCGTTCATCAGGCGACTGCCTGGACCTGAGAACTGATTGCTAGCTAGATTAAATTCCACGTCATTACGACCATGCCAGGGCGCTTCTTGGCTGAGGTAGCTGGCAGCTTCACGAAATCTTAGTGTGACAGGTTTACGACTGGGATTGTGGACCACAATTCCCAGATATCGAGTGCGGGTGTCATTGTCTCCTCGCGCCTGCACAACATGGTGGTCAAAAATGTCAAAACGCCCTTCAAAAGCATAATCTAGATGGGCTGAGGGCTGTGCCTTTCCTCTCGAAGGGAATGTGGATAATAAAATACCTTCTGCTGCAATAATCTCGGGACTGTTGCTATTAAAAACAGGTACATCGTCCAGTCCTCCCGGCAGTGGTCGTACTTCTTGAATGCGAGGCACGACTTGTCCCGTATTTTGTGCAATGTCCCCAATGTTGGCAGCCCTAATGCTGGCAGACGCCTGTGCCGAAAACTCAGTGATGACTGACGGATGATGCTCTGGTGTATTTTTTGTAGGGATGATAAAGGAGACGGGAGCAACAGACAGTGTGAGTAACAATGGCAATAGGCTCATGGGGCTTAACGGGTACTTAGGTCGTGATTTAGACGGACGAGTGAATGACTGTCGCCTAACGTACCATTCAAGTGGTAGCTAATGTTACCGACTGTGCCTTTCGGGGGACTGGTTCCTGGGCCTGATTAGTCATTTTGAGACTGGATTAATGCTTGAATTTTCTCAGGAGTTAATTGTTCAACATGGTTCAATACCAGATCGGCTCCAGCCTCTTGAAGAGTTTTGCTATAGCGATCTCGATAGATCACATCGGCCTGTACGTGAGGGGGTAAAACACCAACACCCAGCCATAGGCGTTCAGGGCAGTGAGTTTGAGCTGCTTTAATTGTCGCCATATCGGCAACTGTATCCCCGGCATATAAAACCGGAAGTCCAGATGGTACTGTTGCTTCGAGTTGTTTAATCGTCATGTAAAGCCCTGTCGGGTCCGGTTTACTGGGGGCGTCGGCCATGGCAATCAAGATGGGGTCAGATAATCCAATCCGTTGTTGCAGAATATAGTTGGCAGACCCTCTCGTGGCCCCGCTGAAAAAGGCTGAGGGGATACCCTCATGGGCTAACTTAGCTAAGTATTGAGCACTCATGAGGACTGGTTCTTGGGTAATGTAGCCAGTCCATTGCTTAGGGTCATCGCCAGTGCCCCGATAACGTTCCTGAAAGTAAGTGATGATGGCTTTATAGTCGGTGTTGTAAGTACGATCTGAGACTTGACCATGACGATGAATGAGCTCTTGGGACGCTTTCCAATCGTTGTTCCAAATGCCCTCACTTTTGAGCTGGTCAATATCAGTAGGGGTAGGCCGATAATGTCCTTGGGTGAAGTGTTCGACTGTATCTGCAATGGCGCGGCGATAGGAGCCGCTGACATCACGGACAACACCGTCGATATCAAAGATAGCTAAAGCAATAGGCATAGACATTTTTTAAGTGGATAAGCTAATTTCGATGTGCTTAAGGTAACGAATGCGCTAGAATTATAGACCGTGTAGTTTAAGCTAGACCGTGTAGTTTTGAAGCCAAGAGGCGTACAGCGGAGGTTTGCATTGTCTCGATTTATCTTAAAGGTTCTCTGGCTCGACAAGGATGTGGCTCTCGCCGTGGATCAAGTAGTGGGCAAGGGATCGAGTCCGCTGACCTCTTACTTTTTCTGGCCCCGTAATGATGCGTGGGATCAGATGAAGACAGAGCTTGAATCCAAGACTTGGATTGTCGAAGAAGAACGTATTGATCTCTTGAACCAGGCTACTGAAATCATCAACTATTGGCAGGAAGGGGGCAAAACTCAGCCTATGCAAAAGGCTGCTGATAAATTCCCCAACGTTGCTTTTACTGGTAGTTCATGATCTAGGTTGACTTTATATCGATAAGAGGTCCATCTGTTGTGAAGCAGGTGGGCCTTTTTTTAGAATGTTAATGGCCTATTTCTTGCTGCTAAATCAAAGGGTTCTGCTAACTACTGTCAACAGAACCCTTTGATTCAAGATGTCTCTATCTTTTTGTGAGCCAAACTAGGTCTAGACGCTGCCACCAGCAGCCTGGACTCGAGCCCGTGCTCTTTTTAGGGATTTGCTAGCTTGAATCCCCGCTTGCTTATCATCAGAAGCAACGTTGTCAGCTTCTGACTTTGCAGATGTGTATTCTTCCTGAGCAGCTGCCAGGTCAATACTATCTCCGCGTTCGGCACCGTTGACTAGGACGGTGACTTCATTATTTTCTATTTCAGCAAACCCGCCCATAAGGGCGATCGCAACCCAATTTTTGTCAGCCCGCACACGCAAAACGCCAATATCTAGCGCTGTTAGCAACGGAGCGTGACCGCTCAAAATACCTAACTGACCAGTAGTACTAGGTAGCACTACCTCTTCCGCTTCGGCATCCCAAACCGTTTTGTCGGGAGCCACTACGCGCACTGCTAATGCCATAAGACTCTAAAAGTTAAATGTGAATAGTGAGGAGTGAGCAGCCAATAGTGAACAAATGTCTGGAGAAGGGCAACGCCTTCCATTAACAATTCACTACTCACCACTCACACAACCGCAATTTTCTAAAGATGAAATAAGCTATTGCTTAACCTTCAGCCTTCATTTTCTCAGCAGCAGCCTTGACTTCCTCAATGTCACCCTTAAGGTAGAAAGCCTGCTCAGGAATCTCATCTAACTCACCAGCTAGAATCATATTGAAACCTTTGATGGTGTCTTCAAGAGAAACATACTTACCAGACATGCCAGTAAAGATTTCAGCTACGAAGAAAGGCTGAGAAAGGAATTTCTCAATCTTACGAGCACGAGCAACCGCTAGACGATCTTCTTCAGATAGCTCATCTAAGCCCAAAATTGCGATGATATCCTGAAGCTCCTTATAGCGCTGCAGAATAGATTGAACCGAACGGGCAGTTGCGTAGTGCTCACTACCAACAACATCAGGCTGGAGCATCGTGGACGTAGAATCCAGGGGATCTACTGCGGGATAAATACCCTTAGATGCTAGTCCACGGGAAAGTACCGTGGTTGCGTCCAAGTGAGCAAATGTTGTTGCAGGAGCTGGGTCAGTCAAGTCGTCTGCAGGTACATATACGGCCTGAATAGACGTAATGGAACCCTCTAGAGTAGATGTAATCCGCTCTTGAAGGTCACCCATGTCAGTACCTAGGGTGGGCTGATAACCTACCGCAGAAGGCATACGACCAAGTAGTGCAGATACCTCAGAACCCGCTTGTACAAAGCGGAAGATGTTGTCAACAAACAACAGAACGTCCTGCTTGTTAACATCGCGGAAGTACTCAGCCATTGTCAGGGCAGACAATGCTACACGCATACGAGCACCAGGGGGCTCATTCATCTGACCGTATACCAGGGCAACCTTGGACTGGCCCAAATCATCGGCATTAATTACACCGGATTCAATAAATTCGTTGTAGAGGTCGTTCCCTTCACGGGTACGCTCACCTACACCTGCAAACACAGACACACCACCGTGCTGTAGCGCAATATTGTTGATTAGCTCCTGAATTAGTACGGTCTTGCCTACACCAGCACCACCAAAGAGACCGGTTTTACCACCCTTACGGTAAGGAGCTAGGAGGTCAATAACTTTAATACCTGTTTCAAATACGGAGGGCTTAGTCTCCAGTTCGGTAAGCTTGGGAGCATCTCGGTGAATAGGTAAGGTAGTAGACATATCCACATCACCTTTCTCATCCACGGGCTCACCAAGAACATTAAAGATGCGACCTAAGGTGGGAGGACCGACCGGTACGTTAATGGGCGAACCTTGATCAGCTACTTCCATGCCCCGAACCAAGCCGTCGGTGGAGCGCATTGCCACAGCTCTTACCTGACTGTCTCCTAGTAGCTGCTGTACCTCACAGGTAACAGAAACAGTCTGACCAGCGGGGTTAGTGCCTTCGATCTTGAGGGCGTTATAAATGCTGGGCAACTCGCCAGCGGGGAACTTAACGTCTACAACAGGGCCAATAATCTGAGTGATATAGCCAGTATTTGTTTTCTGTGCAGTGGTGACCATGCTTGCGCCTTATCCTAAGGGTATTAGCTACTGCGGCGACTTTTAATTTTATTTTTACTTTCAAAGTGCCATGTTACAGATTATCACTAGATGTATCATCCATGGCACTTGTATTTGCTATAGTCAGAGACCTTTTGAATTCCTTATGTAAATTTAAGTTATTTTTTTGGTTGTGGCTTACGAGCGCTCTTAGCATCCCTCTGCCATTTACCTAAGAGAATGCCTAAAAGGCCCATACTCATAGTGGATGGTTCTGGCACTGACTGAGGTTTGACCCTTGACTTTTCGAGATTTTTTGCCACATGGGTAGGAATTTCGGAAGGTGGCTTGTTCGTTACGGAGGGCTCAGTGATTGGTGTCTGGACTGTGGGGACGGGCTCAGGTGTTTGTGGTGGAGTTGCTAGTTTAGTGATAGGGGCCGTTGGTACTGTATTAGGACGATAGTCAGGGCGCTGACGTATATAAAAGCGTTGGTTGGGAATTGTATCGGTAATGTAGTAGTCAAATCGTGCTGTTTCTCCAGGTTTGACGCCTTCGCCACGATGGAAATTAATAAAATCCCGTACATCTGTGACTTCATCAGCTTGGTCATAGTGGCTAGATGCATAAGGACGAATGGGACCAATGCCTTGGGCAAATGAAAGGCCGTCATTCTCACCACTGCTTTGACCGGCTGTTTCTTGCAACTCATGGTCATAGAAGCGCCAAAATGCTCCTGTGAGGTTGCGGGACACAATACTGATTGCAAAGCCTGGTCGATTAAAAATAGCGTGATGCTGAGCGTCTTTGAAGCCGTCAATCGCTAATGAGATGTCTAGTCCTTGCACATCTTGATAAATGACAAATGGATTGGTCTGGGTGCCGAGTCCAGTCACATTTGTAATGCTGAAGCTACTAGATGCTTCGCTAAACGTTAATCCATTCTGATGGCAACCGTTGGTGGTGAAGCAAGCGGCCTGTGTAGTTGTGCCAGACATGGTCAATAAAGCAGCACTGCAAAGACTAGCTACACCGATTTGGTGAGCGGAGGGAACAGATATTCGCATAAGTAACGCCTCGAAGTTTAGGAGATACCCAAAGTGGGTGATGTATCAAAAAGAACTGATGTTTTAATGCACTGCTAATGTCTTGGTGTGGATTGAATTAGCTGTTTGACCCTGTTAGAAAAGGCTTCTGTGTGTTTATAGAGTGGCATTTTTTTGGAGGCGATACCCTTGAAAATACTGAGTCTTTATTGAAAATAAACATCAAACTTAATTGAATTAGGGTGAAATTACGTATATCTGTTCCTGCTGATAAAGTGTTTTGTGTGCATTAAAGAGGGGCCATGGTGATCACCATGCCCCCTCTTTGTCTATTCAAATGTTCGGTATTGCTATTGCTCAGATGCCAATTAACTGATGGGTGCCGGAGAAATAGTCAACAGTTTGCAGGTGGTTATAGGCAACAAGAATGTGTCCTATCTAAAGCCTGTATCCTCTTGCTGTCGAATATCTAACACATTGTCAGTATTAATAATGACGCTGCCATCACGAGCTGAATCTACGCCAGTTGCTGTGGCTGATCCATAAAACTTGAGGGTGTCGTCAGCCCATATATGGATAGTTCCGCCAGTGCCTTTTGATGCGTTGGCCGTAATCTCTGAGCCACGACCAACTACAACGTAGGCGGCACGAAAATTATCAATAACGGGCATGCCCCCAATGAATATGGTGCCGCCCTGATCAACGCCGTTGGCATTGATGTCGCCGCCGATAAGATTGATTTGGTCGCCTAAGATATTAACGGTACCTGGGGAGCTAGTTTGGTTCGTAGGCATGTTATTTGAAACATCTACTTCCCCCCGAACTAAAACTGTGCCTGGTCTAGGTGTCAGAGAGGGAGCGCTTGCCAGTGTCTGAGATCCGTCTGGATTGTTGACAATTTTTGTTGCACTTTCTTCTTCTCCGCCTGTTAGTAATTGTGCTATGGCTGTCGAAGGTAATGCCGCCGTAGATGAATTGCCAGCTACCGGTGATAAAACCTCAAGCGTATCGGCTGGAATGACATCCAATGAGATTAGGCTACCTGGTTGACTTAGGTGTAGTAAATTGTCTCCAGATTTGGCTACAAGATTTACGATGCCGCTTGGTGCAATTAAATTGCCGTCGTTTTGGACATACTGACCAACTAAGTTAATTGCTGCATGTGGGGCTACTTGTAAGTTACCTTGGTTTTCAATACTGCCTGTAGGTAGGGTTGCTGCCAGCGGGTCTGATATGGCAGAGCTATTTGGAGTTGATAGCAAGAGGTAGCCGGTGGGCTCACCAGTGAGGTTATTAAGGGTTGGTGAGCTCACGTTGATGGATGATACCCCTGACACTTCATTCGTTGGTAACGCTATTTCACTGACGTTACCGTCTATGGATAGCAGGTAAGTATTGTCAAACAATAGTGCTGATGCGGTAGTCGCAGTTAGGTCTGCTGGTAAATTGAGGCTGATATTTTCACCAAAGATAATGCCAGCAGGATTGACTAGAAAAAGATTTGCACTGCTTGCTAAATCAGGGTCGTTGCTGGTGAGTTTTAACAAGCCGTCAATGGATGAAGGTTGAGCGCTATTGATCAAACTAATGACGTTAGCGACGTCGGGATTGACTACAAAATTTGCTTCGTCAGTCGACTTCAGATCAAATTGCTGGAACTGATGGATCAGGTTGGGCGCAGGGTTGCCTGAGGATTGCCCACCGGTGATCGTGAACTGATTAGCTTGCTGAATGACAGTTGTAGCCGATGTTGCTGGTTGAATACTTGTCGGTGTAGAGGCTGTTGGCTCTATCGCTGGAGTAATGGGAAGAGATATTTCAGCTGATGCCTGAGCAGTGGCCGCTTTATGTAGCCCAGGTATCCACAGGGGAGCGATTGCCAGGAGCAAGTAGAAAAGTTTGCAGGTCATGGGGTTAGCAACAGCTAGACAGCGTGTCAGCATATGCACTAATCAAACGTGTATCAAGAACTACAGATGTCACCCACTTATATAAATAATACGGGGAATTTTTAATCCAACCTGAAGTAATGATAAAGATCAATGTGTGGAAACCATGAAGTTGTGTCAATGCTGGGACCCTATGCTGAGTTCGGGAACCCGTACCCCTGAATGTATTGCAATCAAAGCTCCTCAAACGATAAATTAGCACTCGGCAATAGAGAGTGCTAAACCGTGTCTAGGTTGCAGCTTCTTCCCCTATTAACCCCTTTTGTTGACAAGTCACGTCCAAGTTGAACTCTGTAGTTTCCATTACAGAAAAACTCCAGTTCTGGGTGTGGGCAAGGTTTAAGGGGGACTGCTCAGGTGCGCTAATACCGCCCTGGTGCAATTGCCGAATGATTGATCTATCAGAGTTCGGAGAAAACTATGGCAGCCATTTCTTTGAGTGTTTCAAGCGTCACTCCCCTAGGTGATCGCGTTCTTATTAAAGTCAGCGCATCTGAAGAGAAAACCGCTGGCGGTATTTTGCTGCCTGATACGGCTAAGGAAAAGCCCCAGGTTGGCGAAGTCACTGCTGTTGGTCCTGGTAAGCGTGGCGATGATGGCAGTCGTCAGGCTCCCGATGTAGAAGTTGGTAATAAAGTCCTCTACTCCAAGTATGCAGGTACTGATATCAAGCTTGGTGGTGACGACTATGTACTGCTATCTGAGAAGGATATTTTGGCAGTCGTTGGCTAAATGTCAATTTAGTTTTGAGTTTTCAGTGTTGGGTTTTGAGTTGAGGGCGACTTCTTAAAGTCAGGAATGTTTGACTTTTTGTGGTTCTACTAAAGCCTGGTCTTCTTAACTAAGAACTCAAAACTCAAAATTAAAAACTCAAGAACTCTGCTTCTTGTCCCCACCCCCAGACTCATCTCAAACGTTCTGAAACATAGGTTAATTCATGGCTAAGCGCATTATATATAACGAGAATGCTCGTCGTGCCCTTGAAAAGGGTATGGATACTTTGGCGGAGGCTGTTGCTGTTACCCTTGGTCCCAAGGGGCGTAACGTTGTCCTTGAAAAGAAGTTTGGCTCTCCTCAAATCGTTAACGATGGTGTCACCATCGCTAAGGAAATTGAGCTAGAGGACAACATTGAGAATACCGGTGTTGCTCTAATCCGACAGGCGGCTTCCAAGACTAATGATGCAGCTGGTGATGGTACTACCACTGCAACTGTACTAGCCCACGCCATTGTTAAAGAAGGTCTACGTAACGTAGCGGCAGGTGCAAATGCGATCGCGCTTAAGCGCGGTGTCGAAAAAGCCACTGCTTATCTGGTAGAGCGAATTGCTGAAAAAGCTCAGCCTGTTGGTGACTCTACTTCCATCGCCCAGGTAGGTACTATCTCTGCTGGTAACGATGAAGAAGTCGGCAAAATGATTGCCGAAGCCATGGAGAAAGTAGGCCGTGAAGGCGTTATCTCTCTTGAAGAAGGCAAGTCCATGACGACTGAGCTGGAAATCACTGAGGGCATGCGCTTTGACAAGGGTTATATCTCCCCTTACTTTGCGACTGATACTGAGCGCATGGAAGCGGTTCTAGATGATCCCTACCTACTACTGACTGATAAGAAAATCGCCCTTGTGCAGGATCTTGTCCCTGTGCTTGAGCAAGTTGCTCGCTCTGGTAAGCCCTTACTAATCATTGCTGAGGATATCGAGAAAGAGGCGCTAGCTACTCTCGTTGTTAACCGTCTACGCGGCGTTCTTAACGTAGCTGCTGTCAAGGCTCCTGGCTTTGGCGATCGCCGCAAGGCCATGCTAGAAGATATTGCTGTCTTGACTGGTGGTCAGGTAATCACTGAAGACGCTGGTCTCAAACTCGACAACGTCAGCCTTGAGATGCTGGGCACCTCTCGCCGTGTCACCTTGACTAAGGACAACACCACCTTGGTTGCTGAAGGTAACGAAGCGGATGTGAAGGCACGCTGCGAGCAGATTCGTCGTCAAATCGAAGAGTCTGATTCTAGTTATGACCAGGAGAAGCTGCAGGAGCGTTTGGCTAAGCTTTCCGGTGGTGTGGCTGTGATCAAAGTCGGTGCTGCTACCGAAACTGAGATGAAAGACCGCAAGCTGCGTTTAGAAGATGCGATCAACGCCACTAAGGCTGCTGTTGAAGAAGGTATCGTTCCTGGGGGGGGTACTACCCTGGCTCATCTAGCGCCCGGCCTTGAAGAGT
The DNA here is from genome assembly GCF_018739885.1 of Leptothoe spongobia TAU-MAC 1115. Classification (GTDB taxonomy): domain Bacteria; phylum Cyanobacteriota; class Cyanobacteriia; order Phormidesmidales; family Phormidesmidaceae; genus Leptothoe; species Leptothoe spongobia. The sequence continues at coordinate 75,621 of NZ_JADOES010000008.1, read as the reverse complement.
GGTCCAACGCTAACCTCGCTGGTGAAGAGTTGACAGGTGCTCTAATTGTGACTCGTGCTCTGACTGCTCCCCTCAAGCGTATTGCTGAGAATGCTGGTCAGAACGGTGCGGTTGTTGCTGAACGAGTCAAAGAAAAGGAATTCAACATTGGCTTTAATGCAGCGACTAACGAGTACGTTGATATGTTGACAGCTGGTGTCGTTGACCCCGCGAAAGTAACTCGCTCTGCCACTCAGAATGCTGCCTCGATTGCGGCTATGGTGTTGACCACTGAGTGTATCGTTGTCGATAAGCCTGAGCCTAAGGAAGCAGCTGGCGCTGGCGCTGGCGGCGGTATGGGTGACTTTGACTACTAAGGTTACTTTGCAATTAATTCATTGACGCTTACGAGCATCGATAATTGTTGACTAAAGAGCGGTAGGTGTTGATCACCTGCCGCTTTTTTATGGGCAGTTGTTCGTCGATCTATGATTAATTTGAGTGAGCTTTTACTAATCAACTATTGCCTGGTGGCTACCTCAAACCTATCAAGACTATATTGAATATCGCCAGAATCGTCGTGAGCACGAAAGGCAACAGCGTCTTACCCACTATGCACTTGGCTAAAATGCGTGCCCAGGAGGCTGCTAACTTTACTTTCTTCTGGTTGATGGCCTTGAAACGTCTCAGGACAAGGCTCTAAATATTCTTTTTGACAAAGGTTTTTATCAAAAACCTGTGTAATTCGGTCAATTGCCACTACAATGACAGCAAAATTTTTGGTTTAGTCCCTAACAGCCTTCCTAACTCAGTCAGTACCTTGGTGGAGCAATGGTCAGATAAAAAACGGGTCATATCCACGTACGTTTTTTGAGGTGAGCTTTAGCGAATTAAGCCAATTAGGGCATTTACGGACCTGATGACTTGCGTTACAACAGTCAGGTCTAGTGTGGTTTCTACAGGCTCCACACTGAGAATTTCCCGGATTTCTCGGGGGAGCCCCATGTCGGCCTATATTTTCTGGGACATTGCCGCTAATGACAGCTACGCCTACCGATCCGCAGCAATTTAGTTCATCTTCTGTAGCGCCTACTGGAAGTGAGGGGGCTCTGCGTCAGCCTAGAGGTGGGCGGCCAAAAGGCCGACAAACTTGGTTCTGTTCAGGATTATGGTTGTTTCTATTGGCGTCATCAAGTGCGCTAGGTCTTTGGGCGATCGCAATGATTACTCGCTTACCCCCTTTGCCCAAATGTGATGACATTTCTATATTTAGTGCAGATAGCGAACGACTTTATTGTGCCAGGCAAGCATCCGTATCAGGTTCTGAGCGAGATTTAGTTGCTAGTGTCCAGCTCATTGCCAATTGGGATCAGTCTCATCCTTTATATAAGGACTCTGAGGAAGTGGCTAATCGATGGTCTAAGGGCCTGTTTAAGCTGGCGCAAAAGCGGATGCAAACGGGACATTTGGACCGAGCAACCCAGTTGTTGCAGGTTATCCCCTCCCGGGCAGAGATCTACCCAGAAGCTGAGACCGCGTTAGAGCGTTGGGAGCAAGAGTGGACAACGGGAAGAGAGATTACAGCTGCTGTTACAGAAGCGATTGGTAATCAAAACTGGAGCGGTGCACGCAAGCAGTTGCGTGCCATGAAGCGCTTAACCAGTGATTATTGGCTGAAGGATCGTCATCGTTACTTAGGGCAGTTTATTCAGCGAGAAGAAGATTCCAGGCGTAACTTGATCAAAGCCAAGACCCTGGCTGGTAGCGGCAACATAGAAAATATGGCAGAAGCCTTGGCGTTGGTTCGGCAGATCGATGTACAAAGTCAAGCATGGCCCGAGGCCAAGCCATTAGTAGATGACTGGGCTGTGAGTCTTCTGAACTATGGCTTTCAAAAGTGGGAGCAGGAAGATCTAGATGGAGCCATCACTATCATTCAACAGGTACCGGTAGATTTAGCGATAGAGCCTGAGGCCAAGGACTTGGTTTTGTTTGCCCATGCTCAGCGACTGGCTAAGTTTCGTCAGGATTGGGAGCCTATCTATGGAGATATCCTAAATCTGCGAGAGGCGATTCAGGCAGCACAGCGCATTGGGAATGACAGTCTGTTTTACAGCGAGGCTCAGGCTAAATTGATGCTGTGGAACAATCAGCTAAAGGATTTGCAACAGCTCTATGGAGCAGCACTTGTAGCTAATCTCAATCAAAAAGGTGCATTGCAGCTTGCTATCGAACAAGCTCAGGTAGTTGCTGCTGATCGACCTCAGCGTCAGCAGGCTCAAACCTTGATTGCCCACTGGTCAAAAGAAATTCAGCGGATTGAGGATCGCCCCTTTTTGGCGCAGGCTCAACAGCTGGCAGATAAGGGAGATAAGGCGAGTTTACAAGCGGCGATTGCTCAGGCTGGCAAGATTCAGCAGGGCAGAGCTCTACGGATAGATGCACAAACAAATATTGCTCAGTGGACGAAACAAATTCAGGTTTTAGAAGATCAGCCTCTTTACAGCAAGGCTTTGGATCTGGCGAGTAAAGGTAAGCTACGGGATGCCATTACTGAAGCTCGAAAGATTCAGAAGGGACGGGCACTGTATAGTCAGGCTCAGGATTCGATCAAAGAGTGGACAACTCGGATTCAGGTTGCTGAAGATCGGCCGATTTTGAATGAAGCTGAGAAATTGGCATACGAAGGTAGATTGTCAGATGCGATCGCAGTTGCCGCTCGGATTGCTCCCGGTCGAGCCCTATACCGCGAAGCTAGTAATGCTATTGCCATTTGGGATGCCGAGCGCGCTTATATCGAATCCCTGCGAGCACCTGCAGATGATGACTATTATGAAGACGACTATTACGAGGAAGAGGATGACTACGAGGATGATTATGAGTAGTTCGCCTATCGTTTGGGGGCCATATTCCTATAGATAACAGTCATCAGCATCGCAAAGTTCAGCCCGTGGGAGATACTAGAACGGTGAGATGACATCAGGCGGTATGAGTGAACCTACCTTGCAATTAATGCTGGTGGACGAAGATCCCACCTTTCGGTTGGGGTTGCGGGTTTGGTTGGAGCAACTACCTGGATTTCAAATTGCGGCTGAAGCAGCCAATGCGGCTGAGGCGATGGCGATTTTGCGGAAGTGCGATCTCACCCAATCCAAAGCCTTTACTGATCCCACCCTGCGTGGACAGCGTCCCATTAATCTAGTGATTGTTGATTTGGGGTTAGGAGCTAGCGATACAGGCTCTGAACCCATTACTAGTTCAGGGTTACAGTTATGTAAATCCATCAAAACCGAATTTCCTAAGCTGGCTGTTTTGATGCTGAGTGCCCGTGACGAGCCCGTTCTTGAAGCAGCAGCTCGTCAGGTAGGAGCCAATGGTTATGGCACTCGCAGTATGCCTGTACGTGAGCTGGCTCAGCTGATTCGTACGGTAGCAAGAGGAGCCGTTGTTGATAACCTTGAGCAACAGCGCTCCAAACAACTTCCACAGATTCCTGACCCCCTGACTGCGATGCGTTTGAGTATGCGGCTGGCAGGGTTAGCTCAAATTGAACGGCAGCTTGCCAAAACCTCAGCTCAGCTCAGGCGTTCTCGCCTATCCTGGCTGGAACGCCAGATTTTGTCAGGACAAATGCGGGAACTCAAAGCAGCTCGCTGGTTTACCAAGCACCTTTGGTCCACGCGTAACTATGCAGATGCAGGCTGGGTGAAAAAGAATGTAAGCCCTCGTTTATCTAAGCGAGAGTCAACGGAATTGGCAGCTCCAATGCCCAGTGCCCTAGGCACTACTGCTGTGACGGCCACAGGACCTGCGAACCTAAGTCTACGTAGCGGTGATGTCCAAAACATGGTGTTTGAAGCTGTCTTCGAAAAGCTCCAAACTGATTTAGAAAATACGACGTCAGAACCGTTAGAAATTGATATTCTCCGCCTTGATAAAAAACGAGAGCTCCTATTTATCATTCTGCGGCAGTTTGAAGATTTATTGGACGACCTGCGGCAATCGGCTTTACAGCCCGGACAGCTACGGGACAAATCACCCCAGATTTTGCGAGATTTGTGGGTTGCCACCATCGAGGAGTTTTTTGGCCGTTATTACACTGTGCCGTTAAATGGTGTCGAGCAAGAGCTTGTGGCTGTGCTCTATCAAGAAAAAGATACGGTTGAGCAGGATATTCTGGCGCATATTCCACTATTACCAGCTTTGTTGGCCCACTGGCTGTTTCAGGATGCCATGGTGATTGATGGGACCACTTATATTGCAACCACACCTGAGGCATTGGTCCAGAGTGAGAAACTGTTAGAAAATCTGTTGATCCAAGTTGGGAACGCTGTGATGCAACCCTTACTCAATCGTTTGGCAGATGTGGAAGTGATCAAAAAGGGACTATACAGTCGTCGGATTATTTCTACCCGTGACATTGAGCGCTTTCGTAATGAGCTATCTTGGCGCTATCGTGTCAATCATTTGGTTAACGAGCCTACGGCCATCTTTGAGAGCCAGTATCGTCTTTATACCTTAGGGCCAAGGGGTATGATGCTGACACCGATTTATGCTCCTCGTCGTGCTGAACTCGATCAGCTATCGGGGTTACCCTGGGCGATGACTCTACTACTCGAAACTCGCGATGCCTTGAGCCCTCGCGTTCGAGCCATGATTGCGCTAGTGGGCAGTAGCGTAGTGTATGTGCTTACCGAGGTAGTGGGACGAGGAATTGGTTTAGTGGGGCGGGGGATTTTGCAAGGGATCGGTAGTGCTTGGCAAGATACCCGTCGAGCTAGACAACGTCAGGCTCCGCCTACATTTAATGAGTGGGAGTAGATGACGACGATAGGTTCTGTTTTCCTGAGTAATGTCTCAGAGATTACTTGACGGTGGCGACCCTACGTAATGTCGTTAACCATAAAGTTCGGCAGTCAGGAAATGGATCCATTTCCTGACTGCCGAACTCTTTTTATTGGCCTACCTGATGCAGGTTGGCATGCTTGAGATTGACTGTTAAATCTTCAGCCAACCGAACCAGGAGAGAATAACGGCGACAGCTCCGCTGGTGAGTATGACAGCACCTGCCACTGTAAGGACTGCCCCAACTTTCCGTAACCCTTCTGGAGGCATACCATCGCCGAAGAGCACATCCCCACCACCGGCAAAGTCATATCCTAACGCCTTAAGTTGTTCTAGATGTGCGCTACCGTAGCGAGGCATGCGCTCAAATGGGATTTCACCCATAGATTGCTGAGGTAAAATGCGCCGACGCTGGTAGGGCACAGTATCCTCACCAAAGTTATTCATGTATTCATCGCTGTTAAGCAATGCATTGACAAAACCTTGGATGCCTTCGGTGGCTAACACAATTGACCAGGCTAGGGTTTCACGCTGATCATATACTCGGCGGCCCAGCACACGCTGAACACACATGTCGACAAAACGGTAGTTGTTGCTGCACTCATAGTTGAGCCGTCTAAAGGATTCAGATAGCAGCAATCCTCGAATAAATTCACGGACAGATAGCTGAGAACTACGCAACTGAGACTCTAAAAAGCGATCGCGATGGCAGCTTAAAAGCTGTTGCTCATTAAAGATGCGGCGATAGGCAGCCAAGATTAGAGTTTCAATTTCCTGAGCATCGGGTAGCAGCGTGGTGGAAAAGATACGGGGCTGCTCATCACCGGGAACTTCAAAACCGCTCACACGCTGGTTTTGGCAACTGGTGGGATAGCTTAACAAAGGTAAGGTCATTGGGTGCAAATCCTTTTGCTAGTGCAGTGCCAGGGAAAAACTGCTGGGTAGCTGTTGTCACTACCCAAAGTGCAGTTATATGGGGAGTTCTCGTCCTCCGTTAGATCCAAGTTTATGAACATGGCGGAGAGCACTTAAAAAAAATGTACGGAAACTCAATTAAACACAATGAAAATCAATAATTTTCCTCATTGACCATAGATAGGCTTGATGATGCCTTGGGGAGGCTGCGGTTTAATTGTAACGATTTGCCTGACTATGGCTGAGTACAAATGCTTAGTTGATCTGTAAATCAAAAATATCTGTGATATCTAAGTAGTGTTGTCTTTGAAAATGAGAAGTCGTAATATTCTGTTACTTTTAGCGACGGCGGATTTTGCTCATCATTTTGCGAGACCAACGCAGCTGTAGCTGTTCGTGGCTGGCCCAGTCTTGGAGGATTCGAAAAAAGATTTGGCGATCGCTAGTTTGTAACACAGCAGTTTGATCGGCGGTTTCAATGGCATAGGGATAACCACCACCCACTATGGTTTCCGCTCTAACCCAGTTGAGTATTTGGTCGGTAAGGGCAGTTTCATGCATCCAGCGAGGCATTTCAATGCGGGCTGGGGGGCCTTGGTTGGTTTTCAGATAGGTAAAGGTGATGCGGTCTGACTGTTCTTTGTAGTCGGCGAGAATGCCGGTGCGATCGCACCTAAATATTGGCGTACAATCCCCCCACTCCATAAAACGACTCAGCATCTGTGCATCATGGACTGCAAGCATTTTCTCCACACCAATGAACAGTTCTAAAAGAGTCGTTAAATCATGGGCATAGCTAGTATCCACATATCCCACTAGCGGGACCCGGTGATGTTCGCTTGCCCGTAATAATTTCAAAAGCGCCTTGACATAGGCTTTCCGGGCATCTTCCTCATAGGCATCGGCAAAAGTGGCCACCAGAGATCCATCGAAAAAAACCAGACAGTGTTCTGGATCCTTTACTTGTTCGATGTAACTGACTAGGCGTTCCGTTTCCATCTGAAATCGATGCAGATTGACGATGCGCTCTGCATGGGTGGACGGATCGTGAACCCTTAAGTCGCGTGGGGTGAGAATGTTTAATTCAATATCTTTGGTGTAAGCCCCGTCAGGCGTGTGAGGGTTTTCAAACCAACCAACCTGAACTAAGGCAATGGGCAGCGATAGATCTTTGCTGGAAAAAATCTGTGAACCGTCTACTGCAAATGTGGTTACCCCACTCAGATGTTCGCTCACCCATTGCAAGCTATGTTCACGGTTGCTCCACCTCAGGTTGCTTCGGCAAACACCTGGTTTGCTCAGTGGCTCTAGCGGTCTGGCTCCGACATTGCCCCTTTGATGGGTGGTTAGCCAATCTTGCAACTGCTCAGGTTGAGTTGAACATAAGTCCTGCCAAGCTGCCTGATAGGCCTCTAAGCCTGATTGATTACTACTCTCAAAGCTACGAAAGTCTTTGCGCTTTTTCTGCAAGATCGCCTGGATTTGAGATGGTTTGATCGCCATGGGCAAAATAGGGCATTTGTACTGCTATTGTGCCATGGGTTGATCATGTAGGGGCGTTCCATAGAACGCCCCTACATGAGGTTATCGGCGCGATTGTAATTTCCGATAGACGTCCTTGATGTCTACGTTGTGGTGGGCTAGGGCTACGAGGGTGTGATATAGCAAGTCGGCCACTTCCCCGGCGATGTCGTCAGGGTCGTCGTCTTTACAGGCCATGACAACTTCGGCGGATTCTTCGCCGATTTTTTTGAGGATTTTATTGTCGCCGCCTGCGAATAGCTTGTTGGTGTATGAGTCGGGTTTGGGATTGGCTTTGCGATCGCAAATCACCCCATACACCTGAGAAAGCGTATCCGCTGTTGGTGGTGTAACCCCCCCATCCACTTGATGGAAACAGCTACGTTCCCCGGTATGGCAGGCAATGTCGCCTACCTGTTCAATCGACAACAGTAGGGCATCACTATCGCAGTCGTAGCGAATCGCCTTGAGCTTTTGTAGATGGCCTGAGGTGGCTCCTTTATGCCATAGCTCCTGTCGGGAGCGGCTCCAATACCACACATCACCGGTTTCTAAGGTTTTCTGTAATGATTCCTGGTTCATCCAGGCCATCATTAGCACTGTGCCATCGAGATAATCTTGTGCGATCGCAGGTACCAGACCCTGATCGTTGTAGCGAATTTTGTCAGTGGGAATAGCGCCTACGAAAGAAAGCGAGGTACTCATGATCCGTGTTAGTTCAGTATCCAGTCAGCTCAGTGCAGCCCTATTGTCGCAGTTTGCGGGCTTTCACTGCATTGCTACATTCCTTAACATATTGCAATAGATGCAATCACAAACGATAGGATTGAGAATACTGCAATCTTCGCCATCACTAATCTAATGCCGTTCTTGGAGGGCGAAGCGGTCTCCTGACAGAATATCCATCGGATGCATGAAGAAGGCATTCAAGTCAGTATCCTTGCACAACGGCAGCTATTGCGGGTTGTCAGTTGATCCCTTAGAACAAACGAATTTAACAATAAGGAGAGCCCGTTGGTTTCCACCACATCATCATTAAAAACCACTAAATCAGATGAGATTTTTGCGGCAGCCCAAAACTTGATGCCTGGAGGCGTTAGCTCTCCCGTACGGGCATTCAAGTCCGTTGGCGGCCAACCTATCGTATTTGATCGCGTCAAGGGGTCCCATATCTGGGACGTTGACGGCAACGAATACATTGACTATGTCGGCACTTGGGGCCCTGCGATTTGCGGTCATGCCAATGATGAAGTTAACACTGCCTTAGTTGAGGCCCTACAAAAAGGCACCAGTTTTGGTGCGCCCTGTTACCTCGAAAATGTTTTGGCTGAGATGGTGATTGCCGCTGTCCCTAGCATTGAGATGGTGCGCTTCGTCAATTCAGGTACCGAGGCTTGCATGGCTGTACTGCGATTGATGCGAGCATTTACCGGTCGCGACAAGGTCATTAAGTTCGAAGGCTGCTACCACGGCCATGCTGATATGTTCCTGGTCAAGGCTGGTTCAGGTGTGGCGACCCTTGGCCTGCCCGACTCTCCCGGTGTACCCAAAAGCACCACGGCAGCGACGCTCACCGCTCCCTATAACGATCTGGAAGCTGTTAAAGCACTCTTTGAACAAAATCCTGACGAAATTTCCGGTGTCATTCTAGAGCCTATTGTTGGTAACTCTGGTTTTGTCACTCCCGATGCAGGCTTTCTTGAGGGCCTTCGGGAAATCACTGAAGAGAACGGTACACTGCTGGTATTTGACGAAGTTATGACCGGCTTCCGCATTGCCTACGGCGGTGTACAAGAAAAACTAGGCGTTACTCCTGACCTGACCACCCTGGGTAAAATCATCGGCGGTGGTCTACCCGTTGGTGCCTACGGCGGACGCCGCGAAATTATGGAAATGGTTGCCCCTGCGGGTCCGGTATACCAAGCCGGTACACTGTCAGGTAATCCTCTAGCTATGACTGCGGGTATCAAGACCCTCGAAATTTTGGGGCGTTCTGGTGCCTATGAGCAGCTTGAATCAAAAACAAATCAGCTGATTACCGGTTTGCTAGAAATCGCCCGTGAAAATGGCCATGCTGTTTGTGGTGGTAACATCAGCGCCATGTTTGGTATGTTCTTCACTGAAGGCCCTGTTCATAACTATGACGATGCCAAGAAGTCGGACCTGGAAAAATTTAGCCGTTTCCATCGGGGTATGTTAGAGCAAGGGGTATACCTAGCACCCTCTCAGTTTGAGGCTGGCTTTACCTCTTTACAGCACACGGATGACGACATTGCTAATACATTGGCGGCTGCCCGTACCGTGCTTTCCTCGATTTAGATTGATGGGCTGTGTTTACAGCAGCCCCAAGCTAGCACTTTCTATAAACAGGCTGGGTAATGGTTCATAAGGGCCATTACCCAAATTTTATTCATTCATCAAGGACTGATCACTCATTTCAATCCATGGACGATATTGATGCTCTTAAGATTTTAGAAACTGAGATAGGTTTAGATGCCCCTATCGATCCTTTAGATGACATTTCACTAGAGGACGATACTCCTCGATATAACCCTGAGCAGATGCTGCCGCTGCTGCAGTCAGACAATCTACAGCAGCGAATGTTGGCGGCGCGCGCATTTTATAAAATCCAAGAGCCTCGTGCTATACCTCGGCTCATTGAGCTGTTGGATGACGAAAGTCCATTGGTACGCGTCAACGCAGCTTATGCTCTGGGGCGTAACCCTAGCGAAACAGCCGTTGATGCCCTGATTGATCAACTCACCAATGATTCCCATGGCTATGTGCGAAAAGCGGTGGTTTGGGCTTTGGGCAATTGTCGTAATGAGAAGGCTGTTACGCCCTTGGTAGAAGCGATCGAGAACGATATGTCCGTCGTTAGGCTGTGGGCAGCCAGTGCCCTTGGCCAGATGGGAAAGATCAGCTTTGAAGCCATTCTCAAAGCAATTCCGGCATTGGTCAAAACCATGCGCAATGATCCGATTGCCGTTGTGCGTAGCAACTGTGCCTGGTCGATTGGTGAACTGTGTAAGGACTTAACCTACAACGTGGTATATGCCACAGCTATTGACGCGTTGATCGAGACTTTTGCCGACGATGAAGATTTGGGTGTGCGGGATGATGCCCGTGCTTCTATCCTGAACCTGGGTGACCCCCGTGGTTTGCAGGTTATTGAAGAAATTGAGCAAGATCAAGATTTTTAGCAGCATCAGCCCTGACTAAAACGTTGATTAGCGACATTTTGCGACAATCTTTTGCGATAGCAACCCCGTGTGGGATGATTTGGGCGACTGCTTCAGAATTCCCCGCATCCCATGCTTCTCATTGATTGGCTAATTGTATTGGCCTACCTGATCTTTACGATGGTGCTAGGCGTCTACCTATCGCGTAAAGCCTCCGGTAGCCTGGTTGATTTCTTTGTGTCCGGGCGTTCCCTGCCCTGGTGGTTAGCCGGTACCAGTATGGCCGCTACCACCTTTTCCATTGATACGCCGCTCTATGTGGCCGGTGTTGTCGGCTCTCGTGGTATTGCCGGAAATTGGGAATGGTGGAGCTTTGGTATTGCCCATGTGGTGATGATCTATGTGTTTGCGCGGCTGTGGCGACGGTCTGAAGTGGTGACCGATGCGGAGCTGACGGAGATTCGCTACGGCGGTCAAACGGCTGCTGTGTTGCGCGGTGTCAAAGCCTTCCTATTTGCCGTACCCATCAACTGTATCGGCATCGGCTATGCCATGTTGGCCATGGTCAAGGTGGTGGATGCTCTGGAACTGTGGCAGAGCGTGGGCATTGAACCCAACGACAGTCTGAAGCTGTGGAGTGTGATTGTAGTCAGCATTTTGGTGCTGTTCTATGCTGGATTCTCCGGACTGTGGGGGGTGGTGGCCACGGACTTTTTTCAGTTTTTCCTGGCGTTGATTGGGGCAATAGTGGTAGCAGTGGCCTCGATTAACGAAGTGGGCGGTATGCAGAATTTGGTGAATCAGGCTCAGGCAAATACTGAGTTCGATATTCTGAGCATATTACCCATTACCTTTGACGGCGGTATTGGCTGGAGTTCAGTGGCAGGTATTCCCGCCAGTGCTTTTATGGCCTATGTCTTTTTGCAGTGGTGGGCGTTTCGTCGCAGCGATGGTGGTGGGGAATTTATTCAGCGTTTAGTGGCTGCCAAAGATGAAAACGAAGCCGAAAAAGCGGCCTGGTTTTTCAACATTTTGCATTATGTGATTCGCACCTGGCCCTGGATTATCGTCGCTCTGGCAGCAGTGGCTATCTATCCAGATTTAGCCGACCGTGAACTAGGTTATCCCAAGTTGATGCTTAACTTTTTACCCCCCGTGGTGCTGGGGCTGGTAGTTGCTTCACTCATTGCGGCCTTTATGAGTACTGTGTCCACCCTGATCAACTGGGGTGCCTCATATTTAACCAATGATCTCTATGGTCGATTTATTAACCCCGATGCCACCCAGTCCGAATTGGTAAATGTAGGGCGACTTACGTCGGTGCTGGTGACTGTTTTCGGAGCAATGGCAGCGTTCTTTGCTTCTGATGTGGCAACAGTTTTTCGTTTGGTGATTGCCATTGGTACAGGCCCTGGCCTTGTACTCATTTTGCGCTGGTTCTGGTGGCGCATTAATGCGGCGGCTGAGCTGAGTTCCATGTTGACCGGGTTTGTCATTGGCCTGCTGACTAGTGTTTTAGAGGTGGTCAAGATTTCTGATTTTGGTCTGCGCTTGTTAGTGACTGCAGGCATTACTACTGCGGTTTGGATCATCGTTATGCTCCTGACACCCCCTGAGTCTGATGAGACCCTGGATAACTTTTATCGGCGCGTACGCCCCGGTGGTCCTGGTTGGCAGCGTCAGCGTCAGCGTACAGGAGTGAGACCCTTGCAAAATCTGGGTCTAGAGTCTCAAAGAGTCGTAGCAGCATTACTATTGCTGTTTGGCGCAATGTTCGCCGTAGGTGGCTTTTTGCTGCTGAAATCACTATTGGGCTGGTGTTCGTTGATTATTGCTGTGGGCGGCTGGTGGTGGTTACGCCAACTCCATTATCAGCCCATATCACCTGTGCCAAGACCGGGGTTAGATGACGACGATTTGTAGTCTTAACAGTGAAGTTTTGCCTCTTAGTGTCACTGCCTAAGAAACGTTACGATACTTAATGACAGTTGCCACTGCATCACATAATTTCCATTTATCCTGATTTGTAGAGCTTTACCATGTCCATCATTCGTTCCTATGTGATTCCGTTTCTGATTTTGATTGTTTTTTTGGTGGCTATGGTGGCGGTCAGTGCACGTATTTGGCTACCCAGCGACATGATGGCTCCAGCTCCCATTGATGGTGAGGATCTTGCTATGGCTGGGAATTTTTTACTCGCTAGCTTTAGTGTCTGACTGGCCCGAGGGATATCAACTGATTGAGGGCTCTAGTCTGGATCGTTCGCGATTAGTGACGACCATGGCAAGTGCCTATGGAGAATTAGGGGCTACTCAATTGGGACATCTGACTAAAACTGTTGAGTTGTATTTTGAAAGCCCATCAATGCTTTGGTGGTTAGAGAAATCTGGTACCTCACGGGTTGGTTTTACTGCGAGGCAACCTAGTGCCATAGGATGTCTTTGGTTAGGGCAATCTATCAATCAACTGACTGGAGCACTTCAGGCTTATATTTATTTGGTTTATGTAGAACCGGCCTATCGGCGGCAGGGACTGGGGCGTGGGTTAATGAACCATGCAAGACGTTGGGCTCAGGAGCAGGGCTATGCCCAGATGAGTCTTCAGGTGTTTTGCAAAAACAAGGTGGCGATTCAACTGTATGAGGACTTGGGTTTTATGCCCACGGCTACATTACTAACGTTGGACGTTTAAGGTGCATTCTCTACTGGGCTTGCTAAGCATCCTGCATGCTAGCGATAATTCTGAAATTGCAAAGCAACGGGCCAGTCTTCTTCTTTGATTAGCTGGATTGCAGCTTGCAAATCATCCTTAGACTTTGCAGAAATCCGAACCGCCTCCCCTTGAATAGAGGCTTGTACCTTTTTCAGGTTGTCACGAATCATTTTCGAGATTTTTTTTGCGGTTTCTTGACTGAGTCCTTTTTTCAACTCAATGTCTTGTCTGATTCGGTTTCCGCTGGCGGCTTCGATATTGCCATAGTCGAAGATTTTCATCGACAGGTTGCGCTTAGCGGCTTTGGTTTGAATCAGCGTATGGACTGCTTCTAGGGTCATTTCGCTGGCGGTTTCGATGGCAATATTGGTTTCACCCAGATCTAGGGTTGTTTTGGTGTCTTTGAGGTCATACCGGCTTTTGAGCTCACGGCGCACTTGATCAAGTGCATTGACTAGCTCTTGACGGTCAAAGTCGCTGACGACATCAAAGGAATAGTTAGAAGCCATGGGAGAAATGAATCGTGGGGTAAATCGACTAGTTGCTATTGTAGCCAGATGGTTTTGCAGCTCATTAGGTAGAGGCTGAAAATACTGAGGCTACCGATGCCAAACATGAGCGATCGCAACGGTGCCACATTCAAAATATAGAAAACTGAAAACAGCAGACGAGCAATCAGATAAGCTATCACTGCCATCAGAGCAGCATTACTTTCCTGACCTGTGATATAAGCAATCACCGCTGCCGGAGCATAGATAATAAATGACTCAAACGAATTTTGATGGGCCCAGTTTGCTCGTTTGGCATGGTCTGGCAATTTATCCGTATAAAAACGAGGCTGACTGAATACTTCGAATGGACTATCCATAGACTGAGCTAACTTAACCCGTTCTGCCGCCACCAACATATAGGGCAAATAGATTAAGAACGCCGCAATTGGCAAACTATACAAAAAAATGTTGGGGGCCAATAGTAAGTTCACAGCATTAATCAAAGTAAAACAGCGTTACAATCTTGCGCTGATCTTCCGCATCTTTGCAGGTTTGCAGCAGGGTATGACTATCGTGGAAAGCAAAGCAAATTAATTGCTGACATCGCGAGATAATCTCCTGGTTGCACAAGGAGCTGGCCTCTGCTAATTCCAGTCTGTCATTGGCTGAGTTTTCGACTAGGTGGATGACGGAGTCTAATTGCTCTCGGGACTCTTTGGGCTGGCGATCCAAGCTCTGCGGCAAAATAACCGTTAGCAGGTTTGGGTCTGCTTTCATCGCTCCACGGATAGCAGCGGCATTGGTCCCTGTTGCCCCAGACGTCAGTAAACGATTACCACCAAGTACCAAGGCGTAACTCATCAGCTCAATTAACCGCAGATGAGTAATAGGTACATGCCGGGACCCTAAGATAGCTATACGCTTTGAGCCCGACTGCTGAATAGCAGCAAGCTCTTGCAAGAAGTCATCTACCCTAAGTGATTCGATGGGAGTATCAAGAGACTGACTCAAGGGTTTATATAGTTTGAATGAAGGGACTGGCCAATTCTACCAAACCCTTGTCCCTACGCTCGTATCCTAGTCTGCTGTATCTCAACTATTCCTAAGCAGTCACTGCAGGAGAGGACAAATTCAGCTCAGTCATTAGTCGTTCTACATCGAAGTGTTTTTCCATCAGCAGCTGAATGCACTGGACTTTGATGGGTTCTTGGAGACGTACCTGTTGAAATGACTTTTCAATGATTTCAACGGTGGTCAGGGTATCCAAATCAACCGATAAAATAGGGACTTCTAGATCTTGGGCGCGGCTGATGATGTCAGGACGTGGAGCAATGTGCCCAGTCAAAATCAGACACTGAGTAGCGGTTTCCAAGGCAGCGAGTTGGATATCAGCTCGGTCACCACCGGTAATTACGGCCATGTTATCGGCCAGTCGAAAATACTTGAGGGCTGAGTTTACATTCATCGCGCCAATACTTAGGCTCTCAACCATCAGATCCATCCGTTCTTCGCAGCAAAGCACCTCAGCCTTGAGCTGTTGCACTAGCTCACCGACGCTGACGCTCCGCATTAGAGGTGTACTCGGTAAAATCCCTAGCACGGGGATATCATGGCGCTCCAAACAGGCTGTGACATTAGTAGTGACGTCCTGCAACTGCTCTACTGGGACATCGTTAATCAATACCCCCATCAGACGATCGCCTAGTTTTTGCTTAGCTGCCAATAGGCCATCGACAATGAGCACCGAGTGGAATCTAGCCACCAACATAACCTGAGCTTCAGTGATTTTGGCTAGCTGAGGTAACGATAAACCAAACAAGGTGCCCTCTTCGAGGTTACCTGTTCCCTCGATCAGTAATAAGTCTTCCCCCTGACCTCCCAGGTAGGTGGCCATTTGCTGTGGGTCAATAGCAGCATTTTCGTCAGTTAGCTGTTGCGCAATTGTTTGAGCATCTAGTGATAGAAGCGTTGGTCTTAGGCGTGATGGAGGTAATTTTAAGATTTTAGAAATGAAGCGGACATCCTCATCAATACCGGCTTCGTCACTGGGACAAGTGCCAACAGGTTTGGCGTAGGCGATATCAATACCGCGATCCTGAAGCTGCAAGGCCAGACCTGTTATGGTGGCCGACTTACCACTGTATGGCTCTGTTGAGCCAATCAGCAGGTGCTTTGATGGATTGGGCACACTATCACTCCTAACTACCAATAGGGCTACCGTTTATTGTGCCATGGAGAGTTGTTAGCATTTTGCAAAAAGGTTAACTTTTGACGAAGCTTTTGATTGGGCTTGTAGGGATCACTGCGTCGTAACCTTGCATGCTATTTCAAGCGTAAGCGTTACCATCTTGAGGCTTTGTGACTGTCGTGCAATGTATTCCCTCAAGCCGATGTGCCGAATCTAATGTCACGGTTTAGTTACTCGTCGACCCTGAGGAGTTTTCGATAAAAGGTTTTGGAAAAATCGGGAGACCGTTTTAGTCGCATAGCGGTAACCACATCGATCAAGAAATCTACAAATTCAAATGTGGCCATGGTGATTTCGTAGGTGAGATCAGCATCACCATCGAACTGCATCCGACATTGAGTCAAGTCGGCCGGTAGCATCGAAACATTCCATGTGGCTAAAAAAGCAATGCTCTCACCGCCTTCAATGCGGCGCTCGCCTTCAAGATTGCCACGTTTATATAGGCCAATGGCATAGGGGAGTGCTTTACGTTTATTGCCTTGGTAGTAGGGCATGTAAACGCCGACATCTTGTTTGGGAGCGGGCTGAATGTCTATAGGCATAGGGTTGAGCAGTGGAGTCTCTTAAGACATGGTGAACTTATGTAAACACAGACGTCAAGGGCTTTCTAGACCTAGGTCCTGAACTGCTTTTAGGCATGATGTTACCAGCAGGGATCAAGATGCTGTCAATGTGTTTTACCGAGCAATAGTGTACCCATAGAATCCTTGGCTCTGTGCACCTCTAGAGCAGTGGATTACAGGGAATATCTGTCGAAAGATGATGTGATGTAACAGATTTTAATAAGATATTACTAATCTGTAACCCTATGCCCAAATCATACGAAACCTATGGCGATTGACATGATATCGGATGTTTCACTAGATGATCTTTCGGAAGGACGTCGCCTCAAAGCGTTAGCCGCTTTAGTTTTTTTGTGGGGGTTAACGTTGGTGTTGCACTGGTCAACTTGGGGCTTCTTAGTTGTTTGGACGGTCACTGTGCCGATAGCGATGTACATCGTTAGAATTGCGATCGCAAATCCAGCCCATGCCGTTAGTCCTAATAAAGCAACGATTCCATCTGCGTTAGACCATACCAGTTGTCCCAAAGTTTCTTTATTAGTTGCAGCTAAAAATGAAGCGACAGTCATTTCGAATTTAGTCGCTTCGCTTTGCAATTTGGACTATCCCGAAGATTGCTATGAGCTTTGGATTATCAACGATAACAGTGACGATGATACTGGCCGAATTCTAGATCGACTGGCCCAGAGTTTTCCCAAGTTGAAAGTTTTACATCGTGGCCCAGAGGCAACGGGGGGCAAGTCCGGTGCACTCAATTTGGCTTGGCCTAGGGCAACGGGGGATATTTTGGCCGTGTTTGATGCCGATGCTCAAGTCCCTGCGAACTTACTTCAGCATGTGGTGCCATTATTTGAGAATGAACGGACTGGAGCCATTCAGGTGCGTAAGTCCATCGTCAATAGTGAGACGAATTTTTGGACCCAAGGGCAGGCGGCAGAAATGGCGTTAGATCGCTATTACCAGGAGCAAAGGTCTGCTCGCTGTGGGATTGGAGAGCTTCGAGGTAATGGTCAGTTTGTGCGCCGTGCAGCGATTGCTCAGTGTGGTGGTTGGAATGAAATGACCATCACCGATGATTTAGACCTCACGGTACAGCTTCATCTGAACCAATGGAATATTGGTTTTCTGGCTTCTCCTACCGTTGGGGAAGAGGGCGTTACCAGTGGTGTAGCTCTGTGGCATCAGCGGAATCGCTGGGCTGAGGGTGGGTATCAGCGCTATCTAGATTACTGGCGGCTGCTGATTCGTAATCGATTGGGTTGGAACAAATCCATTGATATGTTGATGTACTGGATTTTGCAGTATATGTTGCCGATGGTGGCATTGCCGGATTTACTAATTGCGATCGCGCTACGTCAGCCTCCTGTGTTTGCGCCTTTGACTACATTTGCGATTGGGATGTCTTACTGGGGCATGACCATGGGCATTTGTCGGACACAAAAAACATCACTACTGTTGGCTATGGTCAAAGCGATCAAAGGGACTGTTTATATGACCCACTGGATTGTGGTTATGGCTTTTGCCACCACCCGTATGGCGGTGCGACCAAAGCGGCTGAAATGGGTCAAGACGATTCATGATGGGGAAGCCGCTAGTGCTTAGTAGGGCATAACTCTACAAAACTTTGATTACACGATCTTTAAATTTACACATCTAAAGACTCTCCTTAGGAGTCTAAAGAAATCGTTGCAATGCCCATATCGCAACGATTTGTCATGTTTTCTACTGTCTATATCGGCTAGCGTTGGGACATACCCATCTATAATTTGGTCTGATTTATGACAAACTTCGCATTGTCGTTTCCCAAGCTGTCTCCACGGCAGTTTGCTTGGGATAGCGCCGTTCTCTTTTTGGCTGTCTTTTGGCTAGGAGGCAGTTTGATTCTCGATTTTGTGGTCATGCCCATGCTTTATATGAGTGGCATGATGACAGCACCGGGTTTTGCGAGTGCTGGTTATAGCTTATTTGAGCTCTTTAACCATGTGGAAATGCTATTGTCCGGTCTCATTTTGACCGGTGTGTTGGCCATGCGCCAAGCTCATGCTGATTGCTCAGTTGAGGTGAGTGGCAGTCGCAGCCGCTGGGCCTTATTTTTGGCCGGTAGTCTGGTGGCGATAGCGTTGACCTATACCTATGTGCTGACTCCCTATATGGGATCTATCGGCATCGTCCTTGATATGCCAGGGATTATTCACATTGTCCCTAGTTCTATGGATTGGATGCATGGAGCCTATTGGTTGCTAGAGGCGGCTAAGGTGCTAACTCTAGGATTCTTGCTACGCTTGTGCTACAGCGATATTGCAGCCCAGTTTAGTCGTCAAAACTAAATTTCGGTATCAGGCCATAAAAGTCGCATTGCCAACAGCGCAAATCCGATTGCAGCAACGCCCTTAACTAGTTGCTCTGGGAGGATTTGCGCTGTCCCTTCTCCCAGCAGAACGCCTAAAAAACTAGCTAATACTAGGGCGCTAGCAGTGCCCAAGAATACAGCTTTGGGGGATGAAGAACTCCCTCCCAACGCAATTGCTGCCAGCTGGCTTTTGTCCCCTAGTTCTGACAAGAAGACGGTGATAAAGCTAACGCTGAGCAGATTCCAATCAAAGAGCATAGATTGCTTTCCAGTCAATTTCTAATTGGGGCGCTTACACACTAAAGACCAATAACATCAGCTACTAAGCCGACAGAAATAATTAACAACAGGATCCCGGCCAGAGTGTCTAAGATATCTGGGGAGACCCGACGGGCTAGCCATTGTCCCACTAGCACCCCTACAAGACTAGTGGAGATTAAGGCTAGAGCAGCCCCTACAAATACGGTTAGGGGTTTATGGGATTCTGCACTGATCAACAGGGTGGCTACCTGGGTTTTATCTCCCAATTCAGCCAGAAAAATAGTAATAAATGTCGACACAAAAACTCCCCAAAACGTTGCCTTTGACGATGCAACTTCAGGCAATTTGTTTGTAGATGACTTTGCTTCCGGAGGGGGGGCAGATGTGGAGGACGTCACAGAAAGATCTTTCATATTTCTTTCATTATCTGCCAGGAAGATTGGAAGAGCAAGGTCTGGAGCGTTTTGGGCTTGAAGTTTGGAATTATCCGACGTTAAAACGTCCCTTGGTCGCAGGTTTATCCCTGTGCAAATAGGTTAAAACTAAGAGCTCAAAACTCAAGATTACTGTTGGTTTTCTAAACCAACGGCTGTGCTAAACCTTTCTAGTTCATCACTTGTGGGGCCATAGACGCCGCTGATTTGTTCCTGACAGCAGTCGATGGCAAAATCATTGACCTCATCCTCGGTGATGCCAAACATTTGTGAAAAAGTGTCTGCTTGGACACGGCAAAAGCTAGGTCGCTGATCATAAATCTTGCATAGGCGCTGTTCGGCATCGTAGTTGATGCACCAGCCATCTGACCCCACCAGTCCCATATAGATGTCTAACTGTTCTGGAGTGAGATAGTCTGCTAATTCCGGCCGATCGGCTGGAGTGAGGTTGCAGCAGGCTCCACAGGTATTAACACATTGCCATGTGGTCATATTCTTCGTCCTTGGTCAGATGGAGATGTGGTTGATACCAGAATAAAGGGCTGAGACCTCGGGATAGAGGCCAACTTTGTTATCAAAGTTTTTGGAATTTTGTAAACTTTCTTAAAAACGATGGGATCGAACCAGGTAAAATAGCGATGCGCTTGAGTGCGCAAAGGTCACGGTTATTTGGTTATCGGAGGTTCAATGGCTCTTCTGGGTTTCCTAGATTTTCTCGGCAATATTAATTTTCTGGTAATAGCTCAGCTCACTGTTCTAGCAATGGTGGTTATTTCCGGTCCAGCAATCGTGTTTTTGCTAGTGGCACGGGGCGGCGATCTTTAAGTACATCAAGAAGCCCGGTATCTCAGATACCGGGCTTCTTGATGTTAAAGTCGCTGGCGCAATATACATTCTGCGATCGCAAGATCGACAGGAGTCGTAACCTTTAAATTGGTTTCTTCGCCTTCGACAATGTGAACATCCAATCCACATTTTTCAAATAAAGCCGCATCATCAGTCACCGACCAACCATGGGTCTGTCCTTTTTCGTGAGCTTCTTTGAGTAAAGTGACATTAAACCCCTGGGGGGTTTGAGCTGCCCAGAGATGGGAGCGATCTGGTGTGGCTTTAATAATGCCGGAGTTATCTACCTGCTTAATCGTGTCTTTCACGGGTACGGCAGCGATAAAACCTTGGCAATGATTAAAGGCATCACTACAGCGCTCAAACAGTTTTGGTGTGGCCAAGCAGCGAGCCCCATCGTGGATTAAAACGTATTCAGCATCGATAGGTAGTGCTTGTAGGCCATTCTTGACCGATTCCTGTCGGGTATCCCCTCCACGGATAAACGCCACAGGTTTTTTGATCTTTAACTTCATTACGATTTCTTGAAATACCGGCTCATCTATGGATTGGCAGATGATGCCGATCCATTCAATTGTGCTAGCAGCAACTGCAGCTTTGAGTGTCCAGCCCATAATGGAATGATCGAGCAGTGACAAAAGTAACTTGTTGCCATCGGCTCTCATGCGTTTGCCAACGCCTGCTGCCGGTATGAGTAGGTGCATACTGTCTCCGCAAATTTCTGCAACGTTGAATCGGTCCCTTACATACTCTCAAAAACCTTAACCAAATGATGATTTTGAGAGGTCGTCAAGCTCTAGAGAAGATTTAATTTAAAGAAGTTCTGGTCAGTCAGAGTCGCTGCGGATCGATAACATTGCGTTACTCAGTAACGAAAAATTTGATGATTTCGCTGTTTAGTGACCTTTCGGCAGTCTTAGGATTGCCAGCTTCCTCTAGAATGAGTAGCGAAGTATTATCCAAAGCCCATGCGCGTCCTGGCTTTAGTCCCTGGTGGAATCAGCGATCAGCTTCAGTTTTTTCCAACATTAACGACCATTCAAGAAACCTACCCTAATGCTGAAATTGCGGTAGTTGTAGAACCTTCGTCTCAGTCAGCTTATCGGGTATCTAAGGCCGTCAGTGAGCTTATTCCCTTTAATTATCGGGGACACAATAGTCCGGCTGACTGGGCTAATTTACTCGGTATTATTCGCGATCATGAATTCGAAGTCGTTCTGTGTGCTAGCGATCGGTGGGAGGAGGCTGTGTTGCTCTGGCTCAGCGGTATCCCTGCACGTATTGGTTACAGCAGTTCCAAGGCTCCCTGGTTATACACCCATAGAGTAACTGCTGATGCCCAGCAGTACCCAGTTAGTCAATACCAAGCACTATTGCAAGGATTGAAATTACCCTCAAACCCTGCACCTATTAAGTTAAATGTGCCAGCAGGTGATATTAGCTGGGCTGATGATCAACGTAAGTCCCTGGGGATGTCAGGTAGTGGGTATGTCGTTATGTATCCTGGTCTGAGTGCCCAGGCAGATGGTTATCCGACGGCTAGTTGGATGACCATTATTGATGATTTTCAAGACAAGCAGCCCCAGTTACCTATCGTTGTACTGGAGACGGTTGATAGCGAAGATGTCGTAGCTTCAATTGGTCGTCAACGCAGTCTTAAGACCGTTGAAGCTACTAACCTTGGACAGATTGCTGCGATTTTAGCAGGAGCTGACTTAGTGATTAGTCCTGATAGCTATGTGAGTCAGGTGGCCATGGCACTTCAGGTATTTACCCTGGTACTGCAGACAAAATTAAGTAGAGCGTTGCCTCCTGCTGATGGAGAAAGCCGCGCTCTGGGTATACAGTCAGCGACTGATAAACTTGCTGACATCAAACCAGGGGATATATTGCAAAAAGTTTGGGGTGGCTAGGCCATTGTTTAAGTAAAAGCTTAAGACTATATACGATGTCTCAGGGGGGACCAGCTTTCGTTCGGTAGTATAACTCTGCCCCATGATGTTGGTCTCAATAATTTCATCCAGTTTTTCACTAAGTTTTAGATGAGGTAAAACCATGGATCGCGTTAAGTCTCAGGCTGCTGTGGTGTCTCAGCTCCTATTTGATCCCAAGACGGCAGATGCTTATAAGAATGTTCTTGCCTTGACGGGAAAAATTATTAAAGAAGTCGCGTTACTCGCTTGGTTGTTAATTTGTTCTGTGTTTGTCTTTGGTGCTTGGTTTAGTGATACCGCCATTAATTCTGGACGTAATGCACGGAAATGGTGGCAGAAGCAACAGACAGTAGATCCTCAGGATGGCGCTCAGACAGCTGCTGCCACGGGTAAGGCTTTACTAGATGTTAGCCAAAATGGAGCCTATTTTTTGTTAGACAAAGCGCGTGAGCAATTAGGTTTGGATAAAGTTGATCGTCCTGCCACAACTGAAGCGCCTAAGACTCAGCCGATTGCTAAAACAGTTACTCAGACTACTGAAACCATGACTGCCGACAAGGTTACTGCTGTTGCTAAGGAAGCTAAGACGGTGGTCACAAAAACTACATCTGATTTCAAAGCATCTGTAGATAGCTCTGTCGCTGAAAAATCTTAGGGGATATAGTTGGCAAGGCTTTTCAGGCTATGTCAAGGTCTTAATCGTCTAAAAAGCCCTGTTTGTAGAGCGGGGCTTTTTTAATTTTTAATATTTGAACACTATTTGAATGGGGTTGCTTCATTGTGCTGATGCTATGGATCTGGTTTGGTAGGAACCAGATCTAATGTTCTGATATCAGTGGGTAAATAGCTTAAGGATTCGGTCACAGCAATAGCCTCTTTGACCGAAATGTTGCTGCAGTTACTTTGACCATAGTCGTGAGTATTAACCAACCCAGCCCCCACTAATCGGTAGAACCCATCGTCTCCCTCTAGCCAATCGGTAAATAGATCGCTTTCTGGTAATTCTCCGGCACCCCCATTCGGAAATTTGCCATGGTACAGACTATAGTCCTTACCAAATAGAGCATGGTCTAAGGGCTCTTTATTTTCTAAAGAAATATCGCCGATGCCAGTGGCGGAATATTCAATGGCAAAACAGCGATCTTGGTTGTCTCGGTATACCAGCCAATAGTAAGGACGACCGGTGGCTGTTTCACCAATGCCGTAATTGGCTAAGGTCATATCTGCAGGTAAGTAGGTGGGAATAGCAATGTTGATAGCTAAACTGACAAGCTGATTGGTCGCGTCGGGTGGTAGCTGAGCTAGGTAGGAGTTGGCTGGTGGTGGCGGTGGTCCATTGTCTGATACGCCTCCGTTTGGCACTGACAAGCGTTCAGTAGGGGCTGTAGGTGTTGCTGGCGCGGCTAGGTCCTCATCATTAATGGGTGGTGGGGTCTGGCAGCTTACCAGGGTAATCATTAGACCTCCCATTAACCCGTTCAGACGGGTCTTGTGGGGAATGGCCCATGAGGTAAATATTGTCATTTTCTGGTCGAATGTCATCGCATACAACATCCTTAATAGGCCTGGCCGTTACGTTGGGTGAAATAATATCCTCCTTCGGCTTTAGGTAAGGCCAGTAAATCATCATCGGGGTATTCAGCGCGATCCCCTGGTGTTCGGTCTCCAATTTCTAGATAGATGGAGATTTCATTGGACCGATTAATTAGATGATGGCCATCGGCTACTCTGGCTGGAAATCCGGCCATCATCCCAGGCTTGAGCAGAGTTTCTCCAACATCAGTAACGAGTACCAGTTCGCCCGAAACCACATAGATAAATTCATCCTGGTGACTGTGCCAATGCCGCAGTGCAGATTGTGCATTTGGAGCCAACGTCGTCAAATTAACACCAAAATTAGTGAGCCCTGCAGCATTCCCGACACGCTGACGAGAACGTCCAGCTACCTTAGTCCTAAAGGGGGCTGGATATCCAGTTCCCTGGCTGACAGGTACTGTAGAAAGATCAATAACCATAGAGCAAACCTATCCAAACAAGATTAGTTGGAAGAATAGCCCACTTCTGCTGAACTGATACCTAAATAAAATTGGCAAATTATGAGTTGGAGCCCTGACCCTGGCTTGGTTGACGCTAACAAATTTGTCTGTAGTTTAATGACATCTGAGTTCATCAGCTCAAAACTTAGGAATGAGGATTTAATTCGAGCCTATTTTTTGACGTACAGGCGTTCCATGGAACGCCTCTTCAGTCCCTAATCAGCAACTTCCGCCATCTCGATAACTTCACCGTCATAGTCTTTGACCAAAAAATTCAAAGGTCGTTCGCGACGAATTTTATGACGGACACCGTGAGTCTGTACTTGCATTAATAGTAGTTCAAGGCAGTCTCGGTCAAAACAGACATGTCGTTGACGATTCTGATGCCCTCGGCTAGCTCCTGAAATGACGTGTAGCTGGGTATTTTTTTTCAATTGATACCAGAGACCCTCGGGAATACCCGCTCCTGATTCTAGCGGGTGGGGCATGCTGCCCATTCCCATCATTGGATCCATGCTAGTTCCCATGGTTTGCTCGTAGTTATAGTAGTAGTGCAGGGGGATATCGGCTGCGGATAGCCCCAGCATCCCTTCATAAAACTGTTGAGCAATATTCAAATCCGAGACCATCACTGTATGGACCTTGGGGGCACTGGTCAAGAACATCCACATGGCACCCGCGTAGGCCACCAAAAGCAATACCATGATGCCTTGGGTGGAAACAAGGCTATCGAGGGGAAGCCCCTGCCATATAGCAGCTATTGGTAAGTCAAAAACAGTGAGGCAAAAATTCATAGGTTTCTGTGAAAAACGATGCTTCTAGCGTCAGAGCACAGTGAGACTGCATCTAGTGTATCAAGGGTGAAACCGACTGGCCTTGGGGGCCATACCGGGTTAACCGATCCTCTAACCATCAGGTCTATTGGGCTACCTATAGCTTAAGAAGGACCTGATGCCAGACCAAAATTTTCCACCGAATCTTTAAGATTCGATGGATCCTGGTTATAGTAATGGCTATTTATACGGTAGTCTCAGTCTGGTTAATGCCGGTCTGTCCAGGCTGCCGGTGATTGGCGGAGTTCCGTTCGCAGTACTGTGGATATTCCTAATTTTCCTGAGTGTGATCATGCTGTTGTTAAGTCGCTTTTTGAATACAGCGACTACGATCTCGTACAGCACTTAAAGCAACATCCTGACGAAGGCAAGTATTTTACCGCGCTCTTCTGTCGCTATAGTCCAGTGGTATATACATTGATTCGCCATTCGGCCCGTTCTATGGTGCAGTCAGAGTATTTGTTTACGCTGACATGGCGGCATATTCTTTATGAGCTAAGTGGCTTGGACTTACCCCCTGATCCGCCAGTGGATTTTTCGTTGCAGGCCTGGTTAGTGAACTTAACGGCGGCTTGTATCAATCAAGCGGCACTGCCTGATGTCGAAGAAATTCATTACAATCTCCAGGAAGCATCTCCACCACTGTGGTGCTATGTAACTCAAGCCCTTGAGCGATTGCAACCTCTGCATCGTTTGGTCATTATCATGGCTCAAACATTTCGTTGGAGTAATACTCGAATAGCGGCGTATTTACAGGCAGAGGGGCAGCGTATTTCTCCCAAATCTGTGTCAGTGCTATTGGCAGATGCTCAGCAGTCGTTGAACTCAGCATTACCAAGTGATATCCAGGCGATTTACTTTGGGGATACTGATACTGTTACCGAAGAAGATTTAGCAGAAGAGTTGGCGGATTTATTGGATGTGTCCGATTTGGAGTTAGACAAGCCAAATCTATCCTCCGAAGCTTGAGCGCTTTAGTTTTTAGATAGGGAGAAACCTGATTGTGCACCGCACAGTTTGCTTTGGTTACGGTTTAGTGCTGATGGCATTAGTCGGTATGCCCGCAGCCTATGCCCAGGATAGTTTGGATGACCAGCTTCGACAGCCGGTTAATCGTGAATTGATTAGCCAACAAAGAGATGTGGCCGATCAACTTTTGCGTCTAGGTGATCGGCAGTCTAACCAGGGTGACTATGAGTCAGCCCTACGAGCTTGGAATCGGGCCGTTGAGATTTATTTCCAAATTGGGGATGCCGCTTCAATGGAGCGGATCTATGGCGATATTGCCAGTGCCTATGCCGAGCAAGGGGACTATAACCAGGCGGAAACAGCCGTTCGTCGTCAACTTGCGATCGCACGCGACAATCAAAGTTTCAGTACCCAAATTTTTGCTTGGAATGCGTTAGGCACATTACGACTGCAGCAAGGGGCGATCTCCTCGGCCACCCAAGCCTACGAAGAAGCCTTAAATATCGCTTATAGCATTGAGGATGCTGAAGGTATTGGTCTATCACTGAGTAATCTAGGCTTATTAGCCTCTATTCAAGAGGACTATGCCGCCGCCATTGACTATTACGAAGTTGCCGGTAATTATCGTATCCGTGCCGGTAATCTAGAAGGTCGTGCTAATACGAGTAACAACCTTGGGGATGCCTACTTTGCCCAAGGTCAACAGAGCCAGGCGATCGGTGCCTATCGACTCGCTTTGAGCTATGGTCGAGATACTGGAGATGTGACTGCTCAGCTCCATGCTATTGATGGTTTGACTGATGTCTATCGTCAGCGCAACGACTGGGAGCAGGTGCGTTACTATCTCGATGAACGTATAGCCCTTACCCTCAATACCGACAACGATTGGGGGCGTTTGATTACCTTTAAGCGTTTGGGCGAATTTTATGAGGCGATGGGAGAACTTTCCCTGGCAAGGGATCAATATCAGCAAGCCTATGAGCTAGCCCTTGTCCTAGAGCAAACCAATCTTGAAGTAGAACTGTTTAATCGGCTTCTAAGTTTTGAGGGTCGTCTAGAGACTGAATGATTAATGCGGTTTGACTTGATCAGTTTATTTCCTGACTTTTTTTCGTCACCGCTACAGTCGGGACTCATTGGTAGAGCCCTCAAGCGGGATATTGCCCAAGTTCATATTACAAATCCTCGGGATTTCACCACTGATAAGCATCATAAAGTCGACGATGAGCCCTATGGCGGTGGTGTGGGCATGGTGATGAAAGTCGAGCCTATTGTGGCAGCCCTGGAAAGCTTACCCCAAGAGCCTCGTCGTGAAGTTATCCTGATGACCCCCCAAGGTGAGCCCATGGCTCAACCCCTGTTTTGGCAATGGTCAACTGACGTGGATCAGCTAGTGATTATCTGTGGCCATTATGAAGGTGTTGATGAGCGTATTCTTGAGGTTGCTACTCGGGAAGTATCGTTGGGAGACTTTGTGCTGACGTGTGGTGAGATTCCAGCATTGGCTTTAATGAACGGTGTAATCCGCTTGTTGCCAGGCACTGTAGCTAAACGAGATTCATTGCACTATGACAGCTTTGAGGCTGGTCTACTGGATTATCCCCACTACACAAGACCGGCTGAGTTTCGAGGATGGCCTGTGCCAGAGGTGCTGCGCTCAGGTAACCATGCTGCGATCGATCAATGGCGTCGGCAGCAACAGATCGATCGCACTCGGGAGCGTCGTCCGGATCTTTTTGAGCGTTGGCAGCAGCATGGATGGGAAAATCAAGATGCGTGAGGGAAAATGCCCTTCCCCGCAAGTATTAAATTGATCCAAGGAGTGTCTTGTGAGTATTCGCATTGGTAATGGCTACGACATCCACCGTTTAGGGCCTGACCGACCCCTGATTTTAGGGGGGGTTACTATTCCCCATAACCTAGGACTAATCGGTCATAGCGATGCCGATGTGCTTACCCATGCCATCATGGATGCCATGTTAGGAGCCTTGAGTTTGGGCGACATTGGTCATTACTTCCCGCCTTCTGATGACCAGTGGAAAGGAGCGGATAGTTTAGAGCTATTGGACCAAGTGCATCAGATGATCAAGGCCCAGGGATGGTCGATTGGAAATTTGGATACCGTTTTAGTGGCGGAACGACCGAAACTTAAACCTCACATTGAGACCATGAGGAATCGGTTATCTGAGCGCTTATCTGTGGCCATGGATCAAATAGGTATCAAAGCGACCACCAATGAGAAATTAGGTCCAACCGGTCGCGAGGAAGGCATTTCTGCTTATGCGGTGGTATTGCTGACACAATAGCCGTATAAATTTTGTATGTTAAAAAGTTTTGAACAATACATAATTGTTCCCAAAAATTTTTTAGAATTTATGAATATTCTTCCGGATGGTGGTTGAGGCTTCACAGCCTATGCCACCATCCGTCTCTTACGCAACAATGCATCTATTTTTTCTGCGCCTAGGTGATCCTGGATGATTGCCTAGGCATAGAAAGCGCTAATTATTTATTGAAGCAGGGTGTCGAGGTGATGTTATGGATGGTTCTACCATTTCAATTCCTCTTAAAGGAGTTTATTCTCCCCATCAGTTGGCTAGTGACGGATTAAGCCGATGTAGGTGGTTTTCTTCTATTCCTCCAGAGCGTATGGGGCTGTATGGAGAATATGATTACCATGGCTTGTCTAAGCGTGTATTTCAATGTCTCAACAAGAATGTGGATGGCGAATTGAGGCGGTTAAAGATCCGTCAGCGTGGGCGGGTTGTGGTGTTGAGTGGACAGCTGGGGTCCCCGTATCAGTTGCGTGAGATCGTGACTTTGGCGCTTTCCGTGGATGGTGTTGATGAGGTTGAAACCTACGGTGTACGGCTGCTTGAGGCCTGCTAGCCGTGTGAGCTTTTCGCTGCAATTGAAGTCTAGAGCTTTGACTAGCTTGTAGGTATTCTTAGGGATTTTTAAGTGATTGTTTCCGTTACTTGATCTGAGGAGAGCCGCAGTCTGATTAGAGACAGCGCCAAAATAATAATAAAAAGTACCAG
This sequence comes from Leptothoe spongobia TAU-MAC 1115, assembly GCF_018739885.1. Classification (GTDB taxonomy): domain Bacteria; phylum Cyanobacteriota; class Cyanobacteriia; order Phormidesmidales; family Phormidesmidaceae; genus Leptothoe; species Leptothoe spongobia. Next base: position 46,461 of record NZ_JADOES010000008.1, on the reverse strand, counting down.
TCCAATGGTGCAGGCATAGCTCATCTCTAGATCTACAAATGCTTGTTCATAAACGTAATAGACCACGGTTTTAGAGCTACTTCGTGGTCCTCCTTGAGTCATGATGTAGATTTCTTCAAATACCTTTGTGGCAGATATGGCTGAAATGACAGCCACAAGAAACATGTAGGGCCTCATTAACGGTAGGGTAATATCCCAATGTTTTTTCCAGTTATCAGAACCGTCAATGGCAGCGGCTTCGTAAAGGTCTTCTGGAATGCCTTGCAAGCCTGCTAAATAAATCACCATGTAATAGCCGAGGCCTTTCCAGATGGTGACGGCCATGACGCTAAATAGCGCTAAATTAGGGCTGGTTAGCCAGGGAATGCGGATATCTTGCCCTGTTAAACTGGTCAGCAGCTGATTGAGTAAACCAGTTTCAGCATATAGCCATCGCCAAGCAATGCCTGCGACTACCATCGAAATCACTACTGGGGTATAGTAGGCCACCCGAAACCAGGTTATTCCTTTGAGTTGTTGGTTGACCAGGATCGCTAAAATCAGGGGTGCGATCGCAAGTATTGGTACAACACCAATCAAATAAATCAGCGTATTACCCAATGTTTGCCAAAAGGTATTGTCCTGCCATAGACGTACAAAATTTGACCATCCTACCCACACAGGCGGTTGGGTAATGTCATAGCCATATTCCGTAAAGCTCAAGTAAAAGGCCTGTAGTGCTGGCCAAAACACTGTCATCCCCAACACCACCAAAGCCGGTGCCAGAAAGGTATAGGGAATAAGCCACCGAGGGAATGCACGTTTCATCTAGGGAGGGGAATTCTCATGTTGATCAGCCCCTCCCAGCATACGGGATGAAACACCCGTATTGAAATTCCCTGATGCCCTGTGTCTGGCAGCTTATTTTGCTTGGCTGCTGGAGGATTACGCACCTATAGAAAGCGTCGGTAATCCTGCCCTAAAAATAATGCTCGCTCTGCATTACGACGACGTGTCAAACCAGCTAAGACCCTGCCACCTGCCCTATTCCAGCGTGGAAATTCGTTGGCTGCACCATAGATATCGCGACGATTGAGTTTGCGTAGCAGCGTAGAGCTTCGCAGGGCTCCAGCACCTACGTTGTAAGTAAATGACACCAAGGCCGCAAACTGATTGTCATTAATCGACACTCGTACTGCCTGGTTGATCGCATTTTCAAAACGATTGAGATCGGTCTTCAGGAGCGCTTCGGCTTGAGCCTCGCTAATCTCTTGACCTGGCCTGACTCCCCGCGTAGTACCGTAACCAATGGTCCAGACACCAACAGCATCCTGATAAGCTTTCAGCCGCAGTCCTTCAAATGACTTAATCAAACTGACACCGCTGGCGTTTGTCTGGCGTGATGAGCTAGACGGTTGATTGTTAGACGGTGTTGTTGCCTGCCGTGGAATCGGCTTAGGCTCTGGCCCACTCTGAGAAACCGTCATTCCTCGAGGAGAATCACCTCGACTAAACCACGATTTCATGCCACTGATATTGAGCACTTTCTCGTTCGGGTTTGATTTAGAAGGATACTTAGAAATTTTGGAGATGTAGTATCCGCCCTGCATCAAATAGATAGCCTTATCTGTTTCCTTAATCCAAGTACCCATAAATATCTCTCTCGTCTTGCTCTTAGTTGCTTTTACCCAGACTTTACTGTATCTAGATGACTAGAATAAGAAATAGAATGATAACGAAATTTTAGTTTGCCCATGGTTGCTACATCAGCATCCTCCAAAATTACTAACCAACCCGTTGTAAAACGCTTAGCAAATGGTCTAACGATAATTGCTGAGCAGATGCCTACAGCTGCTGTCAACCTTAACATCTGGCTACGGGTAGGATCTCGGGTAGAGTCCGATGCAATTAACGGCATGGCTCATTTTCTAGAGCACATGATCTTTAAGGGCACCCCACAGCTTCAGTGCGGTGAGTTTGAGCGCTTGATCGAAGAGCGTGGTGCGATTACCAATGCAGCCACTAGCCAAGACTATACTCATTACTACATCACGACAGCTCCCAAGGATTTTGCTACGTTGGCACCGTTGCAAGTAGAGCTCTTACTCAATGCCAAACTTCAAGATAGTGACTTTGAGCGAGAACGACCTGTCATTTTGGAAGAAATTCGCCGTTCCGAAGATAACCCACGGCGACGAGTATTCCAGCATTCGATGGCCTTAAATTTTGAGCAACTACCCTATCGACGCACTGTTTTAGGTCCTACCTCAGTGATTGAACGTCTGTCTGCAGGGCAGATGCGTGACTTTCATCGTCGCTGGTATCAACCGCAAAATATGACGGCTGTTGTGGTTGGCGATTTACCAGTTGATCAGCTGATTGCCACTGTGGAGCAGAGCTTTGACCAGGCCCTAACTTATCGCCATCAAGAAAGTATTAAGGAACCCTTAGAAGGCTTACCGATCAGCATTCCCGAAGCTCCATTTGAGTCTATTGCCCGAGCTGACTATACTGATGCCACTTTACAGCAAGCACGGTTGGTGATCAGCTGGCGTGTTCCAGGGCTAAGGCAGCTGTCTGAAACCTATGCTTTAGATGTAGCGGCATCGATTTTAGGCCAGGGACGCACAGCTCGTCTCGTTCAAGATCTGCGCGAAACTCGTTCCCTGGTGAATAGTATTTCTACCAGCAATATTACCTATGGTGAGCAAGGCGTCTTTTACATTTCGGCTAATTTAGCGATTGAGCAGTTAGAGGCTGTGGAGGCTGCTGTATTAGAGCATGTGCAATATCTTCACGAGCAGCCTGTCAGCGAGGCTGAACTCAGTCGAGTCAGGACTCAAGTGGCTAACCGTTATGTCTTCGGTAATGAGACCTCCAGCGACCGGGCCAGCATGTATGGCTACTATCACGCCATGACCGGTGATATCGAGAATGCTCTAAATTATCCAGCATCGATTAAGACGGTTGATGCTGAAATGATTCAAACTGCTGCCCAACGCTATCTACCGATTGATGCGTACGGCGTGTTGAGGCTACAGCCTGAAACGAACTGAAGCAGAGAGGTCATGGCGAAGTAGTAATGGCCATGCGTGGCGTTGTTAGTGCCAGAGATTAGTTATTTGCTACTCCGGGTTTATCTGCCTTAGTCTTAGACTTTGGTAGATGTATTGGTGTTGTGTTTTGGGGTGAAGGGGATGGCTGATATTTGGAGTGATGTTACTGCTCAAATCAGTCAGGTTACTGGACAAGCGTTTCGCGGCAAACAGACGCGCTCTGTGGGAGGCGGATGCATCAATCAAGCTTATGGTTTGAGTGATGGACAGATGACGTTTTTCGTAAAGCTCAACCAGGCTAGCAAGTTAGCTATGTTTGAGGCGGAGTTGGCTGGTCTACAAGAAATACATAGTAGTCAAACGATTCGAGTGCCATTGCCAGTCTGTACAGGGCTGTCAGGAGCAAACTCCTACATTGTTATGGAGTGGTTAGATTTCGGCGGTAGAGGGCATGCCTGGGCTGCCATGGGACGCGATTTAGCAGCGATGCATCGCACGTCCAGTGATCTGGGTTTTGGTTGGCATCGTGCTAATACGATTGGGGAGACCCATCAGCCTAATGATTGGCAGGAAAGTTGGTATGCCTTTTGGCGAGATCAGCGGTTGGGCTATCAATTTCGCTTGGCTAAACGGAGAGGCGGTTCCTTTCCGCAACAACAGGCCCTAATGGATGCATTACCGGAGCTGCTGTCGGAGCATGATCCTATGCCATCCCTGGTACATGGGGATCTTTGGTCTGGAAATGCATCCATTACAACGGTAGGGGAACCCGTTATTTTTGATCCGGCTACCTACTATGGCGATCGCGAAGTCGATCTAGCCATGACAGAGCTCTTTGGCAGCTTTCCAACCGACTTTTATAGCGCCTACGAAGCAGCTTATCCATTGTCAGAAGGCTATGCGACCCGCAAGATTTTGTACAACCTTTACCACATTCTTAATCACTTCAACCTGTTCGGTGGTGGATATGAGTCCCAAGCCAATCGCATGATTCAACAGCTATTGGTAAAAGTGAGATGATTTTTGCCAGGTTATTTTTCTTGTAATCACAGAAAAATATATTTAGCGGCGAATCCGAGTTAGAACACGCCGAGAATTTGATATATTGAAATTCTGCAATTCGGCGGCATGGCCAAGTGGTAAGGCAGAGGATTGCAAATCCTTTATCCCCAGTTCGAATCTGGGTGCCGCCTTTTAAGGACTTTAGGTTCTAAGTTCTGGGCTTTTCTCTTAGAGAAAAGCCTGCAAGATTAGCTTGTGTGTAGCTAGGCGAATATATCATTCAACGTTAAGAACGCAAACTTAGCCTAATCAATATCGTAATAAGTTGCGTTAGCTCGCTTCTGTCGTACCGGTGGAGGGGGTAGAAATTCTTGCTCATAGTATCGATAGCCACTAGGAGGTACAGGCATCTGGAAGGGATATACCACCGGCACAGTGCGCTCTTCACGTCGACGTCCAGAGACTAAAACCATACATAGAAGAATTGCGCCACCGCCCAGGATCATCACTAACAGTAAACCTCCCCCGATCCATAAGAGTGTTGTTTGAACACTATTGGAGGCGACTTGATCGGATTGTTGCGCAACCAGTTGGCCGTTTTGTAAGGATAGGGTATCAACCGAACGTTGATACTCCCTCAGTTGAGAAAGCACAGCGCGCGTTTCTTCTTGCTGCTGCTTCAGCTGGTTTTCCAGGTTGCGAGCCAGCATCTCTTGTTGCACTAGCTGATTTTCTAACTTTGCGGTCAGCTCACGCTGACGGTCAAGGTCCTGCCTGATATCTTCATTGATGCCATCATCAATGGTTTGGATGGGAGATTGCGGTACAGGGACAACAGACTCTAAGGTGGCTGCACTAGGCTGTGTCTTGGGAGAAGACGACGTTTGAAACCCGACTCGTGCCAGTAGCAATACCAACACAGCTACGCCCGTCGTGGCACACCCAGCCACGAACGCAGTGGTATCGGTCATTGACGATTTGGGTGACATTAATTAATTAACTGCTCCCAACAGTTCACTACGACTATGGCTATCTGTCACGACCTGCGGCATCTGTCAGAGATTACTACATACTATTTACTGGTTGGCTTTGTATTCAATCGTCACCCTGGGGGCACCTGAGACCTATGGAATTGTTTAACCTCAGGTGTCAAAGTCTACTTATACTACCGCACGGGATTAAAGTGGCATCTTTATAGCTAAAGATAGATTTTTCCACTGTATTGAACCGCATCAGGACTTTTAACACCCTAAGCATGAAAATGTACGTCCTGATGGACATGATGGCATTCGGTAGTATACCCTATGTTTCCAAGAAAAAGTGATTGCTATCAAGATTTTATGGTCTAAATAGACTGTAATGTTCCATAGAGTTAGTCATTTTCGAGAAAAGATGAAACCATACCTTAGTCGCTACAGTATGTCACGGTTTTATTGAATTTTTCTTGTTTTTATGAGCCTCAGCTCAAACCTTGAGGATTTTATAAAGAATAATAGATTAAAGTCTACTATTTTTATTCCATCTCTTTATGATTTCAATCTTGACAACAAAAGGTTAAATCAATAAGTAATAAGGCCTCTTAGTAGGGTGGGCGTTCTTAGGATGTAGAGGTTATTTGAGGATTCGCTAGCTCATGGATATTGGTACAGAAAAAGTAGCGCACTTATCAAATCGGGTAGATACTCTGCATCAGCTCCTAGAGCAAATAGATTGCAAAGTATCTGATCTGTTAGTGCGTCAAGATACAAGTAGTGATGGTGGGCGACCTAAGTTTGGGGTTAGTCCTCCTGATAGAGTCGTGGCTAATGGTTTGGAAGAGGCGTTTGACCATAAGGATATTTTGAATGATGAGCCTCATTTTGGTCTTGATCAGTTGACTGGGAATCAGGCGCTATCCCCTGAAATACAGGTACAGCGTTTGACAGCTCAGTTGACGGCTGCCTATAACCGCATTGCGGCATTGGAAGAACAACTGCTTGCTTTTCGTCACTAGATAGTTGTAGATGCTGTGGTGGCTTGATGTTGCTAGATTGAATCGAGTGACCACTATCCTTCCTATAGTGGTTTCGACTGTTTAAGGCAGCTTTCTAGTAATGCTTCCATAGCTTGTAAACTTTTAGTTTGCTGCCAGTTTTGGTACAAATGTCCTGCTATTAAACAGCCTCCTGCCCCAACGCCTTCTTTTACATATCCTTGTTCAAAAAGGGTGAACTGAGGATAGTTTGACTGCTTAAATGAAAATTGGCTACTCATAATTGGAGGGGTGGGAACGGTGCGGGCTAGCTTCATCAGCTGGCTAGTGGCATCGTTCATAATCCACTGGGTTGTTCCGATTACGATGTTATTTGAGTTCCATGGATAGCGTGAGCCGAGCTGCTGAAGCATTGTGTAAACAGCAATCATCTGACTGCCGCCAGCAAGAAGAACGCCACTATGCTGGCTAGCGGCTAGGGTCATGCCGAGGGCAAAGGGTTGCATGGGGTCGCCAACGGCTGCGATCGCTTCCCATACGCTTCGTTTGCTTTGGTTGGCTGGTTGACCCTGCAGACCAGTTTCAATTAACTCAGTTTTTTGCTTGTGGTTACAGATGGCATGACTGCTGCCGATTAGTCCGGCTACATTAAACCCTAGAGCAGTCAGTGTGGCCTGAGCGGTGGTAGTACCTGCTACCACACACTCCCCAATAATCAGGTAACTGTCACTAAAGCGTCGACCTAACGTTTTTCCCCAGCGCAGGCCGGCATTAAATAACTGGTCAACTTTGTCTAAAGGGAGTGCCTGTCCAGAGCTGACACAGCGGGCAATGGCCCCATCGATATCTATATGAGGGACGCTAGGGCTATAGGGTAAACCCGTGTTGAATAGGTAAACGGGTAGATTTAATCCGGTTGTTATGGCTCGTGTTAATAGTGCTGGAGAGACGCCTGCCTGGAGTGGAGGTAGGGGGTAGTGAGGATTTGGGCTAGGGCCATCATAGATAAATTCAGCATCAGCCACTGCCGTCATTCTGCGTGCTTTAGGCGTATTGCCAGCTGCTGAAATATCAGGAACGAGAGCTGTTTCTGTAAATCCTAAAATACAGATATAACAAGGGCGTTTCCCTTGATATTTTTGCTGCCAACGTTGAGTAATATCGATGTTTGTATGGTGAGCAATTAGGCAATGGGCGTCTGATGAATTTAATGGCATGGTGAGAGGACTACTCATCAAGGATCTGTTGAACCCATTGAGGGGGCGGTGGCATCTCAATGCCCATCCGTTCCAAGAGGATCCAAGCCGTCAGATGTACCGTAAAGAGGTAGACAATGCTGCTAAAAAACACCATGGAAACAGCTGCAATTTGAATGATGCCAGGACTAACCTGACCGATGGCTCCTAGCCCAAGCAGACCAAAATCTAACAAGCGATTTGTGATCCAATCTGTCAGCTGTACAACCTGAGCGACCAAATAGCCCCATAGATCTTCCCCAGCCATCCATGACAGCAGCCAGATACGAAAAAATATACCTAGGGTGACTATCAACGCTCCGATCGGTAGTGAAATCAACCAGGAAGCTTTATGCCGCCAGTGATAGCCAAGCTGTACCCCAAGCATGCCGTAAGGGATCACATACAGCAGACTGCGGGGGGGGCCAATCAAAATAGCCAAGAGTAAGCCGGATACCAGCGTAGTCATCCAAGCGGAACGATGATTCCAACGCAGATACGCCAGGGCGACAGGTACTGGAAACAAAATGCGTAATAGGGGTCCAGGGGGAAAATAAAGATTAATCAGCCACATCAGGCTAGCTGCACTGGCAAGAAACGCAGTTTCTACCATCGCTACAGGCCCTTTATTGTTCAGATCGTTAGGCTTGGTGACGGTAGGCCCAGGAGAGACAGGAGTAATATCCTCATCCTCTATCCAAGGGCGGTCTAGATCAAAATCGTCAACATCACTGGAGCTAATGCTATCAGCCAACTCTGACGGTTGTATCTCTGACTGATAGTCGTCTGGCTGCTCCATGGTGCTGAGGATACTCCTTTGCTTATGTTTCTAGTCTATTCTCTACGTACTAGAAACTGCTCCAGAAAATAATCGTTGTTGATTTATGAGCCTGTACCCACCTGACAGGTGACATGATCTCAAGGGGTAGCAACACCAGAAAATATTGGTAAATAGAAACTATCTGCTAAACCAGCAGACGGTCTAAGGCATCAATGGATGGAATCCGAATAATATCGCGCTCCCGATTGATCAGCCCTTTTTTTTCAAGCTTACTTAAAACGCGAGTGACCGTTTCCCTGGCTAATCCACTGAGGCTGCTGAGTTCGCGGTGCGGTAAGTTGGGAATTTCAACTCCTTGAGCGCCGAGGGTTCCCTGGCCGTCTGCAAGGAACAGAAGAACGTCTGCTACCCGAGACTGACTGTCTGATTCGCGCAGCCGTAATCTTCGATTGACCTGCCGCAGCCGTCGAGCCATGAGCTTGGCTAGTCGAATGCCTGCCTGGGGTTCACTGTTGAGTAGGGTGACAAAATCTTGGGCTGGCATGCTCCCAATCATAGTTGTTGCTAGAGTAATCACATCGGTGGATCGGGGCACTGCCTCCAAGGGAGCCATTTCGCCAAATAGCTCACCCTTACCCAAAATATTTAAGGTTACTTCCTTGCCATCTAGGTTATAGGTGCGAATTTTGACCCAACCTTCCAGGATGAAGTAAACAGAATTACCCCAGTCATTTTCTAATAGCAGAACCTGGCCCGCTGGATGTCGACGTGTGACAATCTGAGCGGTTGCTTGTTGAACCGTAGATTCAGGTAGCTCCTGAAAAAAAGGAGCGGCTGCGATCAGACTTTCGCCAGCTGAAGTATCTCGGTTACCGTATTTGCTATCCATAGTGTGAGGAAGCCACGGTTGGGTGGACTCAGTTAAACAATATGATGGGACAGTCGAGGGTCAGTCTGCTATGTGACAAAACCAGCTCCACTCAGGCGTCAGGCGCATGATAGAACTTAGCAAAGAACTCAAGCGGATCTCAATGGTTTTCATCTAAGTGATGTGAGGGCTTTAACTCCATGGGTTAGGCCCTAGCCTCAACCCATAGCTTAGTCCTTAAGACGATAACTCTCTGAAACATGCAGGATTAGTTTGTCTTTAGTTCGCCTCTGGTTTGTCTAAAACAGGTTACAGCACGATTGCATCATCTCCCTAACTCAAACTTTCGTTAACTTAACTTCATATCTCAAGCATCAGGTCTAATCACATCGATTAGGATGGCATCCATCTGCAGACGATGCATCCATCTTGATCTACATAGGCTTAGATGGCTCTATCAGGATTTTTCCTCGGATGCTCGTAGATAGGAGGAAATTGTGATTTTTTAGCCAGCCTGCTTTACACTTTGGGCATTCCATTGGTAGAGGCCGATGTGTCTATACTTGGGCTGGTGTGCCCACGCTTGGGCTGGTACTCCTCCGCTTTACAGAGTTCGTTGTTGAAAGGCCGCACTGTGACTTCTCAAAAGGATCAAATCCAACGCCTCATTGCTGAAATTGAAGCTACTCTGGCTAAACCGACTGCCCGCTTGCCGTTGGGTTTGTCGGGCGAGGCTGAACGGCAGCGTCAACTTTTAGGAAAACTATTTAGCTATTTGCAATCCCTGGAGCAGATGTTTGATTCTCCAGGGGGATGGGGGCCGATTGACCCAGGGACGGGGCAGTTTGTGTCTCCTCAGGCTGCTCCAGCCGATTTTGAAGAGTCTGCTTCTCAGGTGCTGCAGGGATTGCTGCTGGAGATGCGATATCTCAGAGAGAACTCCCTTAAACCGATGCGACAGGAGTTGGAGTCGCTACAACAGAGGCGGGATAGTGTACAGGCAGAGCTTAATGTTTTAGAGGCACAACGTAAGTCTGATCCTCTGCAATCGGAGCAGCAGATTGCTGACTTTTTAGAAGTGTTGATGCAGCGGCTCCAGGAGCAGCTATCGACTCAAATGGTGCAAAGTTTTGCTGCGATGGAGTCAGCCGCCATAGAGCAGTTGTCAACTGCCGATAATCCGATGCCGTTGTTATCGGGGCAGCGTCTAGAGCAAGTGCGATTGCTGCAGGCCCAGTCGGATCAGTTGCTATTAAAGTTGGACAATACCTTGACGGTGGTCTTTGACTCGTTGCAAAAAAGCGTTGACAGCTATCGTGAATCCTTGGAAGAAGGGCTGGACCAAATGCATGGCTTGGGCCGTCAAGGCGAAGTCATTTTCCATGCGTTTATTAATCATCTTGCTCAGCAACTGGGTCAGGATGCTTCATCTTATCTGACAGGAGATCTGGGTGCTGCTGTACAGCAAGCGGTGTTGCAAGATCAAGGGGTGGGAACAGGCACCACTGAGGTGGATTTGGGCGCTGTCCAGCCTGATGAGCTTGATCAAGCCTTGGATGATTTGGTTTTGGAGGTAGACGATGGAGCGGACATCGTTGATCCGGGTTTGGATATTGATTCTGATTTGGCTCTATTAGAGGATGGGCTCTTGCCTATTGATGAGGATGACGATATTACCCTGATCCAATCCGACGAGGTGTCTGATGCTGAGGCCGAATTGGCACTGTTGGAGGATGCGATCGCATCGGGCGACGTTGATATTGATGAAGATATTACGCTGATCCAATCTAGTAGCGTTCCATATCCAGGAGTTGACTTAGAAGAAGAGATTACCTTAATACAAACCGAAGACGACCCAGGGCTAAATGTTGATTCCGAACTAGCGCTTTTGGAGGATGCGATCTCATCGTCAGACATTAATTTAGAGGAACTCTCTGTCGCCATGGAGGATGACTTAGAGGTAGATGAATCATTAGACGATCCTGGGCAGACCAATGATGTAAGCACGGTTGATTTAGCAGGATTACCTGGATCGTTTGAGTTGGACTCAGCTCTGGGAGCGATTGATGAGAGCCTTGGCATGCTTGCCCTTGCCGCTGACGATGGCGACTCGTCAGCGCAAGGGGGATTCGATGATGCTTCAAATCCAGATACATTACCCCAGATAGAGGCTGAGGAGGAGCTATTTAATCTTGATGCTGGTTTGGAATTGGAGCCCCAAGCATCAGCTGCAGAACCGTCGGATTTATTGGAAGAGGCGGAGCTGTCAGATGACTTGATAGATCCGGATGAAGGAACCAATGACGTACTATTTTTTGATCCTTCGGATGTGGATGGTGAGAGCACCCAGACATTTGAGCCTAGCATTGTGTCCTTGACGGATACAGATTTGTTTGATGCTAATCAAGTGGCCGATAACTGGTTATTTGATCGAGGTCCCGTTGAAGCGCCAGATGATGCTTCACTATCACCATCTCCAGATGCTTTAGATGATAGGCCGACGGAAATAGGTTTTTTAGAGAGTTCTGGAGACGTTATCCCTGAGGACACTGGTGCGGAAGTACCAGAAGAGGCAACAGTCGAAAACCTCTTTGGTGACAGTCTGTCGAACCAGAATGATATTAGTGACGAGTCGCCTGATGTTAGTGATACGGTGAGCTCCCTGTCAGACCTATTGCCTGATGAACGAACCCCAGAGACGGTCGAGGACTTTCCAGATAATGTCCCTGACGATATTTATATCGCCGCATCGGCAGACGAAGATCTGATTAACTTAGTGGAATCAGGGGCTGAGCAACATCTGTTGATTGACTTTGACGATGGGCAGCTAGTTGAGCAGTTAGATGAGGATTTACAAAAGCTAGCCGATGACACCTTCTCTGCCGATTATGGTGTCGAAGAAGATGACTCTCTTGAACCCTTGGATCAAGTCACTTTGGAAACCATTGTTAATGACTTGAATCTGGAAGATTTGAACCTTGATGCTGAGCCAGTCTCTGAGCTGGTTAACCCTGGGGATAGTGCTATTGAAAGTACAACCCAGGAAGGTAGTGAGCCGGTTGACGAGGCTTCATTGCAAACCGTTGAGGATATGGGACTTGACCTGTTTGAGGGGTTTCCCACTGATACGGTTGATGTGGACGATCCGTCCGATCAAGAAGATGTGGATGTTATGGCTTTGCCATCTGCGCCTGATGATGGTGCTCCAGACTTAGACTTGCTAGGTCTGGGAGTAGATCCGTTAGAGGTGGATGAGTTTGATGATGGTTTGCCCGATTCCCTTGCCGATGAATTGGGTGGATTAAGTGAGCGTTCCAATGCGTTATCTCAGGAGTCGACTGATGAGATTGTCGGTCAGCTCCTTTCTGATTTAGAAGAACCTGTGATAGTTGAGGATGAAGCCTTTGTGGTTCCTTCGGTAGAGGAAACAGAGCCACGATTAGACTCGGCTTCCACGCCAGATTTGCCACCCGATTTATCAGGAGAGGAGCTAGATGCAACGTCTCCAGAAGCTGATGACTTTTTGCAAGCAGAGCAAGCGGCTTTTTGGCAGACAATGGCGGACGATGGGGAAACTCAATCTGTAGAAGCTTTACTATCGAATACAGATGCTGATGTTTTTGAAGGGACAGAAGAGCTAGGGGAAACCTCTATAGAAACGCCATCTGACGATATGTCCCTTGATGCTGTCTCAGCGGATTTGGCAGATGATTTGGACGATTTACTGCTTTTAGATAACTTGCCCTTGTCTGCTCGCGAAGCAGAGTCGCAAGAGGAGCTTGATTTAGGTGATCTCGATGATTTGTTTGGAGAATCGTCAATCACTGATTTGGAAGCTCTCGACGCGACTGCGCAAACCACTCCTGAGGATACTCAGGTGATGGATCCTCTAATGGAATTAGGCTTGGAGCTAGGAACGGGAGCTGACGATGCTCTAGCATCTGAGACGAATGCATTGTTGTCCCAGGTGCCACCAGTGCAGGTGCCTGACGTCGAGGTTCCGGATGTTGGGGAGATGCTAGACGGTGTTGATGATTTAGTCGAGCCGATTTCAGAGGTAGGTATTGGGCCTGAGGATAGTTCAGTGGCCCTCCCAACCCCGCCTGTACCTGTTCCCCCTGTCACGGTACCAGAGCCTCCGACCATAGATATTGATGGAGAATGGTTTTTGGGGTTGGATGTCGGGGCTACAGGGTTATCTGCTGTGCTGATGAATCGGCAAACCGGCCAAGTCTATCCTCTCTACTGGCAAACGGCGGCGGACGATACTAAGCACTTTCGATTACCTGCAGTGGCGGTTATGACATCGGCTCAGGATACGGTTGCTGTGGGCTATGACGCTTTGGGCGATCTAAATGATCTACTGACTGACTCGGGTTCATCAACGCCAGAACTAGTGGGTGTCAACCGTCTCAAGCCATTGCTCAAGGTGGCCGTTGGCCATGGCCAGAACCTACCGACATCGGATCCCTGGCTCCGTTGGTCAGACACGGTAGATTTGCCGCTGCTGCAGGTGCTGCAGGCTATGGTGGCCTTGCTCAAATATCTAGTTGATCGAGGGCAGGTTGTCGGTTTAGAGGGTGATAGCCTCAATCAGGTGTGGGCAAGATTGCAGGGGGTCATTGTGGGCTATCCCACTAACTGGCCTGATACCTACAGCTTTAACTTGCGAGAGGCCGTGTTGGCAGCTGGTTTAATTGATCAGCCTGAGCAAATTTTGTTTGTGGAAGATGCGATCGCAACCATTCTGTCGGGTTTGCCTGATCCCAACGATGGATCTCTGTCCGAGACAGTATCGCTATCGCGGCAGCCCAGCTTGTACAACTGTCAGTGGCAAGAAGGCACCGTGGTCATTAGCGGTGGAGCTGTCATGACCGAGCTAGGCTTGGTCAACTTACCCCAAGATTTAACCGGCCTCAACTACGCTGACTTTGCCCTGCGTGGGTTTGCCTATGCTGGAGATGCGTTAGATCAAGATATCGTTTGTCAGTTATTGTTGCCCGAAGAGCGGCGTCAGCCTCTGACTGACGCGGATGCTACTATCAACTGGGATTGGCAGGGGCATCTTTCTGCTGAGGATGCTGATTGGGCACAACTCAATTTGGATAACCTGACGTTACCGACAATTGGCCATGTGGACTGGGCCCAGCGCTATGCTCTACAGCAGCGACTACTGGGATCTAATTTGGGGCAGAGTTTGTTAGCGGCAGCCCGCCATCTAAAGTTGGCATTACAGCAGCAAAGTCATATTCAGATCGCGTTGGCAGGACAGCGCTGGTTGATTAAGCGACGCCATCTCGAAAACCTCATCTTTTTACCTTATATTCAGCGGATTAACCGCTATCTGAATGTGTTGTTGAGCCACCATAGTGTGGATGCTCAATCCATTAAGCAGGTGATTTGTACCGGTGGCTCGGCATCCCTACCGGCTATTGCGCGATGGCTGCGCCAAAAGTTTCCCAATGCCACCATTATTCAAGATACTTATGCCAGTGAGTTGCCTCAGAGTTGTAGTCGAGTGGCCTATGGCTTAGTGAATTTAGCGCGCTATGGACAGGTGCTCAATGTCACGCGTCAGCAGTATAGTGACTACTTTTTGCTGATGGAGTTGCTCAGGGTCTTTCCTCAGCAACCACTGCCGGTGGGGGCAATTATGCATTTGCTAGAACAACGTGGCATTAATACCCAAGCTTGTCATTTACATATTTTGGCCTTACTAGAGGGACATCTCCCGCCTGGGTTGGTGCCGACCGTCGCGGACCGAGGACTGATTTGCGATCGCACCACTGACTTACCCACCTATCGAGCGTTATTGCAAACACCGCTCTTTAGCAAAACTGTAACCGAGTCAGGTGGACAGATGTATATTCCTAATGAGGCCCAGGCTGAACAGCTGCGCGCTTATGTCAAGCGGTTACTGATTGATAAGGTCCAAACCTTAGAAGAACCATTGATTGCTCAGCTGGAGACTTTTGCCTAATTAGATTTACATAGGTATAGAGAACGTTTGAATACATTCTTAGGACGTTGTAGCAAATGCTGATAGAAAAATAGACAATCCTGTAGGAGCACTCCCTTTTGGCTGCCCTTCTATACTGGGCGCTATCAGCCAGGATTTTGTATAACTAGTGCAAAAGGAAAGCTTTTTCAAAGCTATAAGACAGGGAAGAGGACAATAAATCCTCCTCCCTGTCTTATAGCCATATTAGTTTTGAAGTGACTTTACAGTGCTAATACATTGGCAATATCAAATGCTTGGTAAATTCTCAAGGATGCTTTGAGGAAGTATCTAGTCCTCGTCATCTGAATCCTTATTCTCACCTAATTGAATGAGATGAATATGTTTATAACCAAGCTTAATTTCAAACTCGTCCCCTGGCTTTAACCCCATTTCCTGAGTGTAAGTAGAGCCAATAACAATTTGACCATTCTTGTGAACACTAACGCGATAAGTTGGTTCACGCCCACGCCCATCTTTAGTACTTTCTGGACCTAAAGGTATACCTCTAGCTGCAAGTAAAGCATCATAAAAATCAGTCAGATTTACTCTAACTTGCTTGTCTTTTGTAATGCTGTAATACCCACACTCCTTAGCTTTCTCTCGCTTTGGTAGATGGGTGATCTCCTTCATTTTCTGAAGCAGCGCTTTCCCTGTAAGGGGCGTGGTTTTGGTATCAGCCATCGGATTTGGTGATTTAATGATTAGGTCTAATAAAGAGGTGATGGTAGAAAAGTGCTTAAATTGAGGCTATATAACTCTCAGTTAATGATTTTTGCACAGCACATTTCCAGTTAGGACTCTGATTATAACAGACAAAAAACCTGTTTATCTAGAAGTATTTACAAGCTCAACTCGCACGAGTTTTAACTGTGAATGTTCTCTTCAATAAATAAGATTCTGAATGTAAAGTATTTGAATATATAGACCTTCGTGATGGTAATAAATTATTGTCTTTTAAGATTAGGTATGGCCAAGTTTTGATGAATCCCCCAAATAAAATACTAAACGTTATAGTCGAAAAAATGCTGATGAGATATCCAATCTATATTTCTTTTAGTCTAATGACTATGTCTTAGAAAGTTTGAGTTTAGTGTTTCCTCTACTTTTAATTTGATTTTACTAAGGATATAAACGAAAGTCGAGAACCTTGTAGGAACTGCTGATTCATAAAATTTCAGAGGCCACGATGTCTGCGTCTTAAAGGGATTGAGTTGAAAGTTATGCCAACGATGCGTAATCGATAGTATAAAATTATCAACAGTTTTAATAATCAACATTCTTCATGTTCAGGATGATTATTTTGCCGCCCAGAAAGCTATAGGCTTTAACTGGGATATGTTTGATGGCGAGGCTTTTGGAGCTAAGTTGCTCATTTTTGAGGAGCTATCTCCTGGTTGTTTTCTAGTTTTTTGATTGTGGTATGTCTAAGTCTGACCCGGTAGAGCCTGATGCGTCACAATCTCAATTGTCTGATGTTCCTGGTTTTGGATGGACCACCTATGCAGAACGAATCAACGGTCGTTTTGCCATGGTAGGGTTCTTGGCTTTGTTGCTACTTGAATTCTTTACACGGCAGGATTTCTTTACGTGGTTAGGGTTGCCCTAGCGCACATTCATTTGATATTGTCCTTGCCCTGTTTGGTCATAGGTATTAACAATGACTCGGTATTGCCCCGTGTAGGGTAGCGATATGCGTATAGTTGAGTTGCTATTATTTCGGGCTATATCATCATTCTCAGCAATCTTGTTGCCTTGATTGTCGATTAGCAGTAGATAGGCATCAAAATCCTGACTGGTGAGTGTAATGGTGACTTCTTGGCCCTGTTGTCCACTAAATAGGTATTCATCATAAAGGCTGTTATCAGTTAGGCGACCGTCTTGAGTATTCAGAGTGCCGCTTTCACTTAGAAGGTAGTTTCTGGCACTGCCTAAGCTGCTGATGCGTAGCTCATACTGGCCCTGTTCGCTTGCACCAGAGGAATTAGCAAACACAAAATAGGTGCCATCAGTGGGTAGGGTAATTTCTATGTGAGCATTGAGACTGTTGCCATTGTTATCATTTTCTCCCAGATATTCTTGGTTAGGTCCATAGAGTAATAGATAGGAGTCCACCTGATTGCTGTTCATATCGATACTGATACGCTGACCAGCATGTCCTTCAAAGGTGTAAGCATTGAAGTAACTGTTGTCAGGCAATAGGTTACTGCTGCTATCAAGACGAGCGCGGATGACATTGCCGTCAATGACAATTGGTGATGGAGCACGGTCTATTTGGTGCTGGCGAGATGCGACTGTGCTTGCCGTTCCGTTTTGAACAGCTGTGATAAATGGTCTGACTTGGGGAGTTGAGATCGCAAACCCAATACCAATACTGCCTGCATTTTCCCCGGTTGTAAAAATTGACGTATTCACCCCAATCAGTTCACCATTGCGATTTAGCAAAGGACCACCCGAATTTCCAGGGTTGATCGCTGCATCCGTTTGGAGCAATCCACGTTCTGCATCAATACGGCTAACAATGCCAACGGTAAACGTTCCTTGCAGACCAAATGGATTCCCGATCGCAAATGCCTGTTGACCTACTTGGGTAACACTAGTGGCTAAGGGCACCATGGGAAATATATTATCCCCGCCGTCGATTTGCACCGCTGCCAGATCTAAACTCTCATCTGCATACCCAATGACTTGACCTGTAAACTGACGTCCATCTGCTAAGCGTACAGTTACCTGAGTTGCATCTCCAACAACATGGGCATTGGTTAACACTAATCCTTCTGGGGTGATGATACTACCACTGCCTGTACTATCCCCCGCATCAATGGCTACGACAGCAGGACTTGCTTGCTGATACACCCGTACGTTGGTTTCTTCATCAATCCCTTGGGCTTGGGCTGATGCTAGAATCAACCCCTCCTCCACCTTAAACTGTGCACCCATAACGTTAAACCCAAGGGCACATACCAATAGACCTGTACAGGATTTTAGAAAGATGGATGTCATTGCTCTCTTAGCAGAGTGAACTTCTCTATAAGATACTTTCAGCCCAGAAACCATTCCGGTGATCCAAAAAAGATTTATAATCTTGCCGCCATTTGCTGGGCATAGGCAAAACTTCTCAAAAGCCTCTGTCTCAGAAATATACAGAAGATCGCATCATATCAATCCCATTCAGCTGGTAAGAATCACACAAAGCCTTTATAAACGTATTCAAAATCATTGAGATCAAAAAAGGGGAGCAACTGAGTTGCCCCCCTTTTTTATCTTCTATAAAGATATAAAAGCTTATGCCAGGCCAGTATTGGCTCCAGGTTTGCCAGTTGCTAGTTCTACTTTAACAATCTTGCCGCCCATCTTTTGAATTCGCTGCTGCTCGCGAAACCAGCTGTCGTAGGGAACGAGCTTAGTAAAAAAAGTATTCTGTAGCTCGCGCTGGGTGCGAACACGAGATTGGCTCGGCACACAGGCAGTAACCCGAAACATACGCATAGCAGAGATGTCTCCTACTCTTAAACAAAAACTAATTTTGCAAATTGGTTGGGAAAAGCCTGTCAACTTAAGTGGTGACATTTTGGCTTTAGTTAAATCTGGCTAACTATCAGCTGAACTCAGGTCAAACCAGTCTTTGTTCAGTCTGGTATGCGCAAAGCCTCAAGCTACCTATGTAAAAACGAAGCTATAGCACTATAGCTATGGTTATTTATAACCATACCCTATGAGCTAAGCATAGACTCAAAAATTCGGAAGTCCAATAACCAATGACAAGCAGCCAAAATCTCTCGATAGGGACAGGTTTTGACTACCTAACACTCGCTTCAGACTTCCGAAACAGAGTTAGATCGGTTAGACCGATCCAAACTACATGAGCTTGACCTAGCTAAGGCCGGAGCAGATGTAGTCGAAGTAAACACCCATTTCCTTGCCAGCATCAGAGCCAACCAGGCCAGCAGTAACTTCTTTCATCGCCTGAATCGCTTGAACAACACCGCCTACAGGTACACCCAGAGAATTGTAGGTTTCCTTCAGACCATTGAGTACGCGCTCATCGATAATGGAAGGATCACCAGCCAACATAGCGTAGGTGGAATAGCGGAGAAAGTAGTCCAAGTCACGAATGCAAGCAGCATAGCGACGAGTGGTGTACATGTTGCCACCAGGACGAGTGATATCGGAGTACAGCAGCGCCTTGGCAACAGCATCACGAATGATTTCGGAGGCGTTAGCACCGATAGCAGTAGCAGCCCGAACACGAAGTTCACCAGTCTGGAAATAAGCATTTAGCTTATCCATAGCTGACTGATCAAGGTATTTACCCTGAACGTCAGAAGAATTAATTACAGAAGTAATTGCGTCTTGCATAATCTGTATTCCTTAATGAAATTTGATGACGTGGTCCAACGAGGTAACTCAATGCAGATCTACAGAAGTCCGCCAACAACGTAGTCAAAGTAAGAAGCGGCCTCAGCGGCATCGTCACCAGATAGCAGAGAAGATGCAACGCTCTTCATAAAGCGGACTGAATCAGCTACAGCAGGAATAGATGTGCCTAGGGAGTTATACATTTCCTTAGCACCGACCAAGCCGATTTCCTCAATGGGAGTCACATCACCAGCAACAATGCCGTAGGTAACGAGACGTAGGTAGTAATCCATGTCACGTAGGCAAGTCGCAGTCATTTCCTCACCGTAAGCGTTACCGCCGGGAGAAACAACGTCAGGACGCTTTTGGAAAAGCTGGTCACCAGCCTGTTTGATGATGCGCTCACGGGACTCAGTTAGAACCTGAGCAATGCGTAGACGACGCTCACCAGACGTAACGAAACCCTTGATCCGATCTAATTCACCAGGGCTGAGGTAACGGGCCTCAGCATCGGCATTCACGATAGATTTCGTGACAATACTCATCTATGGATTCCTCCGAAAGAATATATCCAGGTGCAACAACTGATGTTCACCTTGAAAAGACAGGTATTACCTGATTAGGTAAATAACAGTCCTATTACTACTCTAAATCAAATCAAGCAGGCGACCTATGCGCTGATCCAATGCTTAATTCGATTCTTGAAGCATGCCAAATATCAGCTTAGATTTCGAGAAATCTTGTGTTAGCTTAGCTACCTTCCGAAAATATTCTCCGGCATTCAGCTAACTTTCTTAGAGGGTGCGTAACATTTTGTAATGTCATTCCTCAGAATAGATTGATTCCTAGTGTTTTCAATCTATTTACGACTAAATAAACTCAGAGATCTCCCAAGTGCAAGCAGCTTTAGGACGTGATCTCTGAGTATTTAATTAGATCCGTGTATGGATCTAAAATCGTTCTTTAGGTATCAATGGATGCAATGGCCGAGACTGAGGGTGAAAAGCTCGGAACAACTACATCACCGGTTTGACGCGTTAGCTGCTGATATAGACGCTCGGTATTGGGGAAATTAGCGGCTGGTAATGTTGGGAAGCGGCGATAGGGCACCGTATCTTCCCCAAAGAATTCAGCATATTCAGGGGTTTCTACCATGGTTTGAATAAAGCCACGGATCCCTAAGGTTGCCAAAATCTGGTTATACTTTCGAATCTCTATCTGATTGAGAGGGGCACGTCCTAGGAAATGCTTAGTTCCTAGTTCGATCACCTTAGTATTCGGGTAAGGTGCGTAGAACTCCTTTTTATAAAGGTCAGAACAGCCGAGACCTTCGATGAATTCCTTCATGTTGATCTCACCGTTGCTCAACAGACTTTCCAGAGATGTGAACTCAGCCCGAATCACATAGGGAGGAATATCACGCTCAAAGATTTGTCGATAGGCAGCCTGAGTGACTTGCTTCAGGTTGGGCTTGTCATAAAGACTCGTGAGCTTAAAGATCTTCAGCTGAACGCGACGTACGTTCACACCCTGGCCAATACGTTTGCTGACCTCGATATCACCACGGTCAGAGTTAACAGCTCCCAACTCAACAAAGCGCGGAGTTTGAGGCTTGGTTACGGGTCTGATACCGGTTGAGCCAACGGTGCCAGCGCGGAATGAACGTAAGGATTGACCAGATGGCGTAACGTAGCGTTCATAGGGAATGGTGTCATCCCCAAAGGATTCAGTATATTCAGGGCTGTCGATCAGGGTATCAACTAGCGCATAAAAGCCTTGCTTGGCACAAATATCGAAGTATTTGTTAGTTTCTTGGCGACCGTAGGTAGGACGTCCTAACAAACGACGATGAATGTACTCTACCGCCTTCATTACATATAACGATGACCAGTAGGTCTTGCGGAATGCATCGGACTTGGCGATGGCGCGAATAAAATCGCGTAGACAAATATCGCCATTTTCCAGGCGGTTCTCAGCAGATTTGAGCTCTTGTCCTGCATAGATGTCAAAGCCAAAAACTTGGCGATAGGCAGCGCGAATAATTGTCTGAGTCGAACTTTCAGAAAATTTTATGCTGTCCCCATTGCTTGATGGCAGCTGGTCGAGTTTAAAGACCTTAGGCCCAAGACTGCCTGGGGGTTTAGGTCGAGCTGCGGGATTACTCATTTGACTATCGATACCGGCACCTCGACGAATCAAGATACGACGGGTGTCCTTGTTAAATGGAGCCGGACTGTTGTTGGGATCACGAGTCTCTTTTGGAAAGATCGCTCCAAACTGAATTTCTAGTGGATCGTTCCCAGAGCCGTAGGGATGCTGATCCGGCAGTGGCTGGTCGTAGGCAGCAAATGTAGTGAGAAATTGAGGCACCTTACGGAAGGGCGCACTATAGTTCAACAAGTTTTGCTGCGGTCCCCAGTTGCGACATTCCTGTGCTTCTTGGCCTAGACCACGCAGGTATGGAACGGTTTCTTCTCCAAAATAGTCGCCGTATTCATTCGAATCGATTAAGGCATCTACTAGCTTTGGTAGGCCACCTTCAGAAACGATAGAGAAGTATTTCTGGACTTCTTCGCGGGAGCTGGGACCACGACCTAAAATATGGCGGAAGGCTAACTCTAGCGCTCGACTATTGATGTAAGGGTCAAAAAAGTTTTTACGGTAGAGGGGAGACTTCGCCAAACGTCGGATGAATTCCTTCATGGCGATTTCGCCATTTTTGACCTGGGATTCCAGATTAGATATTTCTAGGGAGTAAGCTCGCTTAATATCACGTTCAAAGACTTGACGATAAGCGGCCTTAACCACTGAACTTTTCTCAGCTGTTGAGAGGCCCGGTTTCATTACAAACTTAGGTCGGCGCTCAGCGGCATTGAAATAAATTTGGGGTAGTTCTAGTCCTTGAAGATCTTTAGATGGTCGTTGACGCAGCTTGTTAGAGGGAGCTGGTGCTTTGAATTCCTCAACTAAAACATTGAAATAGGAGCGAACCAGTTCCTGGGCTTCGGCATCCCCTCGAAAATAATTGGTACTTGCACCTCGCATGGTTTGCAAAGCGACTAAGGTTGCGGCTGAGGAACAGGCGTCTTCAATGATCTCGCGTAGACCACGTACGTTGACGGCAATGATGTTGGGATCGCCTGCAACGATGGCGTAGGTCAAGTAGCGTAGAAACCAGCTCATGTCTCGTAGAGACTTTTGCATGTTGCTAGGACCATAGCGTCCAACATTAATGGGACGAAAGCCAGCGGGGGCGCTTCCTAGGTCCCCACTACTACTAACGAGGCCCCTTAGACCAGAAAATAGGCCACCGCTATCACCACTTTCGATCACAATTTCTGCGATTGGAGCGTCTTGACCCTGGGCCGCCATCGCAGGTGCCGATTCAGGGGCAGGACGTTCTAAATATGAAAGTGGGGAACCACCAGTAAAGATACGGTTTGCCGCCTGGGAAACGATTAATTCGGAATATTGAGTGATGATCTGTGCGATCGCAAGTCGCTTGCGACCTGATTTAAAGAAATCAGACAGCTCATCTAACTCACCGCGCTCCATATAGCGGTCTTGCTGCTCGGCCTGAGTGATCGTGGTAACCGGCAAGGTTTGATAAAGTTGTGGCCGCACTAAGGAGCTTCCACCACTAGCTGTTACAGTCATTCCTTTTCAAAGGCTCCCTTCTAAAAATTGATTGCAATATAGTTGATTGCATCAGACCCCTCCCTCAGCGCCAAATAACTCAGATCTAAAAACGATCCAGAGTAGCGGTTAACACCAGCAAGCAGCGCGATGGGCCTATCGGCTCTTAGACAGTTCCAGATTAAAACGATTACGGAACGTCAAGATAGTAGTCTCAAGACTGTGTAACATCTTGTTATTAGCTCACTGAGTCATCATAAAAGACCGCGTGCAAGTGAATGAGAGAAAAGATAAGTTTTGTTACCTGTATTTACGAAGAGTTTCCCAAAAAATGCCACGCTTAGGATGCTGAAGCGATGAGTTTTGGCGCGTTACAGTCCATGCCTTTAGATGGCTGCGTTTTTACAACTGAAGGTTGAACCTTGCCACCCTCAGAACTCTATATCTATAGATTTGCTTGCCCAGCCAGATAAACTCAAAACTCAAAATCTACATTTCCCATGACCTCTGAAAATGAAGCTTCCGTTAGTGCAGCGGTGGCCAAGCTGTACGATACCTATCCCTTTCCACCAGAGCCTTTAATTGATGAACCCCCTCCTGGGTATAACTGGCGGTGGTACTGGCCAACAGCCTATAGCTTTTGTACTGGCAGGCTACCTGCAACCGAGCAAGTCAGAATTTTGGATGCTGGCTGTGGTTCCGGCGTAGGAACAGAGTACTTAGTTCACCTTAATCCCGAAGCCCAAGTCACTGGTATTGATTTGAGTGCTGGTACCTTGGCCGTGGCCCGTGAGCGCTGTCAGCGCTCAGGAGCTGACCGTGTGAGTTTTCATAACCTCAGCATCTATGATGTGGACCAAATTGAGGGCCAGTTTGATCTGATCAACTGTGTTGGCGTGCTCCATCACATGCCCGACCCCATTCGAGGTATTCAGGCGTTAGCCCAGAAGGTAGCCCCCGGTGGGTTGCTTCACATCTTCGTTTATGCCGCATTGGGACGTTGGGAAATCTCTCTAATGCAGCAGGCTATTTCTATGGTTCAAGGAGATCGTCGTGGCGATTATCGTGATGGGGTAGCCGTCGGTCGCCAGATCTTTGATGCACTCCCTGAGAATAATCGCATTGTCAAGCGAGACAAGGAACGATGGGCCTTGGAAAATCATCAAGATGAATGCTTTGCTGATATGTACGTCCATCCCCAAGAGGTGGACTACACCATCGACACACTATTTGAGCTCATTGATGCATCGGGATTGGAGTTTGTCGGCTTTTCTAACCCCCAATACTGGAGCCTAGAACGCCTCATCGGCAAAGCCCCCGATGTTATGGAGCGGGCTAAAACATTGAATCAGCGAGCCCAATATCGCCTGATTGAACTTCTCGATCCTGAGCTCACCCACTATGAGTTTTTCTTGGCTCGTCCGCCTCTGCCCCAGATAGATTGGGCCAATGACCAGAAACTCTTAGCAGCGAAATCGAGCTTAAACCCTTGCCTATCTGGCTGGCCCAGTCAGTCTTTTTTTAATCCTGACTATCAGCTCGTTACAGTGACGGATAACGAATATCAATGTCTGAAAGCGTGCGATGCATCATCGGGCCACCATACAGTTGCTGATTTACTGACCGACACCGCGATTGATCTAACAACTGTTAGATCTCTGCAAAAACGGCAGCTGATCTTACTAACACCTGACGAATAAGGAATAGAACCATAGCATCCCCTTATATTAGTAAGATTTTCTTAATGATGACGCAAAATCTTATCTAACAAAGGGGGATCGCCATTAAGTATTATTACCTTTAAATGATATGATTTTCTTGGCTTGTTAAGGGGGGTTCGCCCCAGCTACAGGCCATACCCAGGCTAGTTTAAGTAATTTTTTTTGTGGACTCGCCAGATAAACCTCTTGAAGATCCATCTTGGGATGGAGAGTCGTCTTTGTCAGATGGCCATGACTCAGCAGATATCGACTCTGATGAGCCATTACTCAAAGGTATTTCGCCCGAGCCTGATCCGTCCATAGAGGAGTATTACCAACTTCAGCAAGAGCTCGTTTTACTCACACTCTTCCTGGCAGTGGTGATATTTGTACCAGTGTGGATGGTTTACTCCCTAAACATAGCTTTCAATTGCCTAATTGGAGCATGTGTCGGTGTAGTTTACTTAAAAATGTTAGCTAAAGGCGTTGAGCAATTGGGTCGCCAGAAAGCTAAGGTGGGCAAGAATCAGCTTGCTCTTTTTATTGGTCTAATTTTAGTGGCATCCCAGTTGGAGCCACTGCATATCATTCCAATATTTCTTGGCTTTTTGACATACAAGGTTGCCATCATCGTATCTATATTCAGATCATCATCGTCGATTTTGTCTGAATTCCTTTAGCTTTCTAAACATCTGGCCTGTTGTCTTTTTGGTCAACCTAACCTGAATGAAGATGCTGAGTTTGCTGCACTTTGATGTGTTGCCACTGGCGAAGCTAGAGGTAGGGCATCACTTTTACTGGCATCTGGGAGGGCTGAAACTCCACGGTCAGGTTTTTCTGACCTCCTGGGTGGTTATCGGCCTACTACTAGTAGCTTCGTTATTGGCGACCCGTAATCCCCAAAGGGTGCCACAAGGGCTACAAAATTTGATGGAGTATGTCTTTGAATTTATCAGAGACATCGCTAAAGCCCAGCTTGGTGAGAAAGAATATCGCGCCTGGCTTCCCTTTGTTGGCACATTGTTTTTGTTTATATTTGTGTCCAACTGGTCAGGAGCGTTACTCCCTTGGCGAGTCATTGAGATTCCTGGCGGAGAATTAGCGGCACCAACAGGTGATATTAATACCACCGTTGCGCTTGCACTATTGACCTCTCTTGCCTACTTTTATGCTGGGTTCAAGAAGCGGGGTTTAGGCTACTTTGCGAAGTATGTTGAGCCTACGCCAATCTTGTTGCCAATTGCGATTCTTGAGGACTTCACTAAGCCACTTTCGCTGAGTTTCCGTCTTTTTGGAAACATTCTCGCGGATGAGTTGGTGGTTGCAGTGTTAGTGCTTTTAGTGCCGTTGTTCATCCCTTTGCCCGTTATGATGTTGGGGCTATTCACGAGTGCGATTCAAGCCCTAGTGTTTGCAACCCTGGCTGCGGCTTATATTCATGAAGCCCTAGAAGGCCATGGTGAAGAAGAAGCGCATTAGGTTGCTTTCTTAGTCCCTGGACCTGTCTTTAATCCGTATTCAATTAACAAGGAAAATAACCATGGATCCATTAGTTGCTGCTGCTTCTGTTATTGGTGCTGGTCTGGCCGTTGGCTTGGGCGCAATCGGCCCTGGTGTTGGTCAAGGTACTGCTTCTGGTCAGGCAGTAGCCGGTATTGCTCGTCAGCCTGAAGCTGAAGGCAAAATTCGGGCAACGTTGCTTTTGACCCTGGCATTTATGGAATCGTTAACCATCTATGGTTTGGTGATTGCACTCGTACTTCTGTTTGCAAATCCTTTTGCTTAAGGATCATCAGATTCAGGGGCGTTAATATACGTCCCTGAAATCATACGGAGGAGTTTAATGTTTGATTTTGATGCAACATTGCCTTTAATGGCTATTCAGTTCGTTCTGTTGACGTTCCTTTTAAATGCGGTTTTGTTTAAACCCATTTTGAAGATAATTGATGAACGGGATGAGTACGTTAGAACCAATCAGGCTGACGCAAAAGCATATCTGGCTGAGACAGAAGCCCTGGCAAAGCAATATGAGCAGGAGTTAGCGGACAGCCGTCGGCAAGCTCAAGCGATGATTGCAGCTGCCCAAGCTGAAGCCAAGGAAACGGTCGCTAAACAGATTGCCGACGCTCAGGCTCAGGCTCAGCAACAGCGAGAGCAAAGCCAAAAAGCTCTGGATGAGCAAAAGCGTGATGCTTTTAAGTCTTTGGAGCAACAGGTTGATTCTCTGAGTCAGGGAATACTGGATAAGCTTTTGGGGTCGCAGGCAGCATAATTTCTAGACAGCTCCTCTGCTTGTTTTGGAATCAATGCTGCAAGTTTTAGGATTATTGGCGCAGTTATGAATATGGTTGGAACCTTTTTTCTATTGGCTACCGAGGAAGGCGGCTTTGGTCTTAATTTCGACATTATAGAGACCAACCTGATTAACCTCACCATTCTGATCGCATTACTGATTTACTTCGGTCGAAGTTTTTTTGGTCAGATTATGGCTGATCGCCAACAGGCGATTCAATCCGCTATCCAAGATGCTGAAAAGCGTCAACGAGAAGCAACATTAGCCTTGTCCAAACAAAAAGAGAATCTCGCGCAAGCGCAATCAATGGCAGCTAAGATCAAAGCAGAGGCTGAAAAGTCTGCTCAGGCTGCTCGTGAAGAGATATTGGCTCAGGCTGTTCGTGACGTTAAACGCATGCAGGATGAGGCTGCTCGTGACCTTTCTTCTCAGAGAGATCGTGTTTTGTCGGAGTTACGTCAGCGGGTTTCGGCATTGGCTATCAATAAAGTAGAGAGCCAACTGAGATCTCAAATGGATAACGCCTTACAGCAGAGGTTAATTGATCAAAGTATTGCTTTGTTGGGAGGTCGTCTGTGAAAGATAGTGTTGTGATTGAGGGCATTGTAAGCCCCTATGCGCAGGCCTTGTTGTCTGTCGCTCAATCAAACGATCTGACTGATCGTTTTGGGCAGGATGCATCTTTTCTCACTGAATTGTTGTCAGTTTCTCCTGACCTCGGCCAATTGCTTGAGAATCCGATCATTAATCCTGATATTAAAAAGAATGTTTTGATGCAACTCGCGGGTGAGCAGGTTCATCCAACGATGCTCAACTTTCTGAAGTTTCTCGTGGATCGGGGGCGTATCCCATTTCTAGTGCGTATCTGTGCCCAATATCAAGAACTGTTGCGGCAACTGAATAAGGCAGTTTTGGCAGAGGTTACTTCTGCTGTGGCTCTATCTGATCACCAGAAAGAAGAAATTCGCCAGAAGGTGCTTGCTATGACGGGTGCAAGTCAGGTTGACTTATCAACCAGTCTCGATCCGGAATTAATTGGTGGTGTTGTTATCAAGGTCGGCTCTCAAGTGGTTGACGCCAGCTTACGGGGGCAATTACGGCGCATTAGTTTGCTCCTCAACAGTCCTGCCTAAGGGCACCTCTCCTTTTATCCCCCCTCATCTTTAACGTTTACTGTACTTACAAGAACAACTCCCATGGTAAGCATCAGACCTGATGAAATCAGTAGCATTATTAAGCAACAGATTGAGCAGTATGACCAGGACGTCAAAGTATCCAATGTGGGTACTGTACTGCAGGTAGGTGACGGTATTGCCCGTATCTACGGCCTGGAACAGTCAATGGCTGGTGAGCTGCTTGAATTTGAAGATGGCACTGTCGGTATTGCCCTGAACCTTGAAGAGGATAACGTGGGCGCGGTACTGATGGGTACTGGCCGACAGTTAAAAGAAGGTAGTTCGGTGAAGTCAACCGGCAAAATTGCTGAGATTCCAGTAGGTGAAGCCATGCTGGGTCGTGTAGTGGATGCGTTAGCTGTCCCTATTGATGGTAAAGGTGATCTTGCGACCACTGAAACCCGCCTGATTGAATCTCCTGCGCCTGGCATTATTGCACGCAAGTCGGTTTATGAGCCTCTGCAGACCGGTATTACGGCTATTGATGCCATGATTCCTGTTGGCCGTGGTCAGCGTGAGTTAATTATTGGTGACCGCCAGACAGGTAAGTCTGCGATCGCAATCGATACCATTCTCAACCAGGCCGACCAGGACGTAGTTTGTGTCTACGTAGCGATTGGCCAGAAAGCTGCATCTGTCGCCCAGGTGGTTGGCGTTCTCGAAGAGCGTGGTGCAATGGATTACACCATTGTGGTTGCGGCTAACGCTAACGATCCAGCTCCTCTACAATTCTTGGCTCCCTACACAGGCGCAGCTCTGGCTGAGTACTTTATGTACAAGGGCAAAGCCACACTGGTTATCTACGATGACCTTTCCAAGCAGGCTCAGGCCTATCGTCAAATGTCCTTGCTGCTCCGTCGTCCACCCGGACGTGAAGCTTATCCCGGAGATGTATTCTACATTCACTCCCGTCTACTAGAGCGTGCGGCTAAACTAAGCCCTGAACTGGGTGAAGGTAGTATGACGGCTCTGCCTATTATTGAGACCCAGGCGGGTGACGTATCGGCTTACATTCCCACCAATGTAATTTCCATCACCGACGGTCAGATCTTCCTGTCTTCTGACCTGTTCAACTCAGGTCTACGTCCTGCCATTAATGCGGGTATCTCCGTATCCCGTGTAGGGGGTGCAGCCCAGACTAAGGTGATGAAGAAAGTGGCCGGTAAGCTGAAGCTAGAGCTAGCCCAGTTCGATGAGCTTCAAGCCTTTGCCCAGTTTGCCTCTGACCTAGATGCGGCTACCCAGGCCCAGCTGGCTCGTGGTGTGCGTCTGCGGGAATTGCTCAAGCAATCCCAGTACTCTCCTCGTTCTTTGCATGAACAGGTAACGGTTGTGTACGGCGGCATTAACGGTTTATTTGATGAAGTACCCGTAGAGAAGGTTGCACCTCTGGTGGCCGAGCTTTGCAACTACATCAACACCAGCAAGCCTGAATTGGTGAAAGAGGTCAACGAAGGCAAGAAGCTGACTGACAAGGTTCAAGACTTGATCAAAGAGGCAATCGCTGAGTGTAAGCAAGCCTTTATGGCGGCATAGGAGGGATTGGCCAATTCCCTCTGGAGAACGTTGTTCGTGTATCTGGGGGGACTGGCCATAGATAACGCATATGGCTAATCTCAAATTTATTCGTGACCGCATCAGTTCGGTCAAAAACACTCGTAAAATTACCGAAGCAATGCGTCTGGTGGCTGCTGCCAAAGTGCGCCGCGCCCAGGAGCAAGTAGAGGCGACCCGTCCCTTTGCTGACCGCTTAGCTCAAGTATTTTACGGTCTTCAAACTCGCCTAAGGTTTGAAGAGGCAGACTTACCTCTACTGAAACAGCGCGAAGTCAAAAATGTGGGCTTGGTTGTTATTTCTGCCGATCGCGGTCTGTGCGGTGGCTATAACGCCAACATTATTCGTCGGGCTGAAAATCGTGCTAAAGAGCTGAAAGCAGCTGGTATTGGCTATCAGATGATTCTGATTGGCCGTAAAGCGACTCAGTATTTTCAGAGGCGGGACTATCCCATTGATAAAACTTTTGTAGGCTTGGAACAGATTCCCACATCTGAAGAAGCGTCTAAGATTGCTGATCAGGCCCTTTCCCTATTCTTGTCGGAAGAGGTTGATCGTGTAGAGCTGATCTTTACAAAGTTTGTCTCCTTGGTGAGTTCTCGACCGGTGACTCAGACCCTACTACCCTTAAACCCAGAAGGCCTCGATAAGGAAGATGAAGTTTTCCGCTTAACGAGTCGTGGTGGACAGTTTAGGGTAGAACGCGATGATGTTGAAACTGAACAAAAACAACTTCCCCAGGAGATGATTTTTGAACAGGATCCGGTTCAAATCTTGGATGCTCTGCTGCCGTTGTATCTCAACAATCAGATTTTGCGTTCTCTGCAAGAGTCAGCCGCTAGCGAGCTCGCTGCCCGGATGACAGCGATGAACAATGCTAGTGATAATGCTAGTGATTTAGTTAAAACGCTGACACTGGATTACAACAAGGCTCGTCAGGCGGCCATTACCCAAGAGATTCTTGAGGTCGTAGGTGGTGCAGCAGCTCTAGGATAAGCTGCTCCTTGGTCGAGTTGTTCTAAGTTTTTAACCCCATATATTTTGGCAGTGTCATGACACTGCCTTTTTTTTGCCAATAAATCGCAATCTTATTTTCCCTTTTTTGGAAAAGGCTATATCCTGTACGTTAGTCAACCGTCAAAGACAGTGCCCATGGTCAACGAGGTATCCCAGTGGCTAGCGGAGATTCAAACGTTGCAGCAGCAGTTGCAGACGCTTGGCCAGGAACGTGATCAGGCCTATGCAAGTGCTGCAAACTGGCGCAGGTTATACGAGTCCGAGTCTGAACAACGTCGCAATGATTCGGAAAGGAGCCAAATGCGGATTCGAGCCTTAGCGAATGAGTTAGAGCTATTTAAACAGACTCCTAGCCAAGGTGAGCCATCTCGTAATTTGGAGCAGATATTGGCCCAGACAGAGCAGGTAGAGTCAGTTTCTGAGCTACGCTCTCAATTGGCGAATGCCCTTACTCTATGTGATCAGCTCTCTAGTGCTCTGAAATCTGAGCAAGCGGCTCATGAGGAAACTCGTCAAAATCTAACTACAGCACTAGGGGATACCATTGACCTAATTGCCAAATCTCCCACTTCTCAGACAGAAACTGGCAGTTCCATCGAATAAGCACTCTATGTCTTTCGTAAAATAGTCGTTAATCTGTTCAGCCCGGAATATTTACTCTATTTTCCTAACTTTCATATAGGAGTTGGGCGTCGCTCTAGTTCTAATGTCATTCGTTTACCGTTTGCCAAGCTCCTCTAAAATTTTTAGGGGCAGGATGTTGTCTCAGTCGTAGAATTTTTTTGTGGGGCCTTTATTCAGACTGTTAAAAGCCTTGTTCCCATTGGATTTGAGCTTTCTTAATCGAGAGATTAAAAAATAGCAAATTCGTTATATATAGGAAAAAATGAGGGACAGATTAAATATTGGTATCTTTTAATTAAGATATGATGGGAACTTTTGGGTTAATATTTCGATGCTACTTGATAAAGTAGCTATTAACTAGGGCGTTGCTCGTTTCGGAGTGTGCTACTGTGTCAAGTCCTAATAAATGGTGACGATGGCATGGCTGTTCATCTCCATAATTCAGCAACGGCATTACTAGCTGCATAAATATGAAAACTGTTTCCGAAACCAAGACTACTTCTGTGTTGGGTATGAGCGCTTCTATCCGCGAAACTCAGCCAGCGTCTGATAATAAAAAAATCTATTTGGCTGAGCTTAAGCGCTATCCTTATCAGCCCGATATCCAAGTTGAGATTTTGCATTTACAAGCTGAAGCAGATGCCTTGCTGCTGCATCTTAAGGCTATGGGATGCCAATAGCTTTCAGGGTTGCACCTAAGCTGCCTAATGGGATGCTTTAGTAGCGGCTTGGTTTAGCTGCCTGTGTCATATGATGTCGTTTATGCTTAGAGCTAATGAATTTGGCCTAGTGTGTTAAGTCTCGTTACTTAAACACCCTAGGCTGTGTTAAGAAAAGCAGCATATTCGATTCTTTGGCTTCTAAAAACGCATACGTTGGGGGACAGTAGCCATTTTGTATCTGTTTCATGAGTCACCAGCGTCATTCTTTGTCGGCCCCTGAGCTGTCGTCTGGCAGCTCGCTGCGTACATTAAATTATGACGATACCTACACATGTCCCGTGTGTGGTCATGGTGAGTTATCGGTGCTTACCTTGACCGATGCATTCGCTTGCAGCTTTTGTCGACATATTTTTACCGCTAATCTGGATGCTCAATCACTCCAAATGGTCGACGGTGTTCAGCCATTGGTCTGGTTTTGGACGGGGGAGCGGTGGCGGCATAATCAGCGTCCTGATGGTCATGTGACGGCGGTTGTTTGGAGCTTTGCATTAGCAATTGCCTGTTTGCCTGCCCTATTGGTGATTGCTTCGAATTACATGTTCCCCCCCATCGATAATGCTGGACTAAATCAGTTTTCTCTGATTTGGACGGTCGCTACACTATTGGCTCATGCTGGGATCGTATTGTGGCTAATTGCTGAGCATTATCAGTGGCCCTGGTATGTGACTGCCAAAATTAAGCTACACCGTTAAATTTAGCGCATAGCTATAAATCGAACATACGTTTAAGACGTTTTCTAGCCCAGATGACTGGATTAGCATCGTCTTCACTGGAATCAACTAGGTTAAGGGCGCGCATTTCACGCTGGCGTTGGGCTAGCTCATCACGATGTTGTGCCATGGCTTGCACAACTTGGTTAGATAGGTCGGGGTAGCGTCTGAGGAGATCGGAGAAGCTAGGCTGGTTGATGACAAATAGCAGAGCATCTTCTGCTACCCGTGCCATGGCAGTACGCGGAACTCCTAGGAGTAGTGCTACTTCTCCAAAGAATTGACCGGGTTCGAGTGTGGCCAAATGACGGTTCAGCTTTTCGGCCAAAATATCAATTTTACCTTCTAGCAAAATGTAAAACGAGTTGCCTGCGTCCCCTTCATGGAAAAGTGTAGTTCCTGTTTGACTCCGTTGACGATGGCCAATCTCAATCAGCTGACGGATTTCTAAATCACTAAAGTTAGCAAAATAGCTGACCTGGCGTAGCATGTCTTTGAGGGTGGTTTGTTTGGGAATAGCAGGTCGGTGATGCTCAAAGGCAATTTGTCGGTTAAAGAAGGGGGGCCTCATGTCTCCAAGGCCTTGGGGGGCTAAATTACGAATCCACACATCCCTTTGGGGAAAGGCAATTTCGATGTTGTACTGTCGCAGATTGTATTCAATGGCGAAGTGGAGCGAACTTTGAATATCGAAGCGTTTGTGCACATCAATCCAAACCCACAGTTCAAATTGTAGAGAGTCTTCACCAAAGGCTAGAAACATAGCTTTGGGCATGGGTTTATCGCATACTGCTGGCTCCATATACGCGGATTTGAGCAGGAGTTCTGTGACTAGAATAGGATCGCTGTCGTAGGATACGCCTACCGGAATTTTGAGGCGAGCAATCGATGTGCGGTGACTCCAATTTAGAACACGATTATTAATCAGCTCGCTGTTGGGAATGACCACATCCCCATCGTCGAGGGT
Source organism: Leptothoe spongobia TAU-MAC 1115 (assembly GCF_018739885.1). GTDB lineage: Bacteria > Cyanobacteriota > Cyanobacteriia > Phormidesmidales > Phormidesmidaceae > Leptothoe > Leptothoe spongobia. The sequence continues at coordinate 12,812 of NZ_JADOES010000008.1, read as the reverse complement.
ACGAATGATGGTCGAGCGGAGGTTGACTTCGACAATACGCCCGACTAAGCCCTGAAATCGATAGTCATCTAGTTCAATCAGGTCATTAACCTTGAGGGTGCGCTCAAATAACAAAATCAGGCCACTAATAAAGTCATCAGCAATATGTTGTAGACCAAATCCAATACCAACCCCCAAGCCACCTAGGATAATCCCCAATGAGCTGAGGTTTATACCGGTGTATTGGATGGCAATAAAGATGGTGATCACCCCTACGACGTAGCTCACCAACGTGGCAATTGCTTCGCGATTATTGGCGTCAATGCCTACTAATAGATGCCGTTTGAGAAAGCGTTTGACTAACCCAATGATGAAGGAAATGAGGATTAGCCAGATTAGCAAACTGACTAATAGCTTGGGGGTTACTGTCGTGTTACCTAAATCCAACAGTTTGATGTCGAACAGGTCGCCAAGCTTTTGAAAAATATCTGAAAATAGTTCTGACATGGGGGCAGAAATTCAAGGGCTCACTCGTCTGTATCCATCTGAAAGGCGAGGGCTGTTGCAATCGCATCTACTACTCTGCCTACTTCAGTAATCTCCATGGGCAGCCCTTGAATTTTCTGACCTTTTGGTATCAGTGCTCGCTTAAATCCAAGCTTGGCCGCTTCCTTTAGCCGCAGCTCTATCTGGGAGACGGATCGGACTTGTCCCCCCAGTCCAACTTCGCCGATGAGAACTAACGCTGGATCAACGATGCGATCGCGAAAGCTAGCTGCCACAGCAATGGCGATTCCCAAATCCGCCGCCGGTTCCCCCACGCTCAATCCTCCCGACGAGGCCACATAGGCATCCAGCTTAGAGAGGGGAATGCCCACCCGTTTTTCTAGCACGGCCAAAATCTGAAGTAATCGATTGTATTCAATTCCTGTGGCTGAACGCCGGGGAGAGCTGTAACTGGTGGGACTCACCAACGACTGCAACTCGACCACCAAAGGGCGAGAACCTTCACAGGCCACAATTGTGGAAATACCGGGCACCGCCTCATCGCGGTTACCCATAAATAAAGCTGATGGATTAGGCACCTCAGCCAAGCCCTGGGATACCATTTCAAACACCCCTAACTCATGGGTGGCCCCAAAGCGATTTTTAACAGAGCGTAGTAATCGATGACTGGCGAATCGATCTCCCTCAAAGTACAGCACCGTATCCACTAGGTGCTCTAAGACCTTAGGACCAGCAATGGCACCCTCTTTGGTGACATGGCCCACAATAAACAGTGTAATATTCTCCCGCTTTGCCAGCTGCATCAGGGCTGAGGTGCATTCACGTACTTGAGACACGGACCCTGGTGCAGAGGTGAGTTGGTTATAGAACAAAGCCTGAATACTATCGATCACGGCTACCCGTGGTCGGAGAGATTCCAGTTCGGAGAGAATGATTTCGAGGTCGGTTTCGGCCAAAAGATACAGAGATTCTGGGAATTTAGGTTGGGCACTACTACCCACCGTTGTCAATGTTTGCCCCTGTCCCTGCTGCTGCTGCTGACCAATATCAATGCCGAGTCGTTGTGATCTCAACTTTACCTGTTGGCCTGATTCTTCCGCACATACGTACAGCACTGAAGCCTGCGCCGCCAACTGATTGGCAGTTTGCAATAGCAGGGTAGACTTGCCAATCCCAGGGTCTCCACCTACAAGCACGAGAGAACCAGGTACAATTCCTCCCCCGAGGACTCGATCAAGTTCACCATATCCAGATCCAATTCGTGTTTGAGGATGATCAGCAATCTGGCTAAATGTTTTAGCGAGGCGTGGTTTGCTCTCGGGTCGTTTTGTCCGTTTGTTGCTACTGCGGCCGGGGCGGACGGTGGTCGATGTCGGCTCTACCAGCTGTTCAACAAGAGAGTTCCAACTGCCACACACAGCACATTTGCCAAAATACTGCCGCGATTCTGCCCCGCATTCATTGCATACATAAATCGAGCGTGCTTTAGCCATGTCTAGTCATAAAACATATGAACTATATATCCCATGATAAAGACTGCCAAAGGCGAAAAAAGGTCAAAGCAGTCGTTAGATAATCCCCACCACATCAATTACTTTAAGTAAATCTGTGTAAAACTTGTCGATACGAAAAATGCCGATAAGATAACCTACAAATTTTAGATTGTTAAAGAACAACCTTAAGAAACGTTGAAAACCTTACCAATAAAAGACCATAGCCTGTAAAAATCAATACAATGTTAGGTATCTTTAATAAGAACTAATAAAGCCTTAATCAGGAGTCCTTTCATCACAGCGTTTTAGGCATGCGTCTGAGACTTTTTAAACGTGGTGAATCTGTCGGTTTTTCAAGGGAGTAGGGCATTGCTCCTCCCTTCAACGGTCGAAGTCTTCTGCCGTCGCCGTTATGTAGGAGTTCAAGAAACTTTGGAAAGCGTAAAAGAGAAAATCTTGGTCGTCGATGACGAAGCTAGTATTCGTCGTATTTTGGAAACCCGTCTTTCGATGATTGGTTACGACGTCGTCACTGCAGCTGATGGCGAAGAAGCTCTGGATACCTTCCGTCATGAGATTCCCGACCTAGTGGTACTCGATGTGATGATGCCTAAGCTAGACGGCTATGGTGTTTGTCAAGAGCTACGCAAAGAGTCTGATATTCCTATCATTATGCTAACGGCCCTTGGCGATGTGGCGGATCGTATTACGGGCTTAGAATTAGGTGCTGATGACTATGTAGTCAAGCCTTTCTCTCCAAAGGAGTTGGAAGCAAGAATTCGTTCGGTACTGCGCCGTGTTGAAAAAACGGGTACCTCCGGGATTCCTAGTTCTGGTGTAATTACCATCAATAACATTAGAATTGATACTAATAAGCGCCAAGTCTATAAAGGTGATGAACGTATCCGGCTAACGGGAATGGAATTTAGCTTGTTGGAACTTTTGGTGAGTCGTTCCGGTGAGCCCTTTTCTCGGTCTGAAATTTTGCAGGAAGTTTGGGGCTATACTCCCGAACGTCATGTTGATACTCGGGTTGTGGATGTGCATATTTCTCGACTGCGAGCCAAGTTAGAAGATGATCCTAGTAATCCTGAACTAATTTTGACTGCACGGGGTACTGGTTATCTTTTTCAACGTATCGTTGAGCCTGGTGAAGAGTAGCTAAGGCTGCAGGGGTTAAGTTGGCTCAAATGGCCTGTATCTAGATATATGTCTGAGTGCGGTTCTAAGAGCCAGATATTTGGGAACTTTAGCCTAAGCTTTTGTCAGAAAACCTCAGTTGTAAATCTTCACATCGGTTTCAGTCTGATAGAATTTCTTAAAGTTTCTATAGATTCAATCCGATGGGCTTAACTCAAGCGCGGATCGCAGTTGATGCAATGGGGGGCGATTATGCACCTGCCGAAATCGTTGCTGGAGCTATTAGGGCAAGGGAAGAGCTAGATGTTGAGATCTTGCTTGTCGGCGATCCTGACAAAATTAGGGCTTCTGTAGCTGATCCTGACAGTCTAAGTCGGATCGAGGTTGTTCCTGCAGAAGGCACGATTGAGATGCACGAAGAGCCACTTAGCGCTCTGCGAAAAAAGCGTAATGCATCGATCAATGTTGCCATGGATATGGTGAAAAAGGGGCGAGCTGATGCTGTGGTGTCAGCTGGTCATTCTGGTGCGGCTATGGCAGCAGCTCTTTTACGTATAGGTCGGATTAAGGGTATCGATCGGCCTGCTATCGGTGCAGTTTTCCCAACTGTGGTAGCTGGTAAGCCTGTTTTAATTTTAGATGTGGGTGCCAATGTTGATTGTCGCCCTAAGTTTTTGGAGCAGTTTGCTCTCATGGGTAGTGTGTATTCTGAGTATGCCTTTGGAGCGCACAACCCCCGTGTCGGTCTACTCAACATTGGTGAAGAGCCCAGTAAGGGAAATGATGTTGCTGTTCAGGTGCATCAGGCTTTGAGTGACTCAACGGCAATCAACTTTGTGGGGAATGCTGAAGGGCGAGACGTGCTTTCGGGCAATTTTGATGTGATTGTCTGTGATGGCTTTGTGGGCAATGTGTTGTTGAAATTTGCTGAGGCTGTTGGTGAGGCCGCGATGAATATTCTCCGTGAGGAGCTGCCACGCGGTATTTTAGGAAAGCTAGGGGTGCTTATCCTTAAGGGTAATCTCAAGCGCATTAAACAACGTCTCGATCATGCTGAGCATGGTGGTGCCTTGCTGTTAGGGGTTAACGGTGTGGCTGTCATTAGTCACGGTAGCTCGAATGCTCCGTCTATCTTTAACGCTATCCGACTGTCCAAAGAGGCCGTGGATAATGGTGTGATTGGGCATATTCAGGGGCAGTACCAAAAGGTTGCTGCATCAGTGACCAACGGAGACTAGAAAATAATGATAAATGCTGTGGCCGGTGTGTCCTTTATTGGTAGTGGTAGTGCTCAGGTTGAGACGACGCTTAGTAATGAGATGCTTAGCCGCGTAGTTGATACCTCTGATGAGTGGATTTCTACCCGCACAGGCATTAGTCGGCGTCATGTGGCTAACGTGGGTGAATCGCTCACGACGCTTGCGGCCCAGGCCGCTAAAAATGCGATCGCGGCCACCAATCTAACCCCAGACGATATTGACCTGATCGTCTTGGCCACTTCCACACCGGATGACCTATTTGGTACGGCCTGTCAGGTGCAGGCTGCCATTGGTGCCACTCGTGCTGTTGCTTTTGATCTGACTGCTGCTTGTTCCGGTTTTGTATTTGGTGTGGTCACGGCGGCTCAGTTTATTCGCACAGGCACTTATCAGAATGTGCTGGTGATTGGCGCTGATCTGCTCAGCCGATGGGTGGACTGGGAAGACCGGACTACCTGTGTCTTGTTTGGGGATGGTGCTGGTGCCGTGGTGATGCAGGCCTGCGATCGCGACCGACTGCTGGGGTTTGAAATGCGTAGCGATGGCACGATGAATGGCTGCTTAAATCTGGCCTATACAGCCAATGCAGTTCCTTTAACGAATGGAGTTACCACCCAGAAGGGGACGTTTACCGCCATTACCATGAATGGTCGTGAAGTTTATCGTTTTGCTGTGAGCCGAGTCCCTGAAGTCTTAGAAAAAACCCTTTTCCATGCTGGGTTAGCGGCTAACGACATTGACTGGTTGATATTGCACCAGGCTAACCAGCGCATTCTTGATGCCGTTGCCAAACGCCTAAAACTTCCCAACGAACGAGTTGTTAGCAACATGGCTAAGCATGGCAATACCTCTGCTGCATCGATTCCCATTGCCTTAGACGAATGGGTCCGCACCGGTCAGATTCAAGCCGGGCACAAAATTGCCATGTCCGGTTTTGGTGCAGGTCTTACCTGGGGGGCAGCCTTATTGGAATGGGGATTGTAATGTTTTCCTCGGTTCGATTGTCACTGCCCACTCTCTGACTACCACCGGTTTCTTAACACTTTCCTAATTGCTCATTTGCTGAGACAGTGAGAAACGGACAATTACCTTAACGACGATGACGAAGACCGCATGGGTATTTCCTGGGCAAGGGTCCCAGGCTGTAGGAATGGGCAATGATTTGGCTGAAGTGGCCAAAGATAAGTTTGCTGAAGCAGATGATGTTTTGGGTTGGTCAGTCCTAGGTCGATGCCAAAGCGAGGAATTTCAGCTAGCAAACACACTCTATACCCAGCCCTGTCTTTACGTTGTCGAGTGCATCTTGACCGATTTGCTGAAAGCTAAAGGTATTCAGCCAGATATAGTCGCAGGGCATAGCTTAGGTGAATATTCGGCCCTATATGCAGCTGGTGTGTTTGATTTTGTCTCTGGGTTGTGCTTGGTCAAGCGTCGTGCAGAGCTGATGGCCCAGGCTGCTGATGGAGCTATGGCCGCCCTCATGGGTTTTAATCGGGGCGAATTAGATGAAAAACTAGCCATTACCGAAGGCGTCGTTCTTGCAAATGATAATAACTCAGGTCAAGTAGTCATTTCTGGTACGCCGGACGCAGTTGAGACGATCATGGCCGGTGTCAAAGTTAAACGAGCCGTCAAATTGAATGTGGGTGGTGCTTTTCATTCTCCGCTAATGGCCCCCGCTGCCCATGAGTTTGATCAGATTTTGACTGACTTACCCTTCAAAAATGCAACGGTACCAGTGCTTTCCAATGTTGATCCCACGCCCAGTAAAGATGGTGAGGTGCTTAAACAGCGTCTGATGCAACAAATGACCGGAGCGGTTCGTTGGCGTGAAATTTCCTTAAACTTGCCGGAGCAGGGTATAGAGGCCGTAATAGAAGTTGGTCCTGGTAAAGTCTTAGCTGGCTTAATCAAACGCACCTGCCGTAGCCTCACTTTAAAAAATGTAGGCACCTTGGAACAGGTTGGAGCCATTTAAGGCGATAGCCCACTGTAAGCGCGTGAACCATCTTCAACGACAACGCGAACCCAAATTTAGTCTGGCCCTCTATCACCTTTTCAAATGGTCGATAGTCAACCCTATGCTGCGAGCATACTTTCGTGGTCACATCTATGGTGCCGAAAATATGCCCTCATCAGGTCCGGTGCTTGTCGTCGCTAATCATGCCAGTGATTTTGACCCGCCCATAGTCTCTTCTTGTGTGTGTCGTCCTGTCTCATACATGGCCAAGCAAGAATTGTTTAAGGTGCCAGTGCTTGCGCCAGCGATTCGTGCTTATGGCGCTTATCCAGTACAGCGGGGCGGTTCAGCCCGTGGTGCTATTCGGGCTGCCCTTGAACAACTCGATCAAGGCTGGGCTGTGGGTGTCTTTCTACAGGGAACTCGTACTCCCGATGGCCGTATTCCACAGCCCAAACTAGGTGCTGCGATGATTGCAGCTAAAGCTCAGGTACCCTTGGTCCCTGTCAGTCTGTGGGGGACTCATCGTATTTTGCCAAGAGGCACAAAATTTCCGAAGCCTTTACCGGTGACGGTGCGCATTGGCCCGCCGATTGCTCCTCCAGGCTCTAGTAAGGATAAGGACGCTTTAAAGGCGGTGACTGAGTATTGTTGCGATCTCATCCACACCATGCATGACCTTGGGCGTTAATGCAGAGGTTACAATAATTTTTCAGTCAGAGTGATGGGTTCGATAATGGCACAAGATTTAAGACAAGAGCTAGCCAGTATGGTAGCTCCAACCCAATGGAATTGGCTAAAGCCCCATATTGCCCGTGATGCAGTTGTTTTTGTTGATCCTCAGCTTGACCTTGTTGATGTCGGTATAGCGCTCACCAATGACAACGTACAGTCTGTACAGCGCTGGATTGGTGAGCAGCTGATTACCAAACCCAGTAAAGAACAGCTAGAAACCTGGGGCTTCGAAGGACCTACCAATCAGTTGCAGTCCTTGATTGTCCAACCGTATGTTCTGGTCCAAGAGATTCTGAAAGTGGCGGACACTAGCAGTGGCTTCCCTACCTAATCCACAGAAGCCCTCGTTATCAAGAGTTCAAACGCTCCTGTCCCGGCTAGACAACTCGGTGCTTGTCCGATTTTTGCTATTGCTGACCAGTGGCTGGGCATCAATACAGGTACTAACGTACTTTGAGATCGTGGTGGTGATTTTTGTGATTTCCATCATCTTGGCATTTTTGCTGAGTTATCCAGTACGGTGGTGCCGACGCATATTACCCCATAACGTTGCTGTCTTTGTCGTCTTCATGGTGGCCTTGGTTCTGGTGGGTGGGGTAGTGACCACCCTGGCGCTGGCGGTGATTGCTCAAGGTCAGAGCCTGTTAGAAAACGGTACAGACTTTCTTAATTCGCTGTTGCCTTTGATAGAGCAGATTGAAACCACACTACGCCAGTGGAATGTGCAGGTAGATTTGCAAACATTGGGAGAACAACTGCAACTGCAAGCGACTATACTGCTGGGTTCTGGATTAGGTTTGGTTCAGACGTTGCTGGAGAATTTTATTAACGGCATTTTGATTGCTGTGGTGACGTTCTTTATGATGCTAGATGGTCCACAGCTCTGGCGCTTAATTTTAAAAGTAGTTCCCGAACATCATCGACAGCGGTTAACCCTTACCATTCAAAAAAATCTTCTTGGGTTCTTTTGGGGGCGATTGTTACTGTCGATTTTTTTTGCGATTTCTACCTTTGTTGTCTTTTTACTATTGAAAATTCCCTATGCCCTTGTTTTGGCAGTGATTGCTGGATTGTTTGATTTGATTCCTGGAATTGGGGCCACATTGGGTGTGGGTTTAGTGGGCATGTTGTTATTGTCCCAAGGTATAGGCATAGCTATTCAATCAGTGGTTGTGTGTATTTTGTTACAGCAGGTCGAAGAAAATGTGCTACTTCCCCATGTCATGCGAGACTCTCTCAACATTAATCCTGTAGTAATGTTTTTTGCCCTGATTGTAGGTTTGCGAATTGCGGGACTATTGGGCTTGTTTTTAGCAATTCCCATTGCTGGGGTAGTTGTGAGTTTATTGGATGTGGATGAGATCAAAGGACGGTCGGTGTGACGTTTTGTAGAGGTTTTCCATGGAATGCCCCTACAAAACGTCATGGTCAAAACTGAGAACTTGAATCAAGGTCGATACAAATGTTTAGCAGTTCTATTAAGCATTTCAACAATGCTCTGAATCTGTTGACGGTCTCGGGAAAACTCGGCATGGTGATTTTAGAGGTCCCCCACAATGCCGATGACGAAATCTGCACTGAGCCGTCCATCTCTAAATTTAATTCAAAGCCCAATTCCTTGGTTGCAGGCCTTCTGGAAGTTTTCCCGGCCACACACCATCGTTGGCACTAGCCTGAGCGTCTTGGGTTTATTTGCCATTGCTTGGGCTGCGCGTCATCCATTAGGGCTATCACCGGGTACATTTCATGTATGGCAGGGGGTGAGTTCCCTATGGATCACCTGGTTGGCCTGCATTTGTACCAATATTTACATCGTTGGTCTAAATCAGATTGAGGATGTTGCTGCCGATCGTGTTAATAAGCCCTATCTGCCGATTGCTTCGGGGGCGTTTTCTGCTCCCCAGGCAAAAATGCTGGTGGGTATTGCCTGTAGTTGTGCCATCTTATTGGCGGTAGTATCCCAGAGTCTATACTTGATAGTCACTGTCTGGCTTAGCCTGGCAATCGGTACAGCGTATTCGTTACCTCCGCTACAGCTTAAGCGCTTTGCATTTGTAGGCCCTTATTGTAAGTTGCTGGTGCGTGGGCCTGTGGTAAATCTGGGAATTTTTCTGCATGCGTCTAGCCAGTTGGGGTTGATCCCCCAGATCCCATGGCGGATTGGGGCACTGACGTTAGTCGTGGTGGCTTTTAGTGGTGCGATCGCGTTGCTAAAAGGCTTACGTGACAACGAGGCTCAGTCCATTGATGAAACGGAAGCATCCAGAGTTGCGCAGCTAGTCTGGTGGCTATTGACCGTTTGTTACAGCAGTCTCATTATTGCAGCCACATTTATCCCTGGTATCAACGCTGGGTTTTTAATCGTTACCCATGTCCTAGCGTTGATATATTTCTGGTATCTCGGTTATCAGGTACAGCACTCCCCAGGCAATACAGATAATGCAAGCTTTACCTACCGAGAGTATTACCAGTTCATCTGGAAATTATTTTTTATCGAGTACCTGATTTTCCCTACAGCCTGTTTGCTACACCAGATTTAGGCAGTATTTTCTTGGCGTTGTTGATCCGAACTATGATTTCATCTACGAAATGCCGGTACATGGCATGTCTGCCAGATCGGTTCATCCTCTAAATCAGCAACGATATTTTCTTCTAGAGAAGACTTCATGTAATCGTTGTAAGGCAGCTCCCTAATCAAATGGCCTTAAGTTTAATTTGCCCGACTAAAGACCCTGTGCCTTGGGTAGCTGCCATCAAGGCGATTTCGCCAGATATAGACCTGCGCATATGGCCCGACGATGGCGATAAAGCCGATGTCTCATTTACTCTGGTGTGGGCTCAACCCCAGGGTATTTTTGCTCAGTACCCAAACTTGAAGGTTATTGCTTCCATGGGAGCAGGGGTGGATAATCTTTTGCAAGATAGCTCTATTCCTGATCAGGCTACCGTGGTGCGCATGGTTGATCCACGACTGGTGAGTCAGATGGGAGATTATGTCTTAGCTGCCGTTTTAAACCATGTGCGTCAGTTTCCTGACTATGTCCAGCAGCAACAGGCTCATCAGTGGCAGCCTATGCAACCACGGAATATCGACGAAGTTACCGTTGGTGTGATGGGTGTTGGACAAATTGGTAGTGCGGTGGCAGCTCGGCTGAGACGACTGGGGTTTAAGGTTGTGGGCTGGTCTCGACGAGCAAAGGTACTTGCTGAGATCCATGTATTTGCTGGACAAGATCAACTATCAAGCTTTTTAGCGGCTAGTGAAATTCTCATCTGTTTATTGCCGCTCACTGCCGAGACCGAGAACATTCTCAATACAGGTACTCTAGGCCAACTACCCCAAGGGGCTTACGTTGTAAATGTGGCGCGGGGTAAGCACCTGGTTGAAGAAGATTTGCTCTCATTGATAAATAATAACCATCTGGCTGGAGCTTGCTTAGATGTCTGTCGCCAAGAGCCTTTGCCCCAAGATCATCCCTTTTGGTCTCAGCCCAAAATTACGATCACTCCCCACATTGCCAGTTTGACCGATCCAGTCTCTGTCGCGCCTCAAATTGTTGATAACTATCGACGGATGATTACTGGGCAACTATTACTCAATTGGGTTGATCGGCAGCAAGGCTATTAAATAAAGAGGTGTTATTGATCTGAGCGATGTTTTCCTCTGGACGAGGCTACTATAGGGGCTGCCTAACAGGCCGTTTCATCTTCTAAATCAGCAATGGTAAAAAGAAAAAAGCTCAACCTTATGGTTGAGCTTTTTTGAAACGCTTCGAGAAATGCCTGACTAGGCACATAAGTATATGAACGACAGTGAAATCCAGCTGTAGCCCTCCAGTTTAGCCATCAAGGAATCCATTGGGCGGGGCTGATTGAATCGTCCAATCTAAACATATCAAGCTCATAAGATGCATGTTTGTAGCAAAACCTACGAGTTGAGAACTAATTGTGGTTCTGGATGTTGTCCAGAGCCTATGGTGAGCCATATTCCCAATAACGGTAAAATCAACCCTGGAGATTTCAGTTAACAGGAGAGGTCTGTGGCAGAGTTAAAGGCGTTGATTTTTGATGTGGATGGTACCCTGGCAGAAACTGAGCGGGATGGCCATCGTCCTGCCTTTAACCAAGCGTTTGCGGATACCGGGCTGGATTGGGATTGGACTCCAGAACTGTACGGTAAGCTCCTGGAGGTGTCCGGTGGTAAAGAGCGGATTCGTGCCTATGTGCAGGACTATCTCAGTGATTTTCAAGTGCCTGCGGACTTTAGTGACCTGGATGCCATGATTAAGCATCTGCATGCTACCAAGACAACCTATTACAAGCAGTATGCAGCGGCGGGCAAGATTCCTCTGCGTCCTGGTGTGGAGCGTTTGTTGAATGAGGCGCGGAGTGAGGGGGTGAGGCTTGCGATCTCAACCACCACCACTCCTGCTAATGTTCAAGCCCTGCTCGAAAATACCCTCGGTCCAGATAGCCTCAACTGGTTTGATGTTATTGCTGCAGGCGACATGGTCCCCAAGAAGAAGCCTGCCCCTGATATTTTTGAGTACGCCCTAGAGCATTTGGACCTACCTGCTGACAATTGCTTAGCCTTTGAAGACACGAATAACGGTCTCCGTTCTGCTACCCCCACCGGTCTAAAAACCGTTGTCACCGTCAACGAATACACCAAAGCCCAAGATTTTACCGGGGCCAAGTTGGTGCTTAGCGATCTCGGTACTCCAGAAACTCCTTTTACTGTGATATCTGGTGATGCTGGCAATGCCACCTACTTCACTGTTAACCTAGCCCGCCAGCTATTGGCTTAGGTGTCCGTGACAACCATCCTTAGCCTGGAGGAGTTTTGGCATAGTCCAGCTCGCCAACTATTGGCCTATCCCAACGGTGATGAAGATACTGTGCTTCACCGTTGGGCTGAGTTACAGACCTTGAGTATTGATGGCATTTATTCCCATGGCCCAGAGACGTTAGCGGGGCTAGAAATTCTGGGTTTGGGTTACTGCGGTGTCGTGTTTCGGGTGTTGCATCAGGGCGAGGATCGGGTACTCAAGATCCGCCGGGAGTCTGCACCCCAATCTAGCCTGACTATAGAATCAACCATGCTACAGCGGGCTAATGTTATTGGCGTCGGACCAAGCCATATTGCCCACAGCGATAACTTTTTGCTGATGGACTATATTGATGGTCCAATGTTGGTGGACTGGCTGCAAAAATCACATGGTGTTGAGGAGATTCATCACATCGTGGTGCGACTGATCCATCAGGCATACCGATTGGATCAAGCTAGGCTAGATCATGGCGATTTACGCTGTATTACAGCCCATGCGCTGATGCGTGCCCAGGAGCCAATAATCATAGACTTTAGCAAAGCGAGTCTGGATCGACGACCCGCCAATATAACCACATTAGTGCAAGGGTTATTTATCAGTACCCGTATCGCCAAACACTTACGTCCTTGGTTTCCCCATGTGACTAAATCATTGGACTTTGTACAAATTTGTAGAGAGGGATGTACGAAGAAGCGGCAATAGGCGATAAAGAGCAAATAAAAACACACTCTGCCTATTGCCATGACTACTGCAGATTTTATCAACCCGCTTGTCCAATTTCGGAAGCAGCTTTACAGAAGTTTCAGCCACCGCACCGACAGTCTAATGGATTTGTTGGATGCGTTATGTGCCCATAGTGGTGCGAATAGTGTGGTTGAATTAAGTCTCCATCCATTGTTTCGTCGAGCCT
>NZ_JADOES010000081.1 GCF_018739885.1 Leptothoe spongobia TAU-MAC 1115 | reverse complement strand
CTATTATCCCTAACGGGGAAGAATCTGAACTCTACACTAAATGTAGGGGGCTCCACGGGAATTCCGGAAGAGCCCATATCCCGGCCATTCATCAATTGATTCAGGCGCTAGAACAGAAAGGATATGCCTATGCGGTTGATGGCGATGTGTACTACAGCGTGCGGCAGTTCGCGGAGTATGGCAAGCTCTCTGGACGGAAGCTTGAGCAGCTGCAGGCGGGGGCAGGGGGACGGGTTGCCCCGGATGCTCCAGACCGGAAGAAGCGCGATCCGTTCGATTTTGCTCTATGGAAATCGGCAAAACCGGGTGAGCCTGCCTGGGAATCGCCCTGGAGAATGGGACGACCGGGGTGGCACATCGAATGCTCGGCCATGATCCGGGCGCGATTGGGGGAAACCATTGACATTCATGGTGGGGGAGGCGATCTGGTGTTTCCCCACCATGAAAACGAGATTGCTCAATCAGAAGCGCTGACGGGACAACCGCTGGCTCGCTGCTGGTTGCACAATGGCATGGTGACGGTGAATGGCGAAAAAATGTCGAAATCCCTGGGCAATTTCACGACGATCCGTGACCTGTTGGATGGTGTGTGGACAGAATATCCGCAGCCAGTAGATCCGATGGCGGTGCGGTTGTTTGTGCTGCAAGGGCACTATCGGAAACCGTTGGATTTTACGAGGGATGCGATCGCAGCATCAATCAACAGCTGGCAAACGCTAAAAGCCGGACTTCTCTTTGGTAAACATCATCAAGCAGCGTTGTCAGCCGCCAGCATCCAGTCTTCCCCTCAGGAACCAAGCTCAGAAGACCCGTGGGTCGAACGGTTTCGAACCGCCATGGAAGATGATCTGAATACGTCGGGTGCTCTGGCGGTGCTGTTTGAGCTGGCCAAAGGACTGCAGCGAGAGGGGAACCGTCTGGTGCACGAAGGGCAGACTCAATCTAGTCCGGAGCTGCTCTGGCAGCAGTGGCAAACGTTGTCGTATCTGGCTCAGGTATTGGGGTTAGAGGCTGAAGCTGAGAGTGATACTGATGTCGCGGCGGGTGAATTGGATGAGGGTGCGATCTCAGATCTGATCCAGCAGCGCCAAACGGCTCGACAGCAGCGAGATTTTGCAACAGCAGATGATATTCGCGATCAGCTAGCGGCAGTGGGGGTTATGGTGGTTGATCAACCAGGTGGAGCCGTCCGCTGGCATCAACAGTAAAGCAACGCGATAGAAGTAATGCGTAATGCTTTAAGCGAATCTGGTCTCTGACTGAAGTAGAACTTTAAGTTCAAGGTCACTCTGAAAACTGCAATTTCACTTCCAGATTCAGTTTGCATTCAAAGCCAAGTATCTACAACTTTTTGGTGGTAGATAAGTTGGAGAAGTTAGGCACAGATTAAAATTAAGGATGTAGGCTCAACGAGCTCCCATTCACAGGTGAACCCTATGCAAATTACCCTGAACCTACCTGATAACCTTAGCCAAGCTGAAACCTTTAATCAAAGCGACTGGCTCCGGGAAATTGCGATCGCCCTGTTTCAGCAAGAGCTAATTTCCCTCAGTCGTGCCAGCAAAATTGCTGGGATGGAAATCATCGCGTTTCAGAAACTACTGGCAGATCGGGGCATCTGTGTTCACTACGATGTAGAAGACCTTGAGCAAGATGTTCAGCACCTGCGCGAGCGGGGCTGGCTATGATTGTCGTCAGCGACACCTCTGCCCTCAGTAATCTTGCTCTTGTTAACCATCTTTGGCTACTAGAGTCAATTTACCAGACCGTGATTATTCCAGACGTTGTTGCCAGCGAACTCGCAGCTGCCAGCAACCCGACCATTTCAGCCATTCTTCAACTGGGCTGGATTCAAAGGCAATCCCTTCGCAATTCCCAACTGGCTAATCAACTGCAACAAGACCGAGGACTGGATGCAGGAGAGGCCAGCGCAATCGCCCTGGCACTTGAGCTACAAGCTGATGATCTGCTTATTGATGAACGCTTGGGGCGGCAAGAGGCCCTTCGACTTGGGCTATCGATCATTGGCATTCTGGGCATCCTGCTCGTTGCTAAGCAAAGAAGCCTCATTCCTCAGGTTCAACCCATCACGGATGCTTTGATCGACCAAGCTGGTTTTCGTGTCAGCCCTCAGCTATATCAGCGTGTCTTAGCCCTCGCCCAAGAGCCTTGATATCAGCCAAGATGGTCTGTGGAGAAAGTCAGCTAACGTTAGCAATAGCTGATTGTGGCAAATGTTAGCAGAATTCGAAAATTTTATGCCCAGGTATTGGGGTTAGAGACCGAAGTTGAGAGTGATACTGATGCGGCAATTGGTGAATTGGATGAGGGTGCGATCGCAGATCTAATTCAGCAGCGTCAAACGGCTCGACAACAGCGAGACTTTATAACGGCAGATGATATTCGCGAGCAGCTAGCGGCAGTGGGGGTACGGTGGTTGATCAACCAAATGGAGCCGTCCGTTGGCATCGGCAGTAAATCAGTGCGATAGGAGTAATGGTTGAAGTGAATCTGGTCTCTGACTGGGTCCAGTAGCTTTCGCGGTTGTGCTTCTATAGGTGGTGGGTACAGAACAAATGTGTTTATTTTTACCTACAACCAGAAAAACTTACTGAGAAAACTCGGCAGCTATACTGAAACTTGCAATATATTCACCCCATATGAGCGTACTATATGGACAAATTGCAGTATAGCTCGCCAAGTTGGGCGGATATACTGCGAACAATCAACATATCTACCCTATTTCAGGCAGCTATACTGAAACTGTCGGTCTAATAAGAGTTAGGCGCGCGACTCGAAGTCGTTCGGGGGAGTTGGAGAGACTCCCAAAAGTCTCTTCCCGCCAGTGTTCAGGCGGATGTCCGCCTTGGAATGTTCGACCAGTAATGGGAGGGCAGCATCAGCAGACGAGGTTAAATGTCGCAGCATCTTCTGAGCCAACAAGAGGGTGCAGGCTAGGGCAAGATTGCTAAGGATAACGCAAGTGAATCCTTGATGAG
>NZ_JADOES010000080.1 GCF_018739885.1 Leptothoe spongobia TAU-MAC 1115 | reverse complement strand
CTACAGTGATGGATTGATTTGAAATTTACCATAGTTCCTCACACCATTTTCTCTCCTGAGGAAATAGACAGCTACCTTGACTGCTTTTATTGGACTAAACTCTTTTGGAACTTGGACGCTAAGTATTGAAGACCTTGCAGAGGGAGATATGGGAAGTCTTGAGTCTTGGCAACTTAATATAGAAGGGACAGCGGCTATACCGACCCCTGCCCTCTTACCTGGCTTGATTGGTATGGGGATGGCCGCTTTGCGTAAGCGTCGACAGAATGACACTGTCACAGAGGAGGCTTAATCGTAGTCTCTCAACCATTTATACACCCTGGTTCTACACAGAAGAGAAGACTTACTGACTGCGTTGCCGTATCGTAGCGTTGGTCATGGTGAATATCAGAATTGGACTTTGACAGAACTGGTTAATTCTTGAATATTCATAATATATTTGTATCGAGAATCAAGAAAGGGCAGTGGTTGCTTGATATGGAAAAACTATTTAGCTACGGAACACTTCAACCAGGCCAACCAAACGAGCATATCCTAACCGCTATCGGCGGTGAATGGGAGCCTGCTGTCATTAAAGGTAACCTCATCGAAATAGGCTGGGGTGCAAACATGGGATACCCTGGGTTACTGATTAACGAGAATGGCAATGATATCCATGGACATGTCTTTACCTCCTCAAACTTGAGTACAAAATGGGCCTACCTGGACGAGTTCGAAGGTGAAGAATACGAGCGCATAGTTACATCTGTGACCCTCTTGAGCGGAGAGCAAGTCCAAGCCCATGTCTATAGGGTCCGGCCATAGTGAGCGTTAAGATTAATCACCCTCTAAAGAGCATCACCCGCATTAACTTTAAAACAAAAATCCGATAGGGTTACCCCTACCGGATATGAGAAGTGTGTCAGTCTAAATCAGATCAATACATCAAACTAGAGGAAACAAGATCGCTCCAGGGAATGGTCTTCAGCACTTGCTGAGGACATGCTGGCATTCACTCGTACCAGAGACGGTCCAATTTTTCATGCCCATAGTTTGAATTACAAGTCAGCCCACTCTTCAGGCAGCATATTGGCAACGAGTTCAAAGCCACCAGCACCATCTGGCGTTAGCACATAAGCCAACCCCTGGGGGGCAGGATAGATACCGGTTGCAGCCTCAAAGATATCGTCATGACCAACGATAACAGTATTTTCGCCACTGTCCGGTACAGCGATTAGTAAAGGCATCACATTAGCTTGCATTTCCTCAACCTGAGCGTCGGTATATTCCTCAAAGGGTAGGAAATTGAGCTTAGAATTTTTCTCATGGCGACCAAAGGCAAGATCGGCTGTCTGCCAAGCTCGACAGTAATCACTACTGATCACATCGCCAACTGGTATTGCTTTAGCCTCAAAAGCTACACCAATGTCCTTGGACTGCTGTATGCCCACATCGTTGAGCTTACGCTGGGTTTCACAGTCATCGAGACTCATGCTGGGATCGGCCTGATCAGCATAGTCACGCTCAGTTTGGGCATGACGGAAGTAGATTACATGACCACCTTCTTTAAGCGCCGTTAAAAGCTCAGCCCCGCCCAGCTGATCCTGAAAGTCAGCATTGGCCTGCTCTCCCTTGCTGTATTCGGTGCCTTCACCACCTTCACCGCCTTCGCCACCTTCACCGCCTTCGCCACCTTCGCCACCTTCCGAGGCAACGTCTTCAGTCACGGGTTCTGTATCTCCGCTAACGTCATCACTAGCGTCAGTACAAGCACCAAGAGCGGCGACCATACCGATGGTCAGAAAGAGTTCTAGGGGCTTTAATCGCTTTTTCATGACTCACCTATACTGAGAAATACTCTCATTAATTAAGGACATCACTGAGCCTATATTTAATGAGATCCAATGTCAATTAACGAATTTTATTTTTCGCTGTCAGAAATTATACGCTATTTGCATTAATTGGGATAAAGTCTGGGTGTTTCACGGTGAGGCTGTCTAAGCCTGTGATAAAAAGTCTTAAAATCCTTTGAATTAAGCTATTTGATGTCTTTAGTATGTCGTCATCCTATCTAATTCTATTGATATGACTAGATCAAGGATGGCTTTTAATCCACATAGCTTATGCCTTTAATCCATATATATTATTGCTAATGATTAATAATAATAAAAATCATTAATCTTGGGCCATCAGTAGGTTCTGCTGTAGGAATCATTCCTGATCTTAGCTCTGGAGATAATTGGCTAAATGCATAGGATTTACATTTTCTAAGGGGCATCTGTAACGGTTGATTCAACCTGAACGGTACAATCCGATGAGGTTACAGAGCGTGTTGCTAACTCCAGACAAATGTCTACCCCATCTACCCCAACCCCCATGTCTCCCAGCGAAGCGTCGTTGCAACGGGTGATGCAGCGGGCAAATATTTCAAGTCAGCGAGCCCTGGCTGAAAAGGCAAATGTTTCGCGCTGGCAGGTACAACAGTTGCGCCAGGGCAACATTGATGCAATGCGTCTCTCTGTACTGAAAAAAATGGCGATGGCTCTGGATTGTTCTCTAGCTGACCTGTTGCAGACGTTTGATCCAGCGCGCTCTGAGAACGTCTCAGATGCTGAGGCTGGGGCCTCAGTTACGGCTGAGGTACATCCCGAGAATAAAGTGACTAGTGACGCTACTAGCGAAGCCGCCCTCCTCCGCCAGGAATATACTCGTCTGGAGAAGCGTTTAGAGCAACAGAGTCACAGTCTGCGCCACCAGTTCCAAACGGATGCCCTGCAGGTCCTGGAATCTTGGCTGACTTACTGGCCCACAGCGGCCAAGGCTGCCATGGAACGCGATGACTTTGATGCCAAAAAATTATTGCCTTTGGTAAAGCCGGTGGATCGACTGGTAGCAAGTTGGGGAGTGACTGTCATGGGGAGAGTGGGTGAACAGCTTGCCTATGATCCACAACAACATCAGTTGACCAGGGGCACTGCTAACGCTGGAGATCCTGTACGCATTAGCCATGTAGGCTATCGCCACGGAGAAAGTTTACTCCAACGGGTCAAGGTAGTGCCCCTCAATCCTGACTGATACTCTATTGAGACCGTTATATCCCCTCGACCATCAGTCGTGTATCGGGCAACGATTTCAGGTAAGGCAGGGTTAGATCAGGCCGCGCTAAACGACTGATGGCATTGAGGGCTGATGCGATCGCACCTTCTTGCCAACCGGGTAATGACGATACCTGATCGCCAACGATAAAAAAGCAAGGGTTGCTAGCATCAAGAGGCGTTAATTTAACTCTCCATTTTGCGACATCATAATCCTTCTGTTCATTTTTTGAAATCTCATCTGGTCCGTGTTCAGGCTCCGACCTGGGTGGAATCCGAATCGCGTCTGTAGCGAATAGCTTCCCATAAGCTATCGAATCGTTGGCGCTAACAGCTGCCTGATACTTTTCACACATTGTCTTGAGAACTTCGTTAGCATCAACCATAATTCGTACCTCCTGAATTAGTATGCTCTCTCAAGTTGCATAGCATCGGATGAGGATAACCAAAGCTATCTTCTTGCACAGACTCCTAGTACTACAGTTGTAGATATTTTATTTTAGAGGGATACTAGCTAGGTAACGTCGAAAAGCTTCTGATGCCAGTCC
>NZ_JADOES010000007.1 GCF_018739885.1 Leptothoe spongobia TAU-MAC 1115 | reverse complement strand
GTTTATTCTGGACCATGCAACAGAAGCTACCTTTGCCTGATACTATTGATGGACTTTTGTCAATGCGTAACTCCTAGATTTGATCGGGGCTGTACCGGGTCCATCAACCATTCCACTAGAATTATCCATAACGGACGTCTTGGATCTTGCCCAGGATAGCGCCACCATTATTGCCGGATCTGCTGGAGTTGGTGATGGGGGCATTATTACCCTGAATACTGGACGGTTAAGTCTCCAGGATGGGGCTGGGATTAGCACATCAGCCTTTTTGGGTAATGGTGGAGATCTGGCTATTAATGCCGACGATATTAAGTTACAAGGCCAATCTAGACTCTTTACAACCACTGACTTTTTGGGACGGGATGCCGGTAACTTAGAGATTCAATCCGAGCAAGTAACACTTTCAGACGGGGCGGCTATTCTGACATCATCGGTTTCAATCGGTGATGCTGGCGATTTATCGGTCTCAACTGAACGATTGTCAATTGAGAGTGGCAGTATACTGGCATCCAATACGTTTAGCTCAGGGGACGGAGGCAATCTCCTGGTACAGGCCCGTGAGCACATTGAGGTAGTGGGAACTAATCTAGCGGGAGACAGCCCGAGTGAAATTGCCTCTAATTCCTTAGGTAGTGGAGATTCTGGACCTTTAGATATCAAGACCAGTCAACTGAGCGTGATGGATGGAGGAGCGATAACGACATCAACCGCTGATCGGGGTGCTGGCGCTAATATAACCATCGATACAGACGAATTGCGGTTAGACAACGGTCAGATTAATGCATCCACTACAACAGATAAACGGGGTGGCAATATCCTGATTCAAGCCAATGAATCGGTTGAACTGGTGGGTAGTGGGTTTAGTACCCTAACAGAACAGATTATCGATCCGGCCCTAAATCGCACGTTAGGTGTCAACAACTTTACCCAGGGGATTTTAACTGTGGCCGCTGGTGAGGGTGCCGCTGGTACGGTAGACATTGAAACACCTGAGTTTATTGCCCGCGATGGAGCCTTGGTGGCTACAACTACCTTGAATGATGGGGCTGGTGGTGATATCAACATCACAGCAATGAATGATTTACAACTAGAAGGCTCTTTACTGACAACCGGTTCATTTACGGCGGCTCCATCGGGTGATATCAACTTGCACACCCAGCGGCTACGGGCGAACGGTGGAGCCCAGGCCATTACCACCACATTTGGTGTCGGCAAAGCCGGAGATTTAACCGTCGTTGCCTCCGAGTCGATTGATTTAACAGATCCCACCGATACGGGTATTGCCAGTGGCCTACTGGCCTCATCCTTTGAGACGGCTACCGGCACTGGGGGAGATATTCAAGTCACCACAGGAGAGTTTCGCATCCGAGATGGGGCCACTGTCACCGTCAGTGGCGAGGGGCAAGGTGACGCTGGCAATATTGGCATTGGAGCCCGCTTACTGTCCCTGGACCGGGGGAATATCACCGCCACCAGTGCATCGGGAACAGGGGGCAATGTGATCCTACAAGTTGAGGATCTATTGTTTTTGCGTAACGGTAGCTTGATCTCGACTACAGCGGGTCAGGCCGGGGCTGGCGGCAACGGCGGCAATATTACTGTTGGCGATGGCTTTATTATTGCGGTGCCTGGGGAGAACAGCGACATTACGGCCAATGCGTTTGAAGGTAATGGTGGCAATATTACCATTGCCACCCAGGGATTGTTGGGCATTGACTTTCGAGAAAATCTCACTCCACTTAATGATGTTACCGCCAGCTCAGAGTTTGGTCTCGATGGCGATGTGATTATTGAACAGTTCAACCCAGAACTCGAACCCACGACAATAGAGCTGCCAGACCAGCTAGCAGCCGCTGATCAAATTACCGCCCGCTGTGCGGCTGGTCGAAACAACGCTTTTGTCACGACAGGGCGAGGGGGATTGCCCACGGACCCACGCCAGATCTGGCAGGGACAAATGGTGTTACAAGACTGGCGACGGCCTGAGCGGACAGCCTCAACTGGGGCGGTGATCGAACCAGCTATACCCTCTGAAGATCTGGCTGAAGACTTGATTGAGGCCCAAGACTGGTTAATTGACTCCCAGGGACAGGTGCAATTGGTGGCCCAGGCTCCCCAGACCAATCAACTCGCGACCACCCACTGTGCAGCCAGGAGGGCAGAATGAACCGACAACTTCGCTACGCCTTACTGCTAGTGCTTACCTGCTGTTTTGTGATCATGGGCAAGGTCAGCACAGCAGCTGTTGAGCCGTCATTTGGGCAGCCCTTTGAGCCATTATTGTTGTCGCAGGTCTCCCGCAATCTATCCCCTCGCCCTAGCGTTTCTGGCATGGCCAGCATTGCCCTCCCTGTCAATAGCCCCCATGACAGTGGCGACAATAGTCCAACCAACCTGTTGGCCCAAGGGCAACAGTATTATCATGCCGGACAGCTGCATCAGGCCATTCACCGGTGGCACCAGGCCATCGCCACCGCGACTGCATCAGCCGATCAGGCCTTGGCCTATACCTATCTCACCCTGGCCTATCAGGATCTCGGCCAATGGTCGGCGGC
Organism: Leptothoe spongobia TAU-MAC 1115; assembly: GCF_018739885.1. Classification (GTDB taxonomy): domain Bacteria; phylum Cyanobacteriota; class Cyanobacteriia; order Phormidesmidales; family Phormidesmidaceae; genus Leptothoe; species Leptothoe spongobia. The sequence goes on along the minus strand of NZ_JADOES010000007.1, from coordinate 149,744 downwards.
AGCAGATGCGATCGCGCAAGCCCATGCCCATGTGCCCAACCAGCCTGCGGCGGTCGCCCAAGTGCTGAATGCCCAGGGCAATTTAGAGTTTCACCAAGGCCACCCGGCCCAAGCATTAGCCACCTGGCAGACGGCAGAACAAAACTATCGCCAAGCCCATGATCCCGCTGGAGTGATGCTGACCCAAACCAATCAAATTCAAGCCCTACGTTCCCTTGGCTACTATAGCCGAGCCAGTAGATTAATCGATGATATACGTCGCACGTTAGCCGACCAGCCTGTTTCTTTACTCAAGGCCCAGGGGCTGCAGTCCATTGGGATCATTCTCAGAACAACTGGAGAGCTGACAGAGGCTGAGGCTGTCCTGACTGATAGCTTGGCGATTGCCCAAGAATTGGAGGATGGGGGCGCGATTGCAAACGCCCGTTTCCAACTTGGTAACACCTTCCATGCCCAGGGTGATCTCAAAACAGCCTTTATTTTTTATCAGCAGGTTCTCAACACAAATCCTGCCCAATCCCGGCTGTGGTTAGAAACCGCCCTTAACCAGTTACGCCTTTTATTTGAGCAGTCACAGGAGCAGACGGCCGTTGTCCTGGCAAACGGCATACAGGCTCAATTAGAAACGCTTCCTCCCAGTCGTTGGGGGGTGTATGCTCAGGTGAATTTTGCGGAGACTCTGCTAACGAATTCAAAATTGAAAATTGAAAATTCAAAACTCACAGGCTCTCCCCCTCTCTCCGTCACTCCCTCTCCCCCTCTCCCCCTCTCCCTGGCTCACCTCCTCGCCCAGGCTGTTCGACAAGCTCAAACCCTCAACGATCCTCGGGCAGAGTCCTATGCTCTTGGCCAGCTGGCTAAGCTATATGAACAGACACAACAATGGTCTGAGGCACTTGCTTTAACGGAACAGGCGATTGTGCGATCGCAACAGGTTCAGGCAGATGAAATTACGGCTGCCTGGCAGTGGCAACAAGGACGCCTTCTAAAAGCACAGGGACAGATTGGGCAAGCTATTGATGCCTATGGTCAAGCAGTTACTCTGCTGGAATCTCTGGATCAAGATCTGGTGGCATCCAACCCGGATATACAGTTTTCGTTTCAACGGCAGGTAGAGCCGGTCTATCGAGAGTTTGTCCAGCTATTATTGCAGGATGTTGATGACCTATCCCCAGAGCAACAACAGCAGCGACTAGCTCAGTCTCGGCAGGTGATTGAGGCTCTACAACTGGCTGAGCTAGAGAACTTTTTTCGAGAGGCCTGTCTAACCTATACAGCTCGCCCCATTGATCAGATTGATCCTCAAGCCGCTGTGTTATATCCAATTTTGCTCGATGATCGTTTAGAGGTGATTTTAGCCTTGCCCAACGGTACGCTACAGCACTATGGCAATAGCCTATCTCCCCAGGCCAGACAAAAAACATTTCAGCAACTACGTCAGGCCCTCAATCCTGCTTTTCCAGCCAATCGAGTATTGCCCCCGGCACAACACCTGTATGACTGGTTGCTACGTCCAGCAGAACCTGCCCTGGCTGAGTCTGGTGTGCAGCGGTTGGTGTTTGTGCTAGACGGTTACCTACGCAATTTGCCCATGGCAGTGTTACATGATGGTAACCAGTTTCTGCTCGAACGTTACAGCTTAGCCCTGACGCCTGGGTTACAGCTTTTTGAATCGCCGGGAGTGCCCGATCAAGGCTTTGAGGTATTAGCTGGGGGCATGTCAGTTGCCCATCAAGGCTTTAACGCTCTGCCAGCTGTGGATGTGGAAATTCAGCAAATCCAGGCCCAGGCATCAACCCAAGTTTTACTCAATCAAGAGTTTACTAAGGATAAGCTGGCCCAGGAGGTGGTTGAACGACCTATTTCCATAGTGCATTTAGCCACCCATGGACAGTTTAGTTCTAAGGCTGATGAGACATTTATTTTGACTTGGAATAATCGTTTACAAATAAAAGAACTAGAGCGTTTATTAAAGCAGCGTGAGCTGAAATCACCGATTGAAATCTTGATTTTGAGTGCCTGCCAAACGGCTAAGGGGGATGATAGCGCTGCGTTGGGGATGGCTGGTGTGGCAGTGCGTTCAGGGGCGAGAAGTACGGTCGCGTCACTTTGGTCGGTGGAAGACTTTTCCACAGCGGCACTGATGAAGCGGTTTTATCAACAGCTGGGCTCGTTGGAGCCAACGCGAGCTGAAGCGTTGCAACAGGCGCAATTGTCGCTATTGCGAAGTGAAGATTATGCTCATCCTTATTATTGGGCTCCTTTTGTTTTGATTGGAAATTGGTTGTAAGGGGGCTCAACTGACTTCAGGCGTCAGAATCTAGTCCCTCACTGACGTCTGATCCTGATCCCTGACCTGACTCCCCACCTGGCCTAGGGCTGATTCAGAGAAATTACCAGCTTTAGGTAGTTTTAGCTGAGTTCTGTCTCTGAAGCCCCCAGGATTGGGGGTTTGGGGGCTTGGACTACATTGAGCCTCTCTGGCAGTCTCTCGATCATAGACATTTTTTTGATTAGAAAATCAACCCTCCCCACCTGGCCAGGATTTCCCGGCTTAAATTGATGCCTGAAAAGTAGAAACATAAATTCAACATTTGTGCAAAATGGCGATGACTTTGTGGGGACACATAAGTTGCACAACATACTAATGGCATTGATGAAATGTCCAAGAGAGTTTTAGCCAAATAGATAAACAATAGAGCACCTAAAAAGATTCGGCTAAGGTTCTGATTTTTTTTGAGTGATTTTGCTGAAAACTTCACTGAATCGACAAACCCCCTCTGTAAGTTTGAGTAGAGATTGTCACAGCAAATTGATCAAGTTTAGTACTTTACCAAACTTCTAATTCAATGCACCTCGGGACATTTTTTCATTCTTCCCCCATGGCTTTTTGGGGAACGACCGCTGTACTTTCCATTCTTCTTACGGCTGCTATTACTCAACCAGGAAAAGCCCAGAGATCTCCTAAGAGGGTGAATCCGATAGACAAGATTGTTTTTCATGAAACCTTTGACCCACCTGGAGATGATTCTCCGAATCGTACATCGGGTGTAGGTTCACGAGATAGTGGTCGTTGTAACATTGAAGAACAACCGGTACAGGCGCTAATGCCGGAAAATAACTTTGGGCTTACCTTTGCAGAGCGCCCTACCGTAGTTGTACAGCTGCCTGAAAACACATCGACTCAACGGCTAATTCTTACAGTGATGGATGAAGCCGGTCTTTACTATGCAGAAGAAGAGTTCTCGGTCGTAGATCAAACTGGATTGATCACCTTGTCGCTCTCTAGCCAGGCACCGCCTCTAGCTATAGGTCGCAACTATCGTTGGCATGTTGTTGTGGTTTGTGGTGAACAGGCAGATCCTGATAACCCTGTATTGGTTGGCTGGGTTCAGCGGGTTGACGCCGCATTGAGTCAATCACTGCAGCAGCAATCTCCCTTAGGGCAGGCTCAATGGTTAGCTGAAAATGGCTATTGGTATGATATGTTGCAAGTGTTAATGGGGGAGATCAATTTATATCCTCACAATCAACATCTCCAAGAGGTTTGGCGCTCTGTTCTTCCACATAAGAACCTGAAATAACGGGGCATCAATTTAACGCGGGAAAGTTTATGGAAGATAGTAGTTAGTCGTCCCTGAAATACTAGCTCAGGTAAGAGCTGCCGGGGGTTTCATGCGTTGCAATAGGGTATAGAATTGCCAGAGAAGCCTCACGATTGAGTCAAAAGCTTGCAAAATGAACCGTTCATCTAGCCCCTCATCCCCCAGCTCTGAGCCCAGCCCTTCGGGGTCGGCCTTAGAGCGCCAACTGAACCCTCAGCATCCGTTGATTAAACTGGCTGCATCTATTGACTGGGCGTCGTTTGAGACGTCGTTTAGTCGAGCGACGACGAGTGCCGGGGGTCGCCCGCCCCTACCGACTCGGTTGATGGTGGGTCTGCACTATCTCAAAGGACTGTATGACGAAAGTGATGAATCGGTGGTGAGCAAATGGGTGGAGAATCCGTACTGGCAGCATTTCTGTGGAGAGGAGCAGTTCCAGCATCAATTGCCGTGTCACCCAACCAGTTTAGTGACCTGGCGCAAGTATGTGGGAGTTGACGGGATGGAACACTTGTTGAAACAAGTTCTCAAGACAGCGATGGAGATAAAGATATTGAAGCCGAGAGAGATTTCACGAGTGAATGTTGACACCACTGTACAAGAGAAAGCGATTGCTTTCCCAACAGATTCTCGACTCTATGATAAAGCTCGTCGTGCGTTGGTTAGAGCGGCAAGAAAACAAAATATAAAGCTACGTCAAAGCTATGAACGTGTGGGCAAGAAAACGCTCTTTCAACAAAGTCGTTACCGGGTTGCGAAACAACTCAAACGAGCCCAAAAACAAACTCAAAAACTGCGCACGTATTTGGGTCGTGTGATTCGAGATATTGAACGCAAACTCCCCCAACCGGACCCCGATATGCAGTCGTTGTTGGAGCGGGCCAAGCGAATTTACCAACAACAGCGCACCGATTCCAACAAACTCTACAGTCTGCATGCGCCTGAAGTGGAGTGTATTGCCAAAGGCAAAGCGCACCAACGGTATGAATTTGGCTGCAAAGTGGTGTTGGTGACCACCAGTCAGAGTAATTGGATTGTGGGGACCCAGGCCATCCATGGCAATCCCTATGATGGGGCCACCCTCACCCCGGTGCTCGAACAAACCCAGGCATTGACCGGGGTGAAGCCCAAACAAGCGGCGGTTGACAAAGGCTTTCGGGGGCAATCCCACCATCCTCAAGGGGTAGAGGTGTTGGTCGCGGGCACTCGCAAATTTAAAGGGGTGCTCAAACGGTTGGTCAAACGGCGCAGTGCCATTGAACCGGTGATTGGCCATATCAAGTACGATCATGGGCTCAAGCGCAATTATCTCAAGGGCACCCACGGTGACCGTATCAATGCCTTGATGGTCGCTTGCGGCTTTAATCTCAGAAAGCTTTGCCGATACTTTCTAGACTCACCTGCCACGATCTCAGTTAGGACCTAAGCATGGAGTTTTTCAGGGGCGACTAGCTAGATAGTCAATTGCTTTTGTCTTTTACTTATATCGAGCTATTAGGAAACGGTTTCTGTGAATCGACATGAACGGCTAGAGGAAGAAATTAAAGATCTCAAGGAAAAGCTAGATCGATGTTTTGAGAAACGTCTATTGACTGAAGATCCAGTTCAAGAAGTTAACTTAGAAAAACTAGAGAATAAGCTGGAAGAGAAAATTAAAGTAAAAGAACGTGAGCTAGATCAACTATCTGACAGTCCAGTGAGTAAAAATCGAAACGCTTTAAACCTGGATGAAGGTCTGTGTGAAATTGACTTTGATGCAGCGAAAGAAATTATTCATGGTGTTGTTGATACCTTGACTGCAAACGAGGGTGGTTCAGCCTTATTGCTGATGGAGCAATGTTTTGATCTAGAGGGAAGATTGTTGCTCAACAGATTGAGAGATATTTTGACATCCACATCTCCTGGTAAGCAGATCCCTAAAGAATATGTGGTAGAGTTTTCACCCTTCATAACAGCCAATAAAATGTCATTTTTGGAAAGTTTAGGTAAGTATTTTGATCTAAGTTTTAAGGATATTACTGATCCAGAGTCTGAAAAGACCCTGGATCAGATGACTCAAGAGATTCTTTCCTCGATTGCTCCTTCACTAAGCTCAGGAGCTACTATTTTGATTCCCCTCAAGAATTGGAAAAGCTTAGATCAAGTCTACCAAGCAGATTTTTTAGACTGGTTCGTTAACAAATTTTGGACGTCATTGCGGCAGACTGTATTGGAAGCAATGAAAGAATATTCGCCTCGTGTAGTATTCGTCATTATGGTCGATGCTGAAATGACCACAGCTTGTCAAGCGATAGATTGCTTTTATAATGAGCAACCCTTGAATAGTCAAAAAGTATTGAAACTGCCCCTAACACGTTGGAGTCAGGCAGATATTCGGAGTTGGTTGGGTAGTTATTCATCAAAACTTAAGGAGAAGTCTAAGCGCAATCGGTTGGTGGAAAACATTTTTAATGGGAAAGATGAGGAGTTACCCATTAAAATTCGCGTAGCGTTAGAAACTGCCCATGCTCAAGCCATATTTTGATTCCCTAAGTTAGTCACCATATGAGATTTTTTACTGGTAATCCGGAGAACCGTCCTACTGAACCCGAGGCTATCCACGCTGAATGTCCGGGACCAGAGCCTTACTTACCTTCTGAGGAGCTAATCAAGGCAGTTAATCTATCCATTTTTCTAAAGCGACCTTTGTTGCTGGAGGGGGAGGCGGGCTGTGGCAAGACGCGATTGGCATCAGCGGTGGCCCATGAGCTGGGGTATCCGCTTTATCGGTGGAATATTCGCTCGACTACGCGGTATCAGGAAGGGTTGTACGAATATGATGCGCTACTGCGTCTGCACGATGTCAATTTGCTGAAGGATGTTAATGCCAAAGCAAAGGAGGGTGAACGCACCCTTAACCCAAGGAGCATTAATAACTACCTGGAATTTAAGGAGCTAGGGCAGGCGTTTAGAAATGATTGTCCTTCGGTGGTGCTGATCGATGAGATTGACAAGGCGGATCTGGACTTTCCTAACGATTTGCTGGCGCTTTTGGAGAAACCCTATGAGTTTCGGGTGCGTGAGACGGGTAAAACCATTACGGCTAACTATCCGCCCATCGTGATCATCACCAGTAATAAAGAGAAAGGAAATCTACCGGCTCCATTTTTGCGACGCTGTGTGTACTACTTTATTGAGTTTCCTAAGCGGGATGACCTGAAAAAGATTGTGGAAATCCACTTTCAGCAGATGGCTGAACAGGGAGATGAAGCGACGAAGACACCCCCGTCGGTAGACCTGGTGGATGCGGCCTTGGATGAGTTTTTGGCGATTCGGGGTCAGAAAGGTTTAACCAAGTTGCCGGGGACCAGTGAATTTTTAGATTGGTTGGGGGCACTGGCCCATTTTGCCAATCAGCCCTATTCGGCGGCGGCTCTAAAGGCCAAGGCAGGCGAACTGCCCTATAAAGAGCTGCTATTTAAGCTGCGGGACGACTGGCGTCGGGCTGGGTTTGCGGCTTCTTCATGACCATGACCCGAGATGATTTACCTGAACTGATATTCGATACCTTTGGGCGGCTGCGCCAGAGTGGCTTTAACCTGGGGGTGGATGAGCTGCTAGCGGGATTGGCTCTGGTGAGCGATGCAGCCAGTCCCCTGGCACCGTTGTCTGAGGAGACACCGGATATAGAAGGGCTAAAGCAGGCGCTGGTGCTGATCTGGTGTAGCTCTCAGTCGGATCGGGTGCAGTTTGATCCCCTGTGGCAAAAGGGCCTGGAGGAGATGGCTACCAGCAGTTCGTCGGTGAGATTTGAGGATGATGATAGTGAGCCTGCTCCTGCTGCTCCGGTGGAGCCGTTGCCGTCATCGGTGCCTAGGCAAGACCCGCCGCAGTCGGTTACCCAAAAAGAAGAGAGTGCTGCTATAGATACGGCTGCCCAGCCAGTGCGGGCACCTTTTACGCTGACGGAGAGTGCTCAGTCTGTTGATTTGCAGGGCTATTTGCCGGTGTCGAGGCGGTCTATGAGTTATGGCTGGCGCTATCTGCGGCGTACGGTGGCGGAGGGACCGGCGGATATTTTAGATGTGGCGGCAACGGTGCAGCGGTCGGCCCAGCAGGGGTTTTATTTAGAGCCGGTGATGCGACGACGGGGCTATAACCGGGCGCAGCTGGTGTTGTTTATTGACCAGAATGGTTCGATGATGCCGTTGCATTCACTCACAAGGGAAGTGGTGGATACGGCCCTTTATGAAAGCGGTTTGCCGGCAGAGCAGGTGACGGTTTGTTATTTTCAAAATGTGCCTGCGGACTATGTTTACACTGATGCATTTATGACTAAGCCTCTGGACCTGGCGACGGTACTGGCGACCTGTGATGCCAATACTAGTGTTTTGGTGGTGAGTGATTGTGGAGCTTCACGGGGGTACCGACGGTTAGAAAGAATTCGAGCAACAACGCGATTTTTGCGACAGTTGCGGCAGCGGACTCAGCTATGTGCCTGGTTAAATCCGGTGCCGGTGGAGCGGTGGCCAGGTAGCTCTGCCGAGATTGTTGCTAACCTTGTGCGGATGTTTCAGATGGATGATGATGGGCTGAGTAATGCCATTGATGTGATACGTGGGTTGCAACCGCAGGTTCTGTAAGGAGAAATAACAGAAAATCGCAATGACTGCAGGGCTAACACTGGACGAACGTAGGGAGCGGGCTGAGCGCCGGGTGCAGCGCTTTGTGGAGCGGTTTGAGCCTGGATATTATGAGCTAGTGTGCCATGCGGCGTTACCCCTGGTATTGACGCCGGAGTTGGTGAGCTATTTGCGGCATCAGTTTTTGCGGGAGGTGCCCTGGATGGCGGAGGTGGATCTGTTGTTGTCGGAGCTGTGCTCCCAGGTGGGCTATGAACTGTATGCCATGGATACGGATGTGCGGGCCTATGTGCTGAAGCAAACGTCGCCAACGTTTACAGAGGAACGTAAGCGAGATGTGGCGAATCTGTTGATTAGCTATGTGCGCTACCTGGCTAATAATGCTCAGCTGAGTGACCAGGAGCTAGAAAGCCAGCAGTGGGCGGCCATGGTGTATTTGGGGCCAGCGGAAAAAGAAGAGGTGGTGACGCAAATAGCAGACCGATTTCAGGCCAGTATGGGTAGGGGAGAACAGGTGGGCGGTGAGCTACTGAGCCGGGCAGAAATGGCTCGCTTAGCTCAGGTAACTGAAACGCTTAGGGAGCAATTAGCGGACTATAAGGAGTTGATAGACTATGCGTCGCTGGTGAGCGATGTGCAACGGAGCAATCGGCAGCTAGCGGCGGAGCGGGTGGAAAAGACCTATGTGGTGGCCCCTGGTAAGTTTCTGCGGTTGCCGTCAGTGATGCAGCAGGAGTTGAGGGCGAAGAATCGGATTCGAGCAGGAGAATCAGATGTTGTTGGTGTAACTGAGGCTGTGGCATTTGGAGGACCTCAATCACCAGTTTCAAAGTCTTCTGATGTAGGGGAGGCTAGAGTCGAGCTGCCAGTATTTCAGACGCTGAAGTTTGTGACGGCGCAGATTGTGGATGTGGATGCTGAGCCAGCCACACCTGATGACTCTTCCCGGCCAGAACTTAAGCAGGAAACGGTAACGGTGGCGGAGGTGCAGCTAAAGGCTGTGGAGCAACTGGTATCCGAGTTAGAAGGTCCTGGTTTAGAGACTTTTGAGTTTAGAACAGGGCGGCTAGAAAAACGTGAGCGCGGTAACTTTCTAACTCGGCTATTGCCGGGGCGGCAACAATCGATAGAGTGGGTGGTGACCCGGCAGCGGCGGCAGGGAAGCCAATGGGTAGAGCGATTGACGGATGAGCTGACTCTGGAGATGGTGGCATTGCCGGGAGGGACATTTCAGATGGGGGCTCCCAGGGGAGAAACTGATCGTCAGAGCTATGAGGGACCACAGCATCAGGTGACGGTGCCTGAGTTTTGGCTGGGGAAGTATGCGGTGACCCAGGCTCAGTGGCGGTTTGTGGTGGGGTTGCCCCAGGTGAATGTAGAGATGCCGTCGGACCCTTCGAAGTTTAAGGGGGACAATCGCCCGGTGGAGCAGGTGAGCTGGTATGAGGCGGAGGAGTTTTGTGCGCGGCTGTCGGTGTATACGGGGCGGAAATATCGGCTACCGAGCGAGGCGGAGTGGGAGTATGCCTGCCGGGCAAGGACTAAGACGCCGTTTCACTTTGGGGAGACATTGACGACGGATATTGCCAATTACAACGGTAATGCTACCTATGGTGATGGGCCAAAGGGCCAGTATCGCAACAATACTACGTCCGTGGGTCATTTTGAGGTGGCCAATGCTTTCGGCCTATATGACATGCATGGCAATGTGTGGGAATGGTGCGCGGACCACTGGCACAAGAATTATGACAAGGCACCAACGGATGGCAGACCCTGGCAGACGGAGGATTCAGAAGCAAATCGGGTGCTACGCGGCGGCTCGTGGATCTTCAATCCTAGGGATTGCCGCTCCGCCTCGCGCGACGTCAGTCAACCCGGCGACCGCGACGACGTTATCGGTTTTCGAGTGAGTTGTGAGCCCCCAGGCTCTCTTCAGTAGTTCTTTTTCCTTTTCCCCTCTTGCCCTTTTCTTGTTCCCAGGCTCTGCCTGGGTGGCGGATGGCGGGAGGCTCTGCCTCCAGAAAGACGGCAGAGCCTCAGAGCATCTAGTCCAGGCGGAGCCTGGGACTGAGTATGGAGTTATATTCTGTATATACTTGCGGATACAAGTGGTGATTAAGATGAAAGCTGATGCGAACGCGTGTTTTTCAGAGTGGTAACTCTCAAGCAGTGAGAATTCCTAAGGAGCTACAGTTTGAGCGAGTTGATATTGACTATGAGATTGAACGTCAGGGGGAGGTGCTGATTATTCGGCCTGTTGGTCCTCCGCTGCTGGACGTAATGGAACGGTTTGCTGCGTTTTCAGCAGACTTTATGGCAGCGGGACGTTAGATAAACTGATTGCTAGCCATGCCAGGAGTTTGAGTTTGACGTTGGTGACGAATAATTTGGATGATTTTCGGGCGTATCCTGATGTTGATTTGGAGAATTGGGTAGAAGTAGGGGATTGAGATTGTTGGAGGCGGAGCCTCAGGTGTGTCGGTCCAGGCGGAGCCTGGGGCCGAGGTGAGAGGGAGAATAATTATGGCTCAGGCGGTGAATTTAGTCATTAATAAACGGCAGCAGCGGGTGACCTACTACGATGAGGCGCTGCCCGATGGGATCACCCTACGAATGATGCAGATCCCCGGTGATACGTTTCTGATGGGCTCACCAGAGACTGAGGTGGACCGAATTAACTGGGAGGGGCCACAGCATGAGGTAACGGTGCCAGGGTTTTTTCTGGGGAAGTATGCTGTAACCCAGGCCCAGTGGCGAGCGGTGGCGGGGCTGCCCAGGGTGAAAGGACGCCTGAATCCGAATCCCTCAAAGTTTAAAGGTGAGGATCGTCCGGTAGAGCAGGTGAGTTGGCATGAGGCGGAGGAGTTTTGTGCGCGACTGTCGGTGCATACGGGGCGACGCTACGGGCTGCCTAGCGAGGCTCAGTGGGAGTACGCCTGTCGGGCAAGGACCCAGACGCCGTTTCACTTTGGGGAGACGATTACGACGGAGTTGGCTAACTATCGGGGAACGGATGATGAAAGTCTAGGTTGGTCTGGGTCTTATGGTGATGGACCCAAGGGGGAGTATCGAGAGGAAACCACATCTGTAGGGTTATTTGAGGTAGCCAATGACTTTGGTCTGTATGATATGCATGGCAATGTATGGGAATGGTGTGCGGACCATTGGCATGGCAATTATGATCAAGCCCCAATGGATGGAAGCCCCTGGCTGACAGAGGATTCAGAGGCTGCACGGGTGCGACGCGGCGGCTCGTGGATCTACATTCCTAGGAATTGCCGCTCCGCCTCGCGCACCTACTATCAACCCGGCTACCGCAGCGGCAATATCGGTTTTCGAGTGAGTTGTGAGCCCCCAGGCTCTCTTCAGTAGTCCTTTTTCCTTTTTCCCTCTTGCTCTTTTCTCTAATTAAATAAAAATAGATAAGATCGGTATGATTTATATTCTTCAAGAAAAGTATTTAAGTGTTGCGCAATTCTTATGGGGAAATAAATCTTGATCTGAAAGCGATGGGATTACTGTAGTCTCGAAAATCTTCAGACATCTACAGTAGTGAACATGAGCCAGGGAAAAGAGCTGCCAATTATTCAGAAAACCTATGATCTGATCAAGTGGTACGTGCCGATATTGCAAAAGTTGCCGCGTAATCATCGGTTTCAACTGGGGGATCGGGTGATCAATGGGCTCTATGATCTGCTAGAAACGCTAGTTGTGGCTCAGTATCAACAAGATAAGCTGGATGTTTTGCAGGCGCTTAACAGCAAGCTGGATGTGCTGCGCTACCAGACTCGGTTGCTGTTTGAGTTTAATCTGTTGTCTACCCAACGCTACACCTATGTGAGCGAGCTGGTCGATGGCATTGGCAATGACCTGGGTGGGTGGATCAAGCAACAGCAGGCTAAGCAAGCAGCTGTGCCCCCTCGCAAGCCGCAGGCGAAGCCAATTCTTAAGCCTGTACTGGCATGAAGCGGTACGGTAACCTATGGCCCCAGATCATCGCTTTTGAAAATCTGTTGACGGCTGCTCGCAAGGCTCAGAAGGGCAAGCGCTATCGGCCTAATGTGCTGGAGTTTAATTACCATCTGGAGCGTTCTTTGCTGAGCCTACAGCGGGAACTGCGGGACAAGACCTATGAACCTGGCAAGTATTACACTTTTTACATTCATGATCCCAAGGTGCGGATGATCTCGGCGGCACCCTACCGGGATCGAGTGGTGCACCATGCTCTATGTAATGTGATCGTACCGCTACTGGAGCCAACGCTGATTGGTCACACCTATGCCAATCGGCTGGGCTATGGTACCCATAGGGCGCTGAAGAAATTTGTAGGACTGGCGCGACGATATCGCTATTGTTTGCAGTGCGATATTTCCAAATATTTTCCCTCAATCGATCATAAGATTCTCAAAGGATTGTTGCGGCGTAAGCTAAAGTGCCCGGATACCCTGTGGTTGATTGATAAAATTATCGATGCCAGTAATCCTCAGATGCCGGTGATTGAGTACTTTCCTGGGGATGATTTGCTAACGCCGGTTGAGCGACGACGGGGGCTGCCCATTGGAAATTTGACCAGTCAGTTTTTTGCCAATCTGTACCTGAACCCGTTTGACCATTTTGTTAAGGAGCAACTGAAGCTGCGGCGCTATCTGAGATACGTTGACGATTTTGTGGCCTTTGGGGATGACTGGCAGGTGCTGGCGGATGCCAGGGCTGCTATGGAGGAGTATTTGGCTACTCTGCGGTTGAGGCTGCATCCGACTAAGAGTCAGTTATTTGAGACCCGTTATGGAGTGAATTTTGTGGGGTTTCGTATTTTGCCAGACCGCATCCGGGTACGCAATGACAATTTGCAGCGGGCGAGAAAACGAATGAAGCTGTTACAGGGGCTTTATGGCAGGGGGGAAGTGAGTTTGGAAACCCTGGTGCAGCGTTTGAGCAGTTGGGAAGCGCACCTGATCCATGGGGATACGTATCGGCTGCGGCGTAAAATCTTTGATCAATTGGTATTTGTGCGAGAGATGGAGGATGGGGCTGATAGCCTTTTAGCGGGGTAGGCCGCAGAGCGGCGGCTCGTGGATCAACAATCCTAGGAATTGCCGCTCCGCCTCGCGCAACAACAATCAACCCGGCAACCGCAACAACAATATCGGTTTTCGAGTGAGTTGTGAGCCCCCAGCACTCTTCTGGCCTGGTCAGAACTGGCAGATGGGAATCTGTCGGGCGTACCCTCGAAGAGTCCAGACCTACTCCGGCGATGCTCACTTGTTTAATTGCTAGGTGCATCCAAAGATAAAACCGGATCCGCTAGCTTGGTAGGGTAACCGAAGAGTTGGCGGATTCTTGTTTTGGAGGCATTTGTCGAGGCAGAGCCTCAGGGGAGTGTACCCAGGCGGAGCCTGGGCACCAGGAGTGGGGAGATGTGGGTTAGAATGCGGTAGCGTTTGCATCCATTGCCATGGCAGAACTTACGATTCGTCAGCGTACGGCCACTGCACAATATTTTACTGAAGACCTGGGCAATGGCGTAGGTCTGGATATGGTGCTGGTACCTGGAGACACTTTTCTGATGGGCTCACCAGAGAATGAACCCCAGCGCAGCGACTCCGAAGGTCCGCAGCATGAGGTGACGGTGTCTACGTTCCTCATGGGGCGCTATACGGTGACCCAGGCCCAGTGGCGAGCGGTGGCGGCCATGACCCAGGTAAAAATAGAGCTAAAGTCTGACCCAGCTAACTTTAAGGGAGACAATCGCCCGGTGGAGCGAGTGAGTTGGTACGAAGCAGAAGAGTTTTGTGAGCGGCTGGCAGTACATACGAGACGGCCCTACAGACTACCCAGCGAGGCCCAGTGGGAATATGCCTGTCGGGCAGGTACCCAGACGCCCTTTTACTTTGGTCAGACGCTGACGGACGAGGTGGCGAACTATCGTGCAACGTCTACCTATAAAAATGGCCCAAAAGGTAAATTTCTAGAAGAAACAGTAGATGTAACGCATTTTGGTCTAGCCAATGCCTATGGTCTATGCGACATGCACGGCAATGTGGATGAGTGGTGTGCAGACCACTGGCATGGTAGTTATGACAAGGCACCAACGGATGGAAGTCCCTGGCTGTCGCAGGATTCAGAGGCTAGTCGAGTGCTACGCGGCGGCTCGTGGATCAGCAGTCCTTGGGTTTGCCGCTCCGCCTCGCGCGTCTACGGTCTACCCGGCTACCGCGACTCCTATATCGGTTTTCGAGTGAGTTGTGAGCCCCCAGGACTCTAAATTGTTCTTTTTTCTTTTGCCCTCTTGTTCTTTTCTCTAAGCGGTTGGTATGTGATTGTCATCACCAGGATAACTTTAGATCCAGCCCTTAATCTCCGTATCAGTCAAAGGTCTTTCCAGCTTCAAATACTCACGTTTAGCCGCCTGTAACAGATGTTTCATCATCACAGGTTCATTAGCATCAGCGGCTATAAATGCAGCATTGAGAGCAATATTGCGAATATTTCCCCCAGTAATACTAAGCCTGGCCAAACGCTCATAGACTAAGCCTTCGGTGGGCGTATCCACCGGAAATACCCTGCGCCAAATCTCAGCCCGTTGCTTAGCATCCGGAAACGGAAACTGCACCACAAACCGCAGACGACGTAAAAACGCCTGATCCATCGATTTCTTCAAATTTGTCGTCAAAATGGCTAATCCACGATAGGACTCCATGCGCTGTAAAAGATAGCTAACTTCCATGTTGGCATAGCGATCTTTTGAGTCATTCACATCACTGCGCTTACCAAACAGAGCATCCGCTTCATCAAACAACAAAATCACACCGCCACCTTCAGCTGCATCAAAAATACGACGCAGATTTTTCTCCGTTTCACCAATATATTTACTCACCACCGCACTCAGATCAATTCGATATAGATCGAGATTAAGATCCTGAGCAATCACCTCTGCCGCCGTCGTTTTTCCAGTACCACTCGCCCCAGAAAACAGAGCACTAATCCCTAGTCCACGCCCACTTTTGCCCCCAAATCCCCAGTCTTCATAAACTCGTGAACGCTGGGCCACATGGGCTGATAATTCTTGAATAATGCTTTGTTCTTTTTCCGGCAGTATGAGACTGTCCCAATTAGCTCGGGCTTCAATCCGTTGAGCTAATTCATCCAAACGAGGTCGAGCCTGGGTTCGACACAGGTTCCAGAGAGGGTCAGGGGTTTTGGCCGTCTGCCCTTGTAGACATACCGTTTGAATTGCGCTGGGGCTCAGGTTGAACTGAGAAACTAGGGAGTTAATTGAGGTGTGCCAGGTTTCTGCGCGTTCCCCTAGACCCGATGTCCAGAGCTGACGTTGTTCTGTGGGGGTGGGATGTTTTATTTCTAGGGTGATGATGGGGCGCTGACGCTGACGGCGACGATCACGACTGGTGATAATTAGGGGAATGTTAGTGGTGTCGACAAAGGCCGAGATTGCACTTTTGCGCTCTGTCCCTTCAACTTCTAAATTCTCACAGTTGAGTAATATGGCCATGCGACTGAGGCGGTATTCGCGATCGCACAGCGTCTGCAATGTTTTCAACTGTTGCCAATCCGTGGGTAATGCCTCAGCAGATAGCTCCTGTAACTCCAGATTTAGCCGACGGCAGGTTTCTAACGCCACTGTTCTGAGGCTGGCACCATCATCACCGGTTAGTTGAATAATAGGCAGGAGGCTACCCGGCAAACACTGAGTCCATCCATGCTCTATCTGCTCAATGAGCGTTTGATGAGAAGGCACTAACAAGCTGGATGCCTGGACAGCATGCATGAGTATTTGTAATCGTTGATCTAAATATTGCACTCCTGTTAGATAGTGTAATATTCGTTCATCGATGCGGATAGGACTGTTAACCAGAGCATTGCCAGGGCCGACGTCAATCAGCTGATAGCGGCGTAGGGCCGCACTTGGGGTTAATGCACCCCAGTCGGTATTTTCAAAGAGACTTAATGCCAGACCCAGGGTGGGACAAGCCTTGCCACTAGCAGTTTGACATAACGTTGACCATTGACCATCTAGCTCCATGCCAACACACAGCAGGAGGATATTTTGCTCGAACTCGGTTAATCCAAAACAACGGCTTAACAACTCCAGGGCAAAGGGTTGTCCCTCGTGGTTGTTCTCTAACCTGGTTTGAGTTAGCTCAGGCTGATCAATTTCTTCGCCTGCTTGTTTGGCAAGGGCTTGACGGACTTGAGCTAGAGCCTGACTGAGAAATTGCTGGTTGGCACCGTGCCAACTCTGGATAGCCTTAGATGGTTGGAGAGTGGCTGTCATGGTTGTGTTAGCCATTAGAAAACTAGTGATGTCTGGTTCCCCTTGTGACGGAGAACCATTGTTATAGGCTTACATGGTGTTACCGATCCTCGAATCGCCTAATCTTCAGTATTTAACAAATCCTGCAAATATTGAATTGCCTCTGTCGGAGATAACAGCACAAACTCTCCATCGCGGAGTAACTCATACTGCCCGCCCCGATACCCATGGGCCGTAATCAATTTTTTCTCCACTGCTTGAGTCGCTAAATTATGGAGTTGATTAACACTAATCGCTTCGAGTTCTAAGTTCATTTTATTTTTTAAGGTTTCAAGATCGGATTCTGGGGGCTGATCGGCATTGGCGTCAGGAACGTCACTCATAACAACTCATTCAATAACAACTCTGGGACTATTAAACCAATTAAAGGTTCGGCTATTGGGATCGGTATCTACGCCCAATTGGCTATCAGCCCCATCTACTTGAAGACGAATGAGATATTCTCCAGGTTTCACATTGTTAATGGGAATTGTCAGACAGTCGGTCTCTATTTTTCGTGGGGAGGCTTCAAACAGATAGATGGCAGGGTTTTCAACCGACCATTCATTGAGCGCTATAATAACACGCTGGTTTTGGCCTACCGGTAACTGTGTAGAAATTTTTAAGCTTCCTGTGCGAGGATCGTCGTCAAGACCTTCTAGCTCGTCTGTCTGTATCGACGTGATGGTGGGACGCAACACAAAGGGACAGGCATTGGATGCAGCGGGTACAGCTGATGGTTCTTGGGATGGGTAATGCAGTACCTGTAAGGGTTGAATGCCTGCTTGGAGTGACTGGGGTGGAGCATCACTCAGGGATACCATAATTTCAGTATTGGTAATCGATTGGGGCGTCATTTCAGTACTCCCCACCTTGATTTTGGTCTGTGGCCCTTCTAGTCGTTTGCCTATTATTCGTAAGGATGTATGGGCTTCAATGGGGGACCGGGGGCCAGCACTGGATATGACCTTTTCTACTATAGGTTGGTAGGCAAAGGGAGAATTTTTAAAATATGTTTCCCGTACAGGTAGGGCGTGCTGAGCGGACAGTTCGCCATCAATGACTACGGCCATCACTTTATATACCAGAGACAGGGAGTAGGGGGCTTGAAAGAAGGTGGACCAGATTTTGGAGAGTTCATCGGTATCCATGTCCACTGGATTAATGGTGATTTGTTGCGGGTGATGGGTCAAATCGGACTCGCCTAAAAAGGCGGAATCCTCCACAACTGAATCAATCATGTCAGAGGTGAGTACAGTTTTATCGCTGAGAATTCGGACAACACTGCCCAATAATCGTTGGGGCTCTAGCTCTGTGTCATTGCCATAGGCGCTGAGCATATAGTACAGATCTAGGGAGGAGTGACGGCGGATGGGTCCTTTTTTTGAGCGAAAGGCGGCGTTGTCGCTATTCCGTAGCGCACTGTTGCGAGCGACCTGATACAGGAACATGTTGATGCCTGACTCTGGCGTACTACTGCCAATGTTGTTGGGTTTGAGGGTGGTTACTCTGGCTCCATCGACATCGTGCTGAATCGCACCCTGAAGTAGCCGTTGGAGAGTGGCGGTGACGGTTGCGATCGCAAGATGATTACTCATTCAACAACTAAATGGTTAGGAAAATCTGTGGTATAGCAGTGCCCACTTGATCCATTGAATTCAACACAGTTTGATAAATTGATGGGTTTCGGTATTTTCTAGCGTAGTTCAAAGTAACAATCAAAACTAATTATACCTAATTTGACTTTTGTTGATACTGACAGTTGTTTCTAGGGAAAACAAAATTCAAGAAGTTGATTCAAGCATTTTGTCGTTGCTGATTTTAGTGGCGCAGTATTTTCTTCTTCTATGGGAAGAAGCGATAGATCTTCCTTCCCATAGATAAAACAGATATTACAGATTAATCCGGATGGAGGATAGCTAGTATGGCCTTAGACTACTTTGCACCAGGAGTCTACGTCGAAGAAGTAGACCGAGGTAGTCGCCCGATTGAGGGCGTCAGCATGAGTGTTGCTGGGTTTGTCGGCTTCTCTGAAGATGTGCGAGGAGATGCCGAACTGTTTGAGCCTATGATGGTTACAAACTGGGCTCAGTATTTAGAGTTTTTTGGCAAGCCCGGCTCTGATGGCTTTACCGACTTTGGTGCCTATCTTCCCTTTGCCGTTCAAGGTTGGTTTCTCAATGGTGGCGGACGCTGTTGGGTGGTGAGCATTGGCACACAGTTGCCTGGCTCTCCCCAACCTGTTGCCGCTGACCATGCCACCAAACTGATTACTTCTAGTGGTAAGCCTTCTCTATCGTTTTATCTGAAGCCATCTGAATCAGAAGAGGCAGGGACCCTAGCTTTACCCTCTAGTGCCGGTCGCTTAACGGTAAGTGTATTAGATGGAGAGCCCAAGCCCTTGCCAGAGGATGCTCCAGAGGATGCTGAACCACCCGTAAACAACGGTGAATATTTCACTGTTGTGGTTCGAAACGGTGATGACATCCTGGAACAGTATGATCATCTGAGTATGAATCCAGAGGCTGCCACTGAGTTAGCGGACTATGCCGTTACCATGCTAGAGCCTTCTGAATATGTTGTTATCGGCGATATTTCCCAGTCAGGTCAAGCCCTCTCCCGCCGTCCCGCCAATGGCTCCTATGAGATTGCACCGCCCCCCTATGTGGGTGAACCCGATCGCTTTAACCGCGATCTCCAGGGTAATCGCGATGACCGTACCGGTATTCAAGGCCTATATGAGATTGATGAAGTCTCTATGGTGGCCTGCCCTGATCTGTTATTGGCCTATGAAAGAGGTCTAATCGATATTGATCAAGTACATGGTGTCATGGAAATGATGCTAAGTATGTGTGAGAATTCTTTCCCTGGCCCCGCTTACCGCATGGCCGTGATTGATCCACCACCGGTCAAGCCGGGTAAGAGTATGGCTCCGGTAGATCCTAGCCGTCAGCGCCCAGCCGATGCAGCTAAGTGGTTGAGTTTGTTTAACCGCCGCTCTATGTTTGGGGCTACCTATTATCCCTGGATTAAGGTGGCTGACCCTCGTAATGGTGGACGGCCTAAGCTCGTGCCTCCCTCGGGTCATATGATGGGAATCTGGTGCCGGACAGATGAGTCTCGGGGTGTGTTCAAAGCGCCTGCCAATGAGACGCCTCGGGGTGTGATTGGCCTGGCTTACGAGACTAATATGCGTGAGCAGGAACTGTTGAACCCCCTGGGTGTTAACTGTATCCGTAACTTCTCCAGCTATAACCGTGGCCTCAAAGTATGGGGTGCGCGTACCCTGGTTGAGCCCGACAATGTGCAGTGGCGCTATATCAGTGTTCGTCGTCTGCTGAGCTACATTGAGAAGTCCATCGAAATCGGTACCCAGTGGGTGGTCTTTGAACCTAACGATCCCGATCTATGGGCCAGGGTCAGCCGCACCGTGAGTAATTTCTTGGAAAGACTATGGCGGGATGGTGCCTTGTTTGGCACGTCTCCTTCAGAATCTTTCTATGTGAAATGTGATGGTGAACTTAACACCCATGACACCATTATGCTGGGTCGTTTGTATGTGGAAGTGGGTGTCTGCCCTGTGAGACCCGCAGAATTTGTCATCTTCCGCATTAGCCAGTGGGCTCCTAACCAGTAGGGGATAAGGATTTTATCAGATCCAAACATTATGTCTGAAGAGGCGTTCCATGGAACGCCTATACACCATCTTTAAAGTTTTAAGGACAAGGAGGTAACCTGATGGCTGATCTAAATAAGCCAATTGCCCCGAGTAGTTTTTACCTGGAGTTTTCTGGGGTTTGTGAAGGGGAACAGTCTGTTTTCAAAAATGTCAATATTCCTGACTATGCCCCTAAGGTACAGGGGGGACAGCAGGCCATTGGCACCACTAAGGGAGGTAAAACCCTGTGGCAAGTGAACTCAGCTGGTTTTGAAGGATTATTCAGCTTTGACTGTGTCTGCATTGCCAGCGGTGATGGCGATAGTACCAGCAAAAAACTCTATGAGTGGTTTGAGAACTGTTTGCCGGCCTCTAATGGTGGCAAAAGTAACTGGGGTGGTAATAAAAAGGAAGGTAGCATTACTGCCTACGATACGGACGGCAATGAAATTGCCAAATGGCAGTTTATTGAGTCCTGGCCCTCAAAGTATAAATGTGCCGATCTGGATGTAACCGCTGATGCTTACATCGAAGAGACGTACACCATTACCTGTGAGAAATTTAATCGCGTCATGTAGTTTTACCGTCGTTGGAGAGACGTTCCATGGAACGTCTGTACATGGAACGTCTGTACGTCCAGAATTTGGCAATTAATTGATTTTGATTCCTAAGAGAGAACAGTCAAGAGATCATAGCTATGGTTCAGTATTTATCGAATTCAAAATTCTACTTCGAGATTGACGGTGTTACCTCCCTATCCGTCAAAACCTGTAGCGGTCCCGAGATCGAACTAGAAGTAGCTGGAGGCGATGCTGCTATTGGTGTCACCAAAAATGCTATCACCCAAACCCAATCAACCATTGGTGGTGTGAAATACAACAGTACGGTCACCCTCACCTATGTCGCTGGTAACGAATCCGATCAGCAAAAGTTATCGGATTGGTATAACGACTGTCATCCTGACACCTTCTCAGGGGGGGGATCGAAGGCGATGGATAGCCGTAAAACGGGATCCCTGGTGATTTACAATCCTAACGGTGAAGAGGCGATGCGCTATAACTATATCGATCTTTTTCCGGGTACTAAAAAACAAATTGGTAGCCTGTCTGTGGATAGCGGTGGCAGCCTGGCCGAGGATACGCTGGAGCTATACTTTACCCAAGTTGTTCGGGCAGCTTAACTCTACTGATGATATTTCCTGAGATTTTAACCAAGGCCCGTTTTTATCTGGAACTCAGGTTAGATGGCAGTGTTGATCTGATCGATGGTTACTTCATGGAATGTGCTGGCTTTCAGCGATCGCAAGAAGTCATCGAAGTCTGTGAAGTAACCCCCCAGGTCTGGGGACAGCAGGGACGTAGCCATGGACATGTGGTACGTTCTAAGATCCCAGGCAACAGTTCCTATACGAATATCACGCTCAAACGAGGCCTGACGGTTTCTACCGCCTTTTGGGATTGGATGGATACTATCGGTGAAGGTAACTGGGCCGATCAGAGACGCAATGGTGCTTTGTGTATCTACGGTCAATTGGGGCTAGAACAGTTTCGCTTTGAGTTTACGGGAGCCTGGCCCGTTAGCTACAAGATCTCTGATCTCGATGTGAAAGGGGCTGAACACAATGTGGAGGAGGTGGAGATTGCTGTTGAATCGCTCAAGCGAGTATCGGATAACTGGATGCTGGCGGCAGCGACATTGGGAATGGCAACGAGTTAGATTCACGCTAGTTTTTGTTCTTGATGGAATAAATCGAAGAATCGATAAACTGAATGCGCTAATCGATATCTTATCCCCTCCTGGGAGGGGCTCCGGGGTGGGTCTCGGTCGTTAGCGCTAGCGGTCAAACCCACCCCGCCTTTCAGGCACCCCTCCCAGGAGGGGATTTAAGCAAATACCTTATTAATTTTTTGTTCCCAAACAAACGATGGTAGCTGTTCAACTTAGTAACAATTTAGGGCTAGCTCCACCCAAGGCAAAGCCTTCTATTCAGCCGATTGAGCCGTCGCTGTCTGGACCAACTGGTGCAGACCGTCTGGCTGATCAATCAGCCGATTTCTCCGCTGGTGTGCAAACGCAGTTTGTCTTTGAACTACCCACCGGTTACCTGGATGCTTCCGGTCAAGTTCATCGTCGCGGAGTGATGCGACTCGCTCGCACTGTGGATGAGATTGAGCCCATGTCTGATCTGCGAGTGCAGGCAAATCCGGCCTATGCCACGGTGATTATTTTGGCACGGGTAATCTTGTCACTGGGCAACTTGCCGGATGTCAATCCAATCGTTATTGAAGGGCTATTTGCCGGAGACTTGAACTATCTTCAGAACTTCTACAGAGAGATTAATAATCTGATGGAGTAGGTGAACAATGACGAAATTAGATCCTAAGACTGGGGCTCAACAGGCGATATTTTTACCGCCCAGTGGTTCTGTTGCTAATCCAGCAGGATTTGTTGCTCCGGCGATTACCCAAAGTAATCATACGCTGGAGGTAAAGCAGATGATGGCACAGGTGGCGATGAAGTTAGCCCATAATCCCATGGCGATGGAGGAGTTTTGCGATCGCATCCACCAACTTCTCTGTGACGATATCCAAGCCCAACAAGAACGCTCCAGCGGGAGACGTCACTGATGTTCAATGAGTTACTGGCTGCTAACAATCTAGTCTCATCTGTCGCAGGTGATCTGTTTGGTGATAGTCGAACGTCAACCTCTACAGCAGAGAACTATGTCACTAGCAATCGATTTTATGTCGAAATTGAAAGTCAAATCACGGCTTGTTTTACTGAATGTAGTGGACTAGGTGTCACGATCAAAAAAGAAACCGTGGCCGAAGGAGGTTTAAATGACCAACAGCGAATTTTGCTGGGAACCCCTGACTTTAGCGATGTTACCCTTAAGCGAGGCATCAGCGGCAATCAAGTTTTTTGGGACTGGATCAGTGCATTATTTCAACCCCGCACCTCAGGCACCGGACTCAAGGATTACCGCCGCAACATTAACATCCTGGTCTTCAACCAAGCCGGACAGACTCAACAATGTTGGACTCTGATTGGTGCTGTTCCCATAGGTTGGCAGGCTCCCTCTCTACAGGCCGATGGTAACTCTGTCGCGATTGAAGAGCTTACCCTAGCCTACGAAGGTTTAAACGTCACCTTTGGCAGCGGCGGTGGCGGTGCCACCATGCTGACAAAACGCTCCGACACCGGTTACTTTGCCAGCAAATAAGCAGCTTTTAGTATGGTCAAGCACCTGGGACATGACACTCCACTAGGCTCATTTCGCA
This sequence comes from Leptothoe spongobia TAU-MAC 1115, assembly GCF_018739885.1. Classification (GTDB taxonomy): domain Bacteria; phylum Cyanobacteriota; class Cyanobacteriia; order Phormidesmidales; family Phormidesmidaceae; genus Leptothoe; species Leptothoe spongobia. Next base: position 126,267 of record NZ_JADOES010000007.1, on the reverse strand, counting down.
ACTTAGGTAGTTGGATACAACGACGTGGGCTGGGTCCATCATCTTTATCGATACTTGACCTTAAAACGTTTTATCCCCAGGGCTTTCCCGTTCCTGCACCAGAGGGCTTAGACAATGAGCAACAATCTAGCACTTCAGATACCAACTCGGATACCAACATTGTTGCTCGTAAACTAGATCCTTCAGCACCTGCCTCAGCGTTTCAAACACCCAGTAATCAGCAAACATCTTTACCAGATTCTGCAGAATCTGTTTCAACCAAACCTACCACCCCATTTCGCACGAGTTTACAACGTTACTTTAAACCTGAGGCGGCTAACGCGTCTGAGACAGAAAAGACGGCAACAGATCAAGGGCTGCCTCAGCAGGGGGGAACCCAGCTGCCAGCATTAGATAATCAGGTCACAGCCCCCCCTGAGGTAACCCAGCCCCAGCCGTCTACTCCCAGCTTACAACCAGCTCCTGCAACAGCGGTTCCTGAGACACCTATAGAAACAGCGGCAGTTACCGATACGGTTCACTCGGTGAGCCCACCCCCTGGCTCATCTATTCGTGAAACAGATACAGCCGCTTTACCTCAGCCGCCGCCGATTGGACTGACCTCAGCAGATATTAACCAATCTATTCAGAGTCTTCGAGAACCGTCGTCTTCGATTCAACGCACCACCGATCAGAGTCTTCGAGAACCGTCGTCTTCGACTCAACGCGCCACGGATCAGAGTCTTCAAAAATCGTCATCTTCGACTCAACGTGCCATCGATCAAAGTCTTCAAGAATCGCCGTCTTTGATTCAACGCGCCACGGATCAAAGTCTTCGAGGACCGTCGTCTTCGACTCAACGCGTCACCGATCAGAGTCTTCAAGAATCGTCATTCTCGACTCAACGCGTCACCGATCAGAGCCTTCGAGAATCGTCGTCTTCGATTCAACGCGCTACCAATCAACACGATCAAATTGTCGAGCAGTCAACTAACTTAGGGCATCAGTCAGAAGTTAGTGCTAAGCTCCCAGTATCCTCAAGTCCATCTCCAACCATTGAGGTTCAATCTGTTGCACAGGCAAGTGACTCAACTGCTCCTGTACAAGGCTGGCAAGACGTGACGACTTCGGCAGTCCCAGGCAACCGGGCAGAAAATCCAATACCTCAGACGGGTGAGTCTGTTCAACGTACAATTGCTCAAAATAGTCCAAACTTAGAACAGTCTGTTAATACAAGTGATGAAAAATCTTATCATGTCATTCATCCTGATGAATCGCAGTCTTCATTAAACCAGTCTCCCCTATTTGCTTCTAGTTCAGTAGAGCTACCCGAAATCCAAACTGCATTAGAATCAGGCCCAACATCATCAAGGCCGATATCGGCCAACTCGGATCAGGTCCAACGGCAGTCCGATCTTGCTGCTAGGGATGCGGCTAATATCGATAATAGTGAGTTAGATAATCAGGGTTCTTATCCTGAGGTTCAAAGGTCTCAGAGTTTGGAGGATGAAGCTCATTCTGAAAGGACGCCGTTATCAGCGGCTCAACAGCCGCTCTCCCCTGATCCGTCAGAGGCTACTTCTAATGAGAGACTGAGTGATGATCAAATCGCTCCTGATTTAGCTGCATCAGTTCAGCGGACCGCTGATGAATCTCAGCTGCCAAAATTGGTTACCCATGACTCCAACGCCTCAAGTGATTCTCAACAAAATCAGGAATTGAGTCATGTTTCAGACGTGCTTAACTCAGCTGAATCAGTTCAACGGACTTCAGCTCAATCTGCTATTGATGATGCTCAACCCTCAATAGCAGATTCGTATCATACCAGTGCGTCCATAGTCCCTGCCCAAAGTCCAGAGAGTACTCAACCTGTTGCTGAATCAGTTGTGCAACGTGCTGCCGAATTGTCTCAGTCGGTACCATTGGCACCCTCTGTTTCGGAGTCGTCTTTATCGAGCCAACGAGCTGCTAATCAGAACAATATTTCCCTTGAGCAACTGCCTGATACTGAGGGGAAGACATCGCTTCAACCTTCTACTTCAGATGAGATTCGGTCAGCTTCAGATCAAGCGATCGCATCCTCTAATCAGTTAACTTCAACTGATACTAATATCCAGAAAGCATTAGATATCCCCCAAGGAGCCGCTCAATCCAATCTGTTCTCAAACAATTTAGAAAATATCCAACCTCAATCCCAACCTGCCTTCGAGCAGAGCCCGCCACCATCCCAAAATATCGATAAAACTCTTGCTGGTATTGATGTTCAGCGATCTGTCAGTGCAAGCAAGACAACCAATATCCCTGCTAATCACGACAATTCATTATCTGTAGATTCATCATCAGCCTTCGTCCAGTCTAACAATACAGATACGATTCTAGATAAGGGTGAGTCATTGGATAATGTGGCGGCATTGCCAATAACGCCGTCCGATCCAACGGCCTCTGTTCAACGGTCTACGGTAGATTCTAATGATAGCGACAGCATTGCCGAGCTAGTAGATACTCAGGAACAGATTGATACAGCTCAGTTCACGCCTAACATCGCTTCAAAAACTGAGCTGGTCGAAACTGAGCTGATCGAAAGTGTGAGTGAGGCTCAATCTACTTCTAATTCAGTAGAAGACATCCAAAGAGTGGCTGATTTCACTCAGCCAACGGCGTTAACCCCATCTTCCCCTAGTCAGACAGAGTTTACTCAACCAACGGCGTTAACCCCATCTTCCCCTGGCCAGACAGACTCTACCCATCAATCTTCCACCCAGGTTACCTCTGATACCAACAATAAAGAGGACCTAACGGCTGCACTACAAACGCCTATTCAGTCCTTACCTATTCAGCGGTTACCAGATGCATCGGATGATGAAACTGCCTTTACTGAATCTCTGACTCAACCAACCCAGTTTGAATCTGAATCATCAAGTCAAGCTTCGGTTGTTCAGCGAGCTACCAATTCTGACCATACTCCTGCAGGCTCGGCTTCTAAAGCATCAGTTTATGAGGATCAAGCACCCTTAGAATCTCAGCTTGTTGTCAATGATGAGACAGCTTCAATCACTTCAGCGGGGCTACCAGACTCATCTGAAACGTCCCAATCTATTCAGCGATTGAGTGATTCATCAGCAATCCCTCAACCTCAGACAGCAGCAACAATACAGTCCACAACCAGTCTCGCACCAGAGCAATTGGCTGTGCCTTTAGCACCAAGTCTACAAAAGACTACTGCCGAACCTGATGCAGTAACTTCCACTGAAGACCAGACATCAGCTGATCTTTCATCATCTTCCCAAAGCCCTGAAATATCAGTAAGTTCGTCAGATTCTATACAGTCATCTAGCTCGTCTACCCCTCCCACTTTAGACGTAGCCCAGGCTTTATCTGTAACTGATGAATCTGTCCAAAATCAGCCTGATACAGGTACTAATGTACCGAGCGATCAAGCAGTCAAAATACAGCCTGTTTCTGAGCAAATTAACCCTAGCCAGGTCGACTTATCTCAAGCGGCTAATACTTCCCAAAATCAGTCTGATACAGGTACTAATATATCGAGCGATCAAGCAGTCAAAATACAGCCTGCTTCTGAGCAAACGAGTCCCCCTAGAGAAGTATCTGAGGCTTCTCTAGCATCTAGTACATCCGACACATTACAGCGTCAGACTGTTGCCTCTGAAAGAAATGTCCCTGATGAACTGAATGGAACAGTTTCATCAGGTTCCCTGCAGCATCAGCCTGATTTACCTGGACCATCCTCTCAGACCAGCACCATTCAACCTTCAACGCTTGGAACGAATGTACAGCAGATATCAGAGCCCTTTCCAGATATATCCCCCACCCTAGAAGAGACATCCAGCTCACAGAAAAACCTATCCGAGACAATTCAACATCAACAAGCTCTTTCCTCGGAGACCTCTAGTGCTTTAAGTCAGCCAGTCACTAACCAAGAGTTTTCTGCTCCAGAAATTCAAAAAGTTACGGATACCTCTACTCCCCCTGTACAACGCGATGTTGTTGAATCGCCCCAATCAAACTTAATGCCGTCAGGAGCCAGTCAGCCTATTGAGTTAAAGTCGCAGCAGTCAGGTCTTGATCCAGAGGTACAGCAGGTATCGGCTTCCGCGACAGATACCTCAAACTCATCGATCTCAAATTCATCAAAAGAGATATCTGATACACCAGAGAACCTGTCCGAGACAATTCAACGTGAGCAAGTTCCATCCTCAGAGGCAACGAGTGCTTTAAGTCAGCCAGCTATTCGTCAAGAATTCTCTGCTCCAGACGTTCAGAAAAATGCAGAGACCTCTGACATCGATACTTCAAACTCTTTAGACGTGCAGTCGTTATTTGAGGATCAGTCCTCAGAGGCAACGAGTGCTTTAAGTCAGCCAGCTATTCGTCAAGAATTCTCTGCTCCAGACGTTCAAAAAGTTGCAGATACTTCTGACATAAACACGTCATCTTCTTTAGACAAGCAGTCGTCGTCTGAGAATCAATCACTTTATCAATCACTTTCAAGTGAAAAAACTTCGACTAATGAGGCTTTCACTACTCAGCATAAGACTGATCAAAGTAAGACATCTTCTAAACCAGTAACGTTTGCTGAAACTCGCCCTGAACCACAGTCTCAACCCTGGCCTGCTAACACCGATGTAAGTTCTACAGACCGGTCCAATCCATCAATTCAACGTCACGTTGCCGAATCCCCCCGAGGGAATGTTCAACGGGTTCTTGACTTACAACCAAATCAGTCAGATTTAGAAAATCTTCAGCCAGGCTTAGAGACTATTCAGCCTGTTACTGAAGTGAGCGCAACCGAATCGGCTATCACAAATCATGCCTCGGTTACAGATCAACCCAAGATTATTGACGATGCCTTATACCATAGCCATGAGCCGGTTTCTAGCGAAATTCAACGAACAGTTACTAATAAGTCTCTAGCCACTCAAAATAACCCAAGCAAGCAAGTAAGCGGTTCACCAGATCCGAAACGGGAAATTAACTCTAAAATTCAGGCAACTGACTCTAGTATGGAGGTGTTTTCCGTTACTGACTCAACAGTACAACGCCTGCCAGAGATGACAACGGATCAAGCAAATTTGCAAGACCAACGGTCTGAGTCAGGTAATGAGTTTGTTACAGATTCAACTGCTGCATTACAGCGATCGCCAGATGATACCGCTTACAATATAGAACCCTTCGCAAAGGTATCTGATCCGTCATTAGGTGGTTCAAATACACTGCAACGACAAAACATCGACTCTCCTGTTCAGATACCGACCTCTGACCAGCAAGTATCTTCAGACGTTGCTCCAACAGTACAGCACTCGTCAGGTACCACGTCAGAACACATCCCTCTCAGAGAATCTCTGTCAGAGTCTACGGGTAACGATTTGTCAGACTCTGTTGCTAAAGTTCAACGCTCATCAGATGGTGCGTTACCCACCACAGTTTCCTCTGAGAATGAATCGGATATATTAGCCCCTTCCTTAAACACGCCCCAAACACAGGGAGTGCACCCTAAAGTCCATTCACCTGGTGCTGGGTTGGCAGTGAATGCAAACTCTGGGAACGTAATGCAGCGCTTATCAGACATTACCGAGAATCAGATAGCTTCAAATGTCCAGAAAGCGGAATCTGTTGGTGAGGATATTTCTAGTGATGGGTTAGTCAACTTTTCAAACACATTTCAACAGTCCCAAGAGTCTTTTTCTGGGGAATCAGGTCCGTCAGATTCAGCAATCACCCATCAAGAGCGATCTGAACCTACCATTCAACGTGCTTCAAATACTTTGGCTGAAGACGACACTCCACCTGGGGAACGACCTCTATCAAATCAGAATCAGTTTTCCCATACAGAGCCCTCATCAGCGCTAGCCGCAGACTTACCGCAATCCATTGGAATACCTGATTCTCCATCAACTATACAGCGAGTGTCTGAGCAATGGGATAATCTTAATGAGAATCGATCAGATCCGACTCTAGAGCGACCTCTATCAAATCAGACGCCCTCCCATACAGAGCCGCCATCAGCGCTAGCCGCAGACTTCCCACCGCCAATTACAGAAACTGACGCTTCAGCCATACAGCAAGTGTCTGAGCCACAGGCTGATCTTGCTAAGAATCAATCAAATCCTATTCCCGAGCAAACAGCTTCTGCCAATATTGAGCCGTTATCCCATGTAAACTTGGCTGCGAGATCGATTCAACGCAGTTCGACAGACCCTGCGACATCCTTACAACGGTTGCCTGATAGCGATAGTGTGCAAAAGTTATCTGCACCACTCGAAACAGGTTTACTCCGTGGGACATCAGGAGTCTCCAATAGTAGGCAATTGCCAAGGGTTTTGAAACCATTGGGGGTGCTGAAGCCGTTGCCATCGTTGCAAACTGAGGTGACTGCCCATGGGAGGACTCAACCGAACACAGTTCAACGTCAGGATATTCCCAACGAGTGGTCTAACCTCGATGGGGCAGTCGCTGGTTTGACGGCTAACTTTCAACAAGTTAATACAAATGTTGAGCAAGACAGAAACAGTGATATAACAGCAGCGATAAACTCCTCAAACTCTTCAATGAGTAATCCTGCTACAATTCAGCGCCAGGTTTCTGAGTCTGAAAATGATCCTAATAGTCATCAACAGCTAGACTCTGGTGGCTCTCCTAGGCAGGTTTCCAAATTTGGAAATAACAACGCTAATATTCAGCAACAACTAAATTCTGGCAATATTCCTAGCCAGGTTTCTAGCATTGAAAATGCCACTAACATTCAACGACAGCCAGCCATCGGTGACCTTCCTAGTCAGGTTTCTGAGTCTAAAAATGACGTTAACATTCAGCAACAACCAAATTCTAGCAATATTCCTGGCCAGGTTTCTAGCATTGAAAATGCTACTAACGCTCAACGACAGCTAGACACTGGCGATCTTCCTAGCCAAGTTTCTGAGTCTGAAAATGCCACTAACATTCAACGACAGCTAGACACTGGTAGCCCTCCTAGCCAGGTTTTTGAGTCTGAAAATAACGCTAACATTCAGGCTCAGCAAAACTTTGACAATAGTGCTAACCAGTCTTCTACAATTGCAAATGACACTAACATTCAACGACAGCAGGACCCTGGCAGCATTCCTAGTGCTTGGTCTAACTTAGAAGGCCTAGTCACCCATCTACAGAGCGGCAGGACATCAGACCAGACATCAGCTAAGTCAACGACTCCTAAACCGTCAACTGATAACAGCAAATCTACTTCGAAATCACCCCCAAAACCTAAACAATCATCCCCAACTGTCAAAGTAACCCAGCCAGCTACGGTCACTGTTCAACGTCAGATGGCAAGTCCGGCGGCTTCAACAAAACCAACCATTATCCAGGCTTGTAAAGATGATTCTGCCACTGATTCTGATGCTAACTCGTCCAGTAATGAAGAACAAGATACCAATCATAACTACAGTCAGTACCTAGAGCTGCTCGTTCAGGAAGTTTATAGTTTGTTGCGTCAGCGGCTCTCCCTAGAACAAGAACGACGAGGACCTAAATATCCCCGATAACTCAACTAGATTTTAATTGTTAAGTTGATCCATGAGTAAATTTGTAAAAGCTAAACTCATTGCCCAAGGCGGTGGTAGCAATATTGAGTTTATGTTTAACCCAACTGAGTTAAGTTTTACGCGTAAGATGAACCTTAACTCCTGTGGTGGAGCCCGCACAGATGACGGTGTCCCTAAGGTTAGCTTTGGTTCACCCGATCCCTACAACATTACAATTGGTGGGTTGATCTTTGATACCTATGAAACGGGCGAGAATGTACTCGATAAGCATGTCGAATATTTTCGCCAGGCCGTTGAGTTTCTGGATAGTTCTGAGCGTCCTCCTATGTATATTTTTACGTGGGGAAAACAAGAATATTTACGTTGTTTTGTGCAGTCATTGACCTATAAACTAACGATGTTTTTACCCGATGGAACGCCTGTACGAGCATCGGTGGATGTTACGTTGCAGGAAATTGGAGAGACTAGTAGTTCGGGAAATACGGGTACACCGTCGAGGCCTTAATGGTAGGACTGGTTGTATGGCTCAGCCTACGCCGAGTTTAAAACTCAGTGCCCACTGGAGATTGTGTGAAAATACGCAATGGTAATAATTTGACATACCAAGAGACCCGTGATTACCTCCATGTTCTCCAAACACAACGCTATTACAATCAAGTTTGATTTGTAAGATGCTAATGCATGGCTGCCACTAAATTTGTCGCGACACCGACGCTAAAGATCGACGGCAAAGCTGCCTCTAGTGAGCTAATGGAAGATCTTTTGCAGATTGTGGTAGAGGAAAGCTTACATCTGCCAGGGATGTTTACTATAGTCATTCAAAATGACTATTACGGTGGCGAAGAGAATTATAAGGTTTGGAAACACGAGAAGCTGTTTGAGATTGGCAAGTCCATTGAAATTGGCTTTGCGGCCAGTACTACTGAGTCGGATGAGTTTGATGAAGAGAACAAAGGCAATGTGATCAAGGGAGAGATCACGGCTATTGAAACTCATTTTACGACTGAGGCCCAGGCTCCTATTATTGTGCGTGGGTATGATGCGTCTCATCGGTTGCATCGGGGACGACATAGCCGCTCATTTCAAAATAAAACGGATTCTGACATTGTTAAATCTATTGCCTCGGAGGTGGGTATCTCTGTTGGCAAGGTCGATTCTACCGGTGGTCCCTATGGTTATGGAGATATTGGTGGCTCCAGTGGCTATGTGTTTCAGCAGAACCAAACAAATATGGAGTTTTTGCGGGAGCGGGCGGCGCGCCATGGCTTTGAGCTATTTGTTCAAGATGGCAAGCTCAACTTTCGTAAGCCCACCAAGGACAGCACCCTGTCCTTGGAGTGGCTGCAGGATATCCATAGTTTTCGGGTGCGGGTGAGCAGTGCTGATCAGGTAAAGAGTGTGGAGGTGCGTGGCTGGGACTATAGTCGCAAAGAAGTGATTGCTGAGACTATTAGTAAAGCCAAGCAGGTTCTGACGGATACAGATAACGGTGACGGCAGTAAGACGGTCAGTGTTTTTGATGGTAAGCCGAAAACACCGACATTGGTGATGGTGGATCAGCCGATTTCCCAGGCGACAGAGGCAAAGGCCATGGCTCAAGCTCTCTATGACGAAGTGGGTGGAGAGTTTATCCAGGCTGATGCTCGTAGCGAAGGGGATCCCTCCATTCGTCCGGGACGGGTGGTTAAGCTGACGGGCATGGGTAGCTACAGTGGCAGCTACTATGTCACCGAAACTCGTCATGTGTTGCATGAGCGCATTTACAAGACTGAGTTTTCGGTGCGGGGACTGCGCGGGGGTGATCTGTTGCAGACCTTGGAGACGAACAATACCCTGCAGCCGGGGCAAACCCTGATGGTGGGGATTGTGGCTGATAACAAAGATCCGAAAGGTTGGGGCCGGGTGCGGGTGAAGCTGCCCACACTGACGGAAGACCATATGAGTAACTGGGCTCGGATGGTTGCGGTGGGAGCAGGTCCCACCCGAGGTTTGGACTGGCTACCTGAGATTAATGATGAGGTGCTGGTGGCGTTTGAACATGGGGATATTCATCGGCCTTATATTCTGGGTGGGGTGTGGAATGGCAAGGATGCACCACCGGAGAAGACTGAGGAGACGATTGTCAATGGTAAGGTTCGTTTGAGAACTTTGAAGACTCGTCTAGGCCATACGCTGCAGTTTGTAGAAGAGGATAAGGGGGATAGTAAGCAGGGCGTTTATTTGACGACGGTGGATAAGCATCAGCTGCATCTAAATGATACTGAGAAGTATACAGAGCTGAAGACTAAGGACGGTCATCAGCTGAAGTTTGATGATAAGAATAAGAAAATCGATCTAAAGACTAAGGGCGGTCATCAGATTTCGATGGATGACAGTGGGAAGAAGGTGGATATTATCTCCACTGGCAGCCTGAATGCGAAATCGGGTAAGAGTGGCAAAAGCGAGAAAATTAATATTAATGGGGGAGAAATCACCTTAACAGGAGCTACTAAAATCACGCTAAAGGTGGGCAGTAGCAAGATTGTTTTGAGTAACACTGGGGTGGACATTTCGGGGACCCAGGTGAATGTGAAGGCGAATGCGACGGCGAAGGTAGAGGGTTCGATGGTGGATGTGAAAGGGAAGGCCACGGTGAATGTGCAGTGTTCGGGCATGACAAAGGTGGCCGGGAGTTTGTTGAAGTTAAATTAATTGGAGAGTAATCATGGGAATGCAAGTTGTCGCAGGGGCCATGCTCAAATGTCCCTTTGGTGTTGCCCCCAGTGTCTTAAGTGTCTTGCCCAAAGGCCCACCCGTTATGGCATCTGGTCCCCTGGCTGCCACCATCATGGACTATGCTCCCATTGTCAACATTCCACCCTTTGGCATGTGTAGTTCTTTAGCAAATCCTACCGTTGCTAGTGCGACAGCTGCGGCTTTAGGTGTACTTACCCCGATGCCCTGTCTGCCGGTCATTCCAGCACCCTGGGCACCAGGCTCACCCACCGTACACATCAACAACTTTCCAGCTCTTAACAATAGCTCCAAATGTATGTGTACGTGGGGTGGAGTTATTTCTGTGATGAATCCTGGCCAATTTACGGTGCAAATTCCCTAAAAGAAGATTAAAATCGCATCTATTTTTTACGGTAAAACCATGCGAGACAACATAGGTTGTGATTTTAGCTTCTTCAGCTATTGAAAGGAAATCAGAATCATGAAAATCGGAATCACGAGAGCAAATACAAGGTTAGGGCAAGTAAGTTTTGCTATGGCTAGTATTGCTGCTACGCTTACTTTTTTTGGGCCCGCAACATCTGCGCAAGCTAATACCTTTATAAATTTTGAAGATGCACCTGCCCTCGGGCTAAGTGATAATCAATTAATCACAAACCAATATTTAGATTTAGGATTTAGTTTTGATTTAGATAATAATTTAGATGGCATCGCTGATGTAGGAATTGCCCCTGCACTGGAAAAAACGGGTGATGATCGAAAAAACGGCTTTTTTAATGCCGGTAAGGGTAATGATGTTGCAGAAGCTAGCTTCTTTGATGAAGAGAATAATATTACCTATGTAGATCGCTTGGGTAACTACTTTCTGAGAACAGGTGGGCTAGGTGGTAATGGAGGAAATCTCCTGATCAGTTACACCGAAGGTACATCTGCCGCTTCTGGTGAACTTTGGGATATTGATGGTAACCAAGGTTTCTTTGCTGATGGTTCTGCAAGAACTGAAAAATGGGAAGTGCAGTTACTAGATAATGATGGTTCGATTTTGGATACAATTTTCAGCCCACTAGGTGATACAGCCCATACTCCCCTTGATGGGAAGCCTTGGTTGTGGTCCTTTAAACGTGATTCGGCTGATGTTAAGGCAATTCGTTTCGTATTTGCAGGAAAAAGTCCCGCTCAAAATGTCGGACTAGCCTTTGATAATTTTTCTAGTTTTTCTAGTGAAGGTGAGGAAACAGCCGTTCCTGAGCCTGCAGCGATGCTAGGGTTGCTTACAATGGCTGGATTTGGTATCTCTTCCCTACGGCGTCAAGAACAAGCAACTGACTAAGGGATAAGGATTTTATAAGATCTAAGTTAATTTCGTAAACCTTTTCAGTTCTCTGCTGAATTCAACCATTCACCTCAAAAAATGAATAAGGGCTTATCTAGTTGTTGCGGAATGATTTTGCCCTCTTCTCTTCTGCTTTTTTTCACTGCTAATCCCTAGGGTAAAACGGGAACTCTCAAGGAGTAATAACTCCCAGTAACCCTATGGGTCCAAAATGTCATACACTCTCCCCAAAACACCTCAGCGGCAATTAAAGCTACCGGGCATTTTGGGTGGGTTAGGTCCATTGGCCCATATTGAGTTCGAACAACGCCTGCTACACCATAGCTCGCGTCGGGGCGCGCAGTGCGACCAGGACCACCCCAACTGGGTAGTCCTCAGTGCTGCGTCAACGCCGGATCGAACTCAAAGCTTGCTGGGAACAGGGACAGACTGTGTACCCTATCTGGTGCGCAATAGCTGTCAGCTCAAGGCTATGGGGGCTGATTTCTTGGTCGTAACCTGCAACACCGCCCACGGGTTTTACCACCAGGTCCAAGCCCAAATAGATATTCCCTGGCTGCATATGATGGATGCCACAGTGAAGTACATCGCCGAGAGTTTTCCCACCGTGCGGCAGGTGGGAGTGCTAGCAACAGATGGAACGTTGCGATCGCAACTCTACACCACCAGTCTTGCCCAATATGGAATCTCCTCCATTTTGCCCCCCCTAGGATCCCCCATTCAACACCGGGTTATGGACTCAATTTATTCGCCAGATTGGGGTATCAAAGCCACGGGTGCCTGGGTGTCAGAGATTGCCCTGATCGAGCTGATCGTTGCTTCCCGCTGGTTAGCAGACCAAGGTGCAGAACTGATCATCGCCGGATGTACCGAAATCTCCATCGGTCTTGCCAAACTTAGTCAACTGCCCATCAACTGGATTGACCCTCTGGATGTCATGGCCAATCTCTCCCTCGACCTTGCCTACGGCCTGATTAAGGCTCCGATCATTATGTCAGCTAAGCGTTTAGTTTCTCACGATGTTGTTGCTGATTGAGGGGATAAACCGATCGGTCAGAAGTGCTTTGTACCATATCTTTTCGATGAAATCATACCGAGGATCAGCAACACTCCCATGAGTAAACCATCGTCACTCCTACACCGGATATCGCACGCTCTCATCGTCGTTGTTTTAGTCATGGGGTGTGGCCTATTGCAGGCGTTTTGCCTGAGTCAACCTGCATTGGCTAATACAACCACCCTACAATTAGGCAGTGAAGGCGCACCGGTTGAGCAACTACAAATTCGTTTGCGCACGTTGGGATACTTAGATTCAGACATCAATGGGATTTATGATGCCTCTACTCGTGAAGCGATTCAAGCCTTTCAGACGGATCGATCCTTACCCGCTGATGGCGTCGCTGGGGCGGAGACCCAACGACAGCTAACAGGACAGAATGGCACCCTCTCTCCCCGCGCTGAAATGTCTTCTGATATTCAGCGAATCCTGGATCGAGGCACGTTGATTGTGGCCTTACTGGGCACCGATAATCCTCCCTTCTTTATGGGTGACACCAATGATCTGGAGGGATTAGACATCAAAATTGCCCAAGGATTAGCAGAGTCCCTAGGCGTTGACTTAGAATTTAACCGGTCAGCAGATACATTTAATGAGGTCGTTGATCAGGTCTACCATCTGGAAGCCGATATTGCCATTTCTAAGCTGAGTCGCACCCTCAGCCGGGCTAAACGAGTACAATTCTCCCGTCCCTATGTCACTATGCGACAGGGATTGTTAGTGAATCGGGTACAGCTTGCAGAACAAACCGAAGGCAGCCATGTAGTTGAGGCAATTCGTAACTTTAATGGCCAGGTTGGTGTGATTCAAGGATCGTCCTATGGTGGTTTTATTAAGCAAAAATTTCCTAACGCCACCATTAAAGAATATCCCACCTGGGAGGACATTGTAGAAGCCGTCATTAATGGTGATATTCAGGCAGCTTATCGAGATGAACTCGAAATCAAAAAGATTATTTATAAAAATCCAGATGCTGCCCTCAGACTACAAACAATTGCTTTAAATGACACTCGGGATCAAATTGCTATGGCCTTGCCCTGGGATAGCCACCATTTACAAGCCTTTGTTAACCAGTATTTAGATACCTTCAATCTCGACTATACGGCTGACACAGTTTTAGAAGAATATGCCGATTATCTATAGGATCAAAACTATCCCTTAACCCCTCTTTCCTTATAAGGTCATTATGACAATTAACTCAGGGATCAAAAAACGACAGTTTTGGCCAAATACTGTCTCCCTTAAATGGTTACGTAGCCCTTGGGCAATTCTAGCTAGTGTTGTTCTGGCCGTGTATGTAGGCACTACTCATAAAGAACTTGCCATCTTACTAGCCCCCCTAGGCAACTTTTATTTGGGGTTACTAAAGATGTGTGTTCTACCCATTCTTTTGTCCGCTATTACTACCAGCATTGGTCAATTGATGCAGAGTAGTAAAGCCACCCAGTATATCAAACGTATCCTAGTAATATTCCCCTTAGGGCTATTGGCTTCCAGTAGTGTAACCGTAATTCTTGCCACCATTATGGGGCCTGGACGTAACCTATCCACAAAAACTTTGGAGTCTTTGGGGGGGTTGATTAATAATTCAAGTATTGATTTGGAAATGGCCTTGACAGGACCGATTCCCGAAGAATCTTCCCAGAGTCTGGCCTCCTTTCTGATTAGCTTAGTGCCTGAAAATATTTTTAGTGCCCTGAGTCAGGGTGAAACATTAAAGGTATTAGTTTTCTCAATCATTGTTGGTATTTCACTGGGGCTGGTTCGCGATCGCGTTACTGAACCTTGCTTCGATATCTTAAGGGCAATTTATAAAACATTTAATCAACTGATCAGTTGGCTTACCCTGATTTTACCGATAGGCCTCTTTAGTCTTTTGGCCTATCAGCTTTCCCAGCAGGGATTAGATGTGATGCTATCGATGATGAATTTTGTGATAGCAGCCCTGGTTATTTTTTTAGTGGTATATGTACTGAGCACGCTGATTATTTGGCAACAGGCTAAGACTTCCTTTATTAAGGTTTTGGCAGCTTTACGTGAACCAACAATCTTAGCCTTAGCTACCTCCAGCAGCCTGGCTTGCCTGCCATCCGCTATTACCCAGTTAACTGAAGGCTTAAATTTCAGTCGTCAAACTGCCCATTTAGTTACACCACTAGCCATTACACTTTGTCGCTTTGGCTCAGTGATTTACTTTGCCCTCGGTTCAGTGTTCGTGATGCAACTATATGACAAACCCATGGATTTGGGGAGTGCCATCATTGTAATTGTCGGATCTATTTTTGCCGGTATGGCCACGTCGGGGGTAACCGGTCTTCTCACCCTAACCATGCTAGGCATTGTGTTGGAACCGTTGCAGCTACCGTTAGAGGCCGTCCTGGTTCTATTCGTCGCGATTGACCCAATTATGGACCCATTTCGTACCCTAGCTATTGTTCATACGGGTATTGCAACCACCGCTGTGATTGCTGATGAATCTAGTGGTAATACGATTATCACCGGTCTTAATATAATGTAAACCTTGTCCACGTCCAGACCTGGAGTTTTACCGTGGGAGAAACGACAGGTTTCAATTTGGACGTGGTTTAGGTTCTCACAAGAAATTGGGGTATCAATATTAAGCCGGGAAATTCTGAACAGGTAAGGAGTGAGTGGTTAGTAGTCGGTAGTTAGTCCCTGACTGGCGTTTAACCATCAACGACTAACTACCATCTTCCATAAACTGTCCCGCGTTAAATTGGTGCCCAGAAATTGGAGGTTATTTATCTTTATAGGCTTTACGGACCTGTTTAGCATGTCTCAATAACATTTCTAATTTCTGCCGATTATCACCAGCATTACCATTCTGATCAATCTCTGTTTTTAGTAGCTTCACTTGCTCTGACAAACTTTGCTGACGACTCATGACAACAATGGCCATATCATTAAACAGCTTGGCCAGTTTGCTAAATTCATCAGGGCGAGCCATCACATGGGCTAGGGTGCGAGGATTAAACCGATTGCGTTTGATTTCATCCGCAGATTGGTTGAGTTTATTAATGGGGCGAATAATATGGAGTGCTGCTGCCAGCGCCATTAACGAAGCAACAATGGTGATACCCACACCAATGATCAGTGTGTGTCGAGTCGTAGCTCGAATCTTTTCCATATAATCACTTTGAGGGATAGCCACACCCACTATCCAATCAATCCCTAAGTCTTTCAAATGATAAATATGAACCAGCTGCTTCTCACCCTCTAGAGCAAAATTAAAAGAATACTGATCCTTCATCTGGCTCAGATCATCAAGGTTTTGTAGCAGATGGGTGACAGTCTCGCGCACCAGTTGATTTTGACTATTGCTAGCAGGTAATCGTAACTTTTCACCATCTACTTCCATAAACGGTTTCTCATTGGCAGAAATAGCAATCAGATCTCCAGAAGATTCGATAATAAAGGCTTTACCATTGGGACTAACCGACAAGTCTTTGAGAAAATTACTCAGCTCAAAAAGATAAACATCGGTGCCAAAAATCCCCTGCAGCTGACCCGCTTGATTAAAGATCGGAGTGGCACGGGTGAGCGTTAGCGCATCTCTGGAGTTAGCAATGTACACCTGACTCCAAATGGGAACCTTGCTAAAGGCCGCTTCCTTATACCAGGGCCTGACCCGAGGATCGTAGTCAGATACTTTAAGCTGTTCGGATAAGTCAGTCACATCATCCGCTTGATAAGCAATGCGACGAAAATCGGTATCCTGATCAACAAAGTCTATGCGACTCACATCATCGTGATGCTCACTATAGACAAACTCCCCTGCCTCATTGCCATAGTAGAGATTATTCGTTAGGTTCTCTGATTGGGTCAGTCCCCAGAGCGATTTAGCCAACTCGCGAGTATCTTGAACCTTTAAATTGCCATTAGCAACTTCCGCTTCAATTACAGCAGAAATCAGCGATGGTGTGGTCAAATAGCTGTCCACCTGTTTCTCAATGTTGGCAGCGACCTCTTTACTGATTTTCCCAACTAATTCATCAACAGCCTTCTGGCTACTACGATAGGCTAACCAACTAGTCAACAGGATGCCAGAGACTAACGGTGTGATCACACATAGGGGCAGACTCCAGCGAATAGAGACGAGCCGTTTAGTGGCATTTACTCCTGTGGTAACACTAGTGGATAGGAAGCTCTTAGAGTTTGATGACATTAGATTGACCGTCGTTAGGAGAAGCCTTAGGGCATAAGCATCTCCCCTAACATGCCCGTCAAGAATCTAGCATCAACATTATTTGCTTCTAATTTGGGGTATTGGGCACAAAGTAGCCCCATGGGTGTTATTGATAGAACCATGGAGTCGTTCCACGGTTTCATGGTTCCAACACTGAAAGGAGATACTGATGCCATTCTATAGTTGGCTTCGCCCCCGTTCCTATGATAGCGTCAGAAACCTAAAAACGAAAAAGCGAGCTACCCAAAAGATTAAGGAACTGCGGGCTGCGTTTGATGCCCATGTCAAAGATGCCACGGTTCTAAAAAATGGGGAAATGCCGTCCGATAAGTCGCAGTATGTGCGGATTGCGACCTGGAATATCCGAGAGTTTGACTCGTCTAGCTATGGCTATCGGAGCCAAGAGGCCAAAGCCTATATCGCCGAGATTCTTTCTCGGTTTGATCTGATTGCACTTCAAGAGATCCGGCGGGACCTCGACGCGCTCAATGATGTCAAAAAACTGTTGGGACCTAACTGGGACTACATTGCCACCGACGTCACTGAAGGTGCATCCGGCAATAAGGAGCGTATGGTGTTCCTGTTTAATCAAGATAAGGTCTGGTTTCAAAATGTTGCTGGAGAACTCACGCTACCAGCCGGTAAACGGATCACCGATCCGTTTGGAGACCGCTTTAGGGTGGAAGGGGGAGCACAATTAGAACTGCCTGAAGGAGAGAATATCGTATCTCCGCAAGACCTGAAGATTGACACTCTCTCTTCTGGGCAGACAAAAATTGGCAAAGCGGTAGAGATACCTATCCCTGAGGGTACAAAGATTGTCTTGCCACCAGGCTCATCCATCCGCTTTGCCAAGCATGCGAGGGTGCCAACCACCCCTGACAACAAGATAGACATCGAAGCAACCAATACCCCAATTCTGCCAGAGTCTGCTGAAATCGTACTGCCGCCAAACTCACTACTAGGTGGGCCGCAGCAGTTTGCCCGCACACCATTTATTGCGTCGTTCCAGGCTGGGTGGCTCAAGCTTAACCTGGCGACGGTGCACATCTACTATGGCTCGGGTGCCACTGGTATGGAACGACGCAAGGAAGAAATCCGACGTCTCACATCACTCCTCGCTGATCGGGCCAAGAGTGATAGTGACTCAGACGCTGACTCATACTTTATTGCCCTGGGGGATTTCAATATTGTTGGTCCGGGACATGAAACCATGGATGCCCTGAAAACAAACGACTTTATGATCCCAAAACCGCTACAGAACGTGCCTGGTTCCAATGTTAAACAGGACAAGTTTTACGATCAGATTGCCCTGTGGACCGGAGAATCAAGTCGTCGTAAGACCTATACGCGGATTGTGCCTTATCGTGCGGGTGTCTTTGACTTCTTTGATGTCGTTTATCGGACTGATGAGGAAGAGGTTTACCGTCCATTTATGCGTAAACCCAAATCTAGTAAATTTTACTCTAGCTATAAAAACTGGCGAACCCACCAGATGTCTGATCATTTGCCCATGTGGGTGGAGTTGCGGATTGATTTCACCCAGGAATATTTAGACAAAATTGAGCTTGACCTGCAGGCTAAGCTCGATTGAATAAACGGCTAGTGCACTGAAAACAACTCCCAGTTACAAATGCCTAAACTTAAAGAATACTTCAAGGGAAATTGTATGGATCTAGTGCTTAATTGAAGAGGAATCGTTCATAGTAATTAGGTTGACCTAATCATTTATAAGATAGAAGAGCGAAAATAGGCCTCCTCGCATATGCTCCAAACTCCCAATCCTGGGGGCTTTGAGTCCAGTTCCCCCCAGGATATAGCCCAAGGGGCATTCAGAAAGGGGAACGGAAGGGGCATATGCATCTGAAGCCTAATTTGGATAACCTACTTATTGATACTCAAAGTGCTGGGAAATCTAAAGATAATCTCATCGCTTTAGAGCATTTTGTCTGCTCAAACCTATGATACGCCTAAGCAGCATTACCCCGAGTTCATTAGCTAAGCTTTCTGGTTATACCTTAATAGAACAGCTATACGAAGGGACTAGAACAGTTGTCTATCGGGCTATTAAGACGAATGGACAATGTCCGGTGGTGATTAAGGCGCTGCGGCAGGATTATCCTAGTTTTAGTGAACTGGTGCAGTTTCGTAACCAGTATGCGATCGCACAAGTACTGACCCGTCAGTGCGCCCAAAATCCACCCATTGCCGGGATTCTTCGACCCTTAAGCTTAGAGCCCCTGGACAACGGCTATGCCCTGGTGATGGAGGATTGGGGGGGATTGTCCTTAGCGCAGTACCTTCAGCAGCAATCGTTGGTGCTGACAGAGGTTTTGGACATAGGCTTACAACTGGCCGATATTCTGCATGGGTTAGACCAACGGCGGGTGGTGCACAAGGACATTAAACCAGCCAATATTTTGATTCGGCCTGAGTCGAAGCAAATCAAATTGATCGACTTTAGTATTGCCTCCCGATTGCCTAAGGAAACCCAGAAAATCCAGAGTCCCACCATCTTAGAAGGGACCCTGGCCTATCTGGCCCCCGAACAAACCGGGCGCATGAATCGGGGCATTGATTATCGGGCTGATTTTTATGGGTTGGGGGTGACCCTGTATCAATTGCTAAGTGGCCGTTTACCCTTTACTTCAGAAGATCCGCTGGAGTTGATGCATTGTCACATGGCCGAGGTGCCTACACTCGTCAATCAGATCAATCCTGATGTGCCTGGCATGGTGGCAGCCATTGTCGGAAAATTGATGGCCAAAAATGCTGAAGATCGCTATCAGAATGCCCTGGGTCTCAAACATGATTTGGAACAATGTTTAATCCAGTGGCAAGCAATCGGGAGAATTTCCACCTTTGAACTGGGACAACGGGACATCAGCGATCGTTTCCTGATTCCAGAAACGCTCTATGGTCGTGAGGCTGAGGTCCAGACTCTGCTGGATGCCTTCCAGCGGGTGGCAGCGGGAGCTGCTGAACTAATGTTAGTGACCGGATTCTCCGGCATTGGTAAAACGTCTGTTATCCAGGAAGTTCATAAACCCATCACGCATCAAAACGGGTATTTCATCAGCGGTAAATTCGACCAGCTTAATCGTAATCTTCCCTTTTCAGCCTTTATCCAAGCGTTTCGTAGTCTGATAGCACAGCTATTGGGTGAGTCCGATGCCGTGCTCGATCATTGGCAGAAAAAAATTCTGGATGCGGTGGGTGTTAATGGTCAGGTCATCCTCGATGTCATTCCCGACCTGGAGCAAATTATTGGTCAACAGCCTGCTTTAACAGAGCTTTCCGGCAGTGCCGCTCAGAATCGATTTAACGTAGTCTTTGGCAATTTCGTCCAGGTATTTACCAGCAAAGACCATCCGCTAGTGATATTTCTAGATGATCTGCAGTGGGCAGACTTAGCCTCTTTGAATTTGCTCAAGCGCTTGATGGATACGGCTGAATTAGATGCCAACACTGGCTATTTATTAGTATTAGGAGCCTATCGAGATAACGAAGTATCTCCGACCCATCCATTCATGCTCACCTTGGATGACCTGGAGCACCATGGCCAACTCATCCATACCTTAACCCTAACGGCACTCAGTGAACCTGATATTAATCAATGGGTGGCAGATACGCTGCGATGCTCCATAGAAATAGCTAAGCCCCTTTCCCAGTTGGTCTATCAAAAAACCCAGGGCAATCCATTCTTTACCACCCAGTTTTTACAAGAACTATATGAGCAGACCTGTATATATTTTGATGTCGAGTTGGGTGCTTGGCAATGTGACCTGTCAAAGGTACGGCAGCTAGCCCTCACTGAAGATGTGATGGCATTTATGATGAGGCGATTACAAAAATTATCCCCATCAGCTCAACAGGTTTTAAAACGCGCTGCCTGTATTGGTAACTGCTTTGACTTAAGTGCCCTAGCAACGATTTGTGAGTTGCCTCAAGAAACTGTTGCAACAGAATTATGGCTGGCGTTGCAGGAGCAATTAATTGTTCCTGTCAATGAAAACTATAAGTTTTTTCAGGGAGGGAGGACCGATACAATCGGCCTTAAACCCGCTGTTGCCGACTATTGTTTCCTCCATGATCGAATTCAACAAGCAGCCTATGCATTAATTCCAGATAGTCAAAAACAAGCTACACATCTAGAAATTGGCCGATTGTTATATCAGACATCGTTAACCCTTCAGACTGAGGTGAATCTGTTTGATATTGTTAACCATTGGAACAGAGGACTTGAACTGATCAATACTCCAGCAGAACAACGTCAGTTGTGCCAACTCAATTTAGCTGCTGGACAACGTGCCAAAGAAGCTACAGCCTATGCCTTGGCTGAACAATATGCCGTCGTTGGGATTCAGTTACTGGCTCCGAAGGGCTGGCAAACAGATTATGATGTTATGCTGACGCTGCATGAGTTAGCAACAGAGGTGACCTACCTCAATGGTGATTTTGCCCAGAGCCAAACATGGGCAAACCATTTGATGCAGCACGCCAAATATTTCTTAGACCAGGTCAAGGTTTATAAAATTCAGATTCTTGCCAATATAGCTCAAAAAAAGCTATCAGCAGCCATTGAAATGGGGCGACAGGCCCTGGGACAATTGGATATTGAGATTCCTGTTGAACCCACAGAGGCTGACATTCAACAAGCATTAACAACGACCGCGAGTCTGGTGCCTCCCAGCAAAATTCAATCCTTGGCTGAATTGCCTACGATGACCGATAGTCGGTCGTTGGCGGCATTAACTATTCTCAATACCATCGCGGCAACAGTCTATTTGTCTCAGCCGAAACTCTTCCCTTTGGTTGTGCTAGAGCAGGTAAAACTATCGGTTATGTATGGTAATTCACCGATATCTGCGGGGGTTTATGCACGCTATAGTTTCATTCTATGTGGCAAGGTTAATGATATTGAGTCAGGCTACCAGTTTGGTCGTTTAGCCTTATCATTAGCCGAAAAATTTAATCATAAAGCCATCAATACCCGTGTGTTTTTGATGGTAGGTGCTTTGACAGTTCCCTGGAAAGATCATCTACGCAAAGGATTACCGTTATTAGAAACAGCATTTCTAGATGGGATGGCATCTGGGAATTTAGATGGTGCAGCCTTAGGCCATTACTACAATAGTCAGTCCTCCTATTTGATCGGACAGGAGTTAACAGGCTTAGAACATAAAGTAGCTGTTCGCAGTCAACAGCTCCGTCAGATAAAGCAAGAATTGCATCTCAATAACAATGAGTTACTGCGCCAAGTCATTTTAAATTTGTTGGGCAAACCTGACCAGGTCTATCGGTTAGTGGGTGAGGCTTTTAATGAAGATAAAATGTTGTCCCAGTATCAATTGACCAGCAACATCCTAGGCTTATATTGTTTTCACCTGTATAAGCTTTTACTTTGCTACTGGTTTGGTCAGGTAAACGCAGCTGTAGACCATGCCAAACAAGCTGCTGATTATTTGGCTGGTGCAACCGCCCAGGCTACTGTACCTCTCTTCTATTTTTATGATTCCTTAGCCGCGCTGGCTCAGTATGCCACTGTTTCAATCCCAGAGCAGACGTCGATTTTGGAGCAGGTTAACAAGAATCAATTAAAAATGGAGCATTGGGCAACGTTTGCTCCCATGAATTTTCAACATAAATTAGATTTAGTGATCGCAGAGCGGCATCGTGTCTTAGGCGAGAAATCTCAGGCAATTGAAGCCTATGATCGAGCTATCAGTGGTGCGAAAGAGAATCGCTATACCCAAGAAGAGGCGCTTGCCCATGAACTTGCGGCTAAATTCTATCTGGCCTGGGGCAAAGATAAAGTAGCGGCCAGTTATATCCAGGAGGCCTATTATTGTTATGCTCACTGGGGCGCGATCGCTAAAACCGATGATCTCGAAAAACACTATCCCCACTTGCTGCAGCCTATTCTTCAGCCAGCAGCTTCATCTATAAATTTTTTGGATACCCTGGCCACAATTGCGCCTCCTAACCTGACGATTCATTCCACAGGAACCTTCAACGCTGCTTCATTCACAGCTCTCAATACTGTTTTTGACTTTGCATCGGTGTTGAAATCTGCCCAAACGATTTCAGATACGATTCAATTAGATGCCTTACTGCAGCAGTTAACCCAGATCATGTTGCAAACCTCTGGCGGTGACCATTGTTTTCTGGCATTACCCAATAACAATGATGACTGGCAGCTGAGGGCGATCGCCACACCTGGCAATACTAAACTCTCTACTGAGCTGTTGGCCGAGCACCTGGATGCTCCCATTCAGCTAATCTACTATGTCAAACACACTCAAAAAGTGGTGATGGTGGACAAGTTTGTCATAGATTTACCCATCATTGATACCTACCTCAATCGACACCAACCCCAGAGTGTGTTGTGTTTGCCGATATTGCATCATGATGTCATGGTGGGCGTGCTGTACCTCCACAATCAACTCACCAGTGGTGTCTTTAGTAGCGATCGCATCCTGGTCCTCAATTTTCTATGTACTCAAGCGGCAATTGCTTTGGAGAATGCGCGTCTTTACCAACAGGCCCAGACCTATGCTCAACAGCTAGAAGAATCACAATTGCAACTGGTGCAAAGTGAGAAAATGTCAGCCCTCGGTAACTTGGTGGCCGGGGTGGCCCACGAAATTAATAATCCCCTGGGTTTTGTCGGTGGCAATATCAGTGAACTACAGCTGTCACTCAAGGACATCACCCACTGTTTGCAAGCGTATCGTGATGCATTTCCCAATCCGGGGGATGACATTCAGGCAATCTTAGCAGCCGCTGATATCGAGTTTGTTTTAGAAGACATTCCGAAAATGCTGACATCTATGGAAACAGGGTGCGATCGCATCCGTGCCATCAGCAATAGTCTACGCATCTTTTCCCGTGCCGATACCGATACAAAATTTGAGGCCAATCTTCACGAAGGCCTAGATAGCACCCTATTAATTTTAAAATATCGCCTCAAAGCTAAAGACTTTCGGCCTGAGATTAAGATCGTGAAACATTATGCCGAACTACCGGACATCAATTGTTTTCCGGGCCAGTTAAACCAGGTGTTTATGAATATCCTGGCCAATGCCATCGATATGTTTGACGAAATGGCTGAGGAACAATCCTACGATTCCCTGGAGACAAACCCACAGAAAATAACAATCCACACCCGTATTATCAACGACAGTGCAACCGTCAGTATCAGCGATAATGGCCAAGGTATGTCTGAGCAAACCTGTGCCAAAATATTTGATCGCAAGTTCACTACAAAAGGCGTTGGCAAAGGGACGGGACTAGGATTGGCCATTGCCCATCAGGTGATTGTGGAAAAACATGGTGGTAGTCTAACCGTGAACTCTACCTTGGGCCAGGGAACAGAATTTGTCATCGGTTTGCCGATGTAAAATATCGGTTGTTCTATTCAAGGTAAGTCCATGTCAGACTTAAAATTTCCCACCCCGCCTACATTTAACAATGTGGAAGATGAACGTTGTCATCGCCAACAGCGATTAGCCGCTGCATTTCGTTTGTTTGCCCGATATGGATTTGATGAGGGTGTGGCCGGACACATTACTGTACGTGATCCTGAATGGCCAGATTGCTTTTGGGTAAATCCATTTGGTATGTATTTCGGTCATATTCGTGTATCTGACCTATTGCTAGTGAATCACAAGGGTGAGGTGGTCAAAGGAGACAAGCCTGTCAATGCAGCAGCGTTTGCGATTCATGCCCAAATCCACCAGGCCCGACCGGATGCGAATGCGGCGGCCCATGCTCACTCTCTCCATGGTAAATCCTGGTCCACCCTTGGCCGTCTGCTCGATCCCCTAACCCAGGATGCCTGTGCGTTTTATCAAGACCATGCCTTGTTTGATGACTATACCGGGGTGGTGCTAGACCCTGACGAGGGCAAGCGCATTGCTGCTACCTTAGGAGATAAAAAAGCTGTTATCTTGCGTAACCATGGCTTACTAACGGTGGGTCATACGGTGGATGAAGCCGCCTGGTGGTTTATTACGATGGATCGTTCTTGTCAGGCACAACTCATGGCGGAAGCGACAGGAAAACCAGTGCTAATTGAACCTGAGACGGCTAGTTTAACCTATAGTCAGATCGGTTCTCATCGGATCGGTTGGTTTAGCTTTCAGTCTCTGTATGACAAAATCGTGCGTCAGGAACCTGATTTGTTGGAATAGTATTATGTGAAGGCTACAGTTGTTTTTGAGGTTTTCTATTGCTCTTTTTCAACTTGGATTTGTGCTCTTAGAACCTTATGGGTAGCTGCATCTGCTGCAAACATATGCTCTACTCTTAATGACGCTAAGGTAATATTTTATACGAAATCCTAGCTGATAGCGTCCGGTATCGAAGGGCATCCACAAGGGAGTGCCCCTACAAGATTGTCTATTTTTAATCGGGTTTAATGAATTCGGATTTGGTATTAGTTCGGGCCAGTCTCAGGCACAATATCCACCACAAGGGCCCGTGCATTGTTTGAGCTTTCATTTTTCCACCAGTGCACTACCCCCGTCTTTTCAAAGGAAACTGCCCCTGCACTTCGTACTATTGGTTCATCCTGATCATTTCGATACTCCACCATTTCTCCCTCAATGATGTACGCTAAGCCTGGTCTATTATCATGTTGATGAACAGCCACTTGACCACCTGGGGTAATCACAAGCTCACGCGCCCGCAAGGTATATCCTTCAAGTGCTTCAAATTCACTCTGCAGGTCGATAGCACCTAGCATGATCAACGACTCAATGCCACTGGTTTCTGTTGGACCTGCTGCATTCAGTTGCTGTGCGTTGTCGCGCTCTTGCTGGGGAACAATGGTAGGTTTCTCAGTCGATTCGGACGATTCGGACGATTCGGACTGCTGTGCGATCGCAGATGGCTGCTCTACTGTAGATATGGCACTGCAGGCAGATAGCATCCCACTCGTTATCAGTCCTAATAGAGGAATGCTTGCAAAGAATCGCATCTGGTTTTTCACTTAGTAACCCTGCAGACAGCAGATTCTATCTTATCGCTGCCGGTGGTATGTAGGGGGCGCTTTCACAAAAAGTTAGTGGGTCCACCTCCGATATTGTTATATCTCAGCCAAGACTGCTTCAATCGTGCGCACAATCTCTTCGGATTTTTGTGGATTGAGGGCATCCGCATGGGGCGAGGCAAACTGGCCTGAATCATTGTCAAAATACTGGCCGGAAGCCGTTTCAAACTCCTTTGACAGTGCAGCGCGAGTGAGGATCTCAGCACCGATACGGATATCACCTCCGGCCACACCAAAGGCCTGTTTCACCATTTTGCTGCCGAGCATTGAGCCAGGATTCACCGCAATCATGGCCGGGCCGTCTTCCTTGAGCGCCAGTGTGCGTGACCACATTGTCAAAGCCAGTTTGCTTTGCGCATAGGCTGTAAAGTCTTCAGACAGCTTGATTCGTCCGGCCAGTGCTTCTAGATCCACCGGCGACTGAGCAGCGGAGGAGACATTAACCACCCTGCCAGACTCTCCCATTAGCGGCGTCAGCCGTTGGGTCAACAGATAGGGTGCGATCGCATTAACAACAAACCGTACATCCAGACCGTCCTGGGTGACAGAATTGGGCGCGCTATACACACCAGCATTGTTGATCAGCACATCAAGTTTGCCATGGTTGGCGGCTACAGCCTTTGCAAGGGCCTCCACATCAGCCATGCGCGATAGATCAGCCACGTAGCTTTCAACCAGCCCACCGTCTGCAGAAAGCATTTTTTTCACCTGTTCTAATTTGGCAGAGGAACGTCCGTGCAACAAAACATTGTGCCCCATCGAGACCAACATCCTGGCTGTTTCCAGACCGATACCGTCGGTCGACCCCGTCACAAGAATAATCTTTTCCATAATTTTGTTTCCTTTACTCAGCGAAGTCTGACAGTATTTTATCGGTGAGACATTTTAGCGTTGTCTCCATATCTGCCTAGTTGACGTTCTTTGTTTAAGAAGTAAATTATCACGCCCATACAATGGTATTGACAAGTACCCACATTTTTGTAAGTAATGGAGATCTTTCGCGCGTTGAGTACGAGTTAACGGAGTTCGGACGCTCTCTTGAGGCCATCCTCGTTCTCATGCAAGAGTGGGGCAGTGCATTCAAGGCCCGTCGGTTAGCTGAGGAGTTAGAAGACGTGTAATTCATTAGCTCACACTTGCCCCTTGCCCCGTTTGGCAGCTATGAACATATATATATCCACTTATTACCTACCACCAGAAACCACTCATGTTGTCAGCTGTCGAGCCCAAACTGGATACAGATAATCAAACGGTCTATTTTCGCTGCATTGCGGGCTGCCCTGGCAAGCATTCGATCTTTGATGTGATCTACACCTGTCCATCATGTGGCAGCCTCCTAGAAGTACACCATGAGCGTGAGCCGCTAAAAAAACGCGATGCATCCCAGTGGAAACAGCTGTTTGACTCACGGGTTGGTACCACTCAATGGCCCCACGGTAGCGGTGTATGGGGAATGCGTGAGTGGGTCGTGCCTGCGTTGACTGACGACAATGTGGTCAGTATGTTCGAAGGCAATACCAACTTATTTTGGGCCGAACGCTTAGGTCAGCAACTTGGCGTTCCTGACCTGTGGATCAAGCTCTGTGGCAATAGCCATACTGGCAGTTTCAAGGACCTCGGTATGACGGTGCTGGTGAGCGTGGTCAAACAAATGATGGCCCAGGGCAGCCCTGTTAAAGCCGTGGCCTGTGCCAGTACCGGGGACACCAGTGCCGCCCTGGCTGCCTATGCCGCTTATGCTGGTATTCCGGCAATCATCTTCTTGCCCGCAGGTAAAGTCAGTACGGCGCAGTTGATCCAGCCGGTTGCTAACGGTGCCCATGTCCTCGCCCTTGATACTGACTTTGATGGCTGCATGAAAATTGTCCAAGAAGTCACCCAGGATAATTCAATCTACCTGGCCAATTCGATGAATAGTTTACGCATCGAAGGCCAAAAGACAGTTGGCATCGAAATCATTCGACAGTTTGAATGGGAAGTGCCCGACTGGATCATTATTCCAGTGGGCAACCTTGGCAATATCAGTGCGCTTTACAAAGGATTCCAATTGATGATGGACTTGGGGTTGATTAGTCGAATGCCAAGACTAGTCGCGGCTCAAGCGGCCAAGGCCAATCCTTTTTATGAATCCTTCAAAAATGGATTCAAAGAAAAGGTCAGTATGACGGCCCAACAGACATTGGCTAATGCCATCAGGATTGGTGATCCCGTTAGTTATGCAAAAGCCACAAAAGCGATCGTGGAAACGGACGGTATTGTGGAACAGGCCACTGAAAATGAATTGGCCGCTGCCGCTGCCCACGCTGATTTGACCGGCATGTTCACTTGTCCACATACTGGTGTGGCTCTTGCCGTCCTGACCAAATTGCTTAAGCGTGGTGTGATCAAATCTGATGACAAAACTGTGGTGATTAGCACAGCCCACGGCTTGAAATTCACGGACTTTAAAGTTGGTTACCACGAATCGACATTGGAAGAGGTCACTAGCCAATACGCTAACCCTGCGGTTCATTTACCAGCCAGGGTGGATGCCGTGAAAGCTGAAATCGAAAAACGACTTATGCATTAATTCAGGGTATCAACTTAATGCGGGACGTTTTTGGGAAGATAGTAGTTGGTAGTGAGTCGTTAAACTCCAGTCAGGGACTAACGACCAACCACGAACCACTAATTTCCATAACCACTAATGTTAAGAGTTGTTTCAATCCCTGAGAGGGGGTTGGAGGGGGTTGGCATCCCACACAAAAGGTGAACATCTTGCTGGACGAGATGTTCACCCGATAAATAGTCTTCTGTCAAGGTTGCACCTACTTGAGAATCAGCACCGGACAATGGGACAATCGCACAACCTGTTCAGCGACAGAGCCCATCAGAAAATGGCTAACACCTTTGCGCCCGTGGGATGACATCACAATCAGGTCGGCATCTATTTCCTGGGCATAGTCCATAATTTTTGACATGGGGTCACCAATGGCGACTTCAATGTGAATATCGTCGTATCCCATTTCGCTGAGCTTATCACGGGTAAACGCTCGCACTTTTTGTTTGCGGTCCTGATCACTGACTGTATCCCACATAGCTGCTGGGTCAGCAGGATGTAATGGTGACAGGACATGAATCAGCTTTAAGGCCGAAATGTTTTCAACCTGTTCTTTGGCTGGCTCCAGTGCTTGATAAGAAAGATCAGAAAAATCAATGGGAATGAGAACAGATTTTCGTTTAAGCCAACTCATCTCATTTATCTCCGCAATACAGTTTCTTGAGCAACCTGAGGTTCTGGTAGCATTTCTCCTGACTTCAGCCGATCCATGTAGCTTGTTAATTCTCTAGCAATCAGCCCTGACATCAAAAAGCAGCCCAACAGATTTGGTAATGACATGGCCAGGGCCATAATGTCACTGAACTCAAGGACAGGTCCCAGGTTAACTACTGCCCCTACAAAGACACAGAATAGAAAAATACCCTTGTAGATATTTGTGGTACTCTCACCAAAGAGAAAGGCCCAGGATTGTTGCCCATAATAACTCCAGGAAATCATCGTTGATAGTGCAAACAAAAATCCGGCGACTGCAATCACATAGGGGAACCAACTAATCACGGTTTCAAAAGAGGCTGCCGATAGCTGGGCTCCATTGAGGTCGGTAGCTGTCGGGTCGGCATAAACCCCGGTGAGCACAATCACTATGGCCGTGAGATTACAAATGAACATGGTGTCAATGAAGGGTTCTAACAAAGCGACAATCCCTTCTCGAACCGGTTCATCTGTTTTAGCGGCAGAGTGAGCAATGGCGGCTGATCCTAACCCGGCTTCATTGGAGAATGCCGCCCGTTGAAATCCAATCACCAGGGCACCAATAGCGCCACCGGCCAATGCTTCTGGGCTAAAGGCAGTGGTAATAATGGTACTGATGGCACCAGGAACCTCGGGCAGTTTTACCAACATCACCCAGAAACAGGCTAAGGCGTAGATCACTGCCATAACCGGTACTAGCACACCGGCCACCGCGCCAATTCGTTCAATTCCACCCAGAATGACCAACCCAACGATCAGCGCTAAGATAATGCCGAACAACCAGCTTAGGCTAGTGAGAAATGGCAACACATTGGAAACAGCAGCAAATGCCTGGTTTGCCTGGAACATGTTGCCAATGCCTAAACTGCCAATGGCGCACATGACAGCAAAAATCACGGCCAAAGCTTTACCTACCGGGGCCATGCCCATGGCCGAAAGCCCACGGGAAAGATAATACATGGGACCACCCCCTACAGTCCCGTCTGGCTTAATCACACGATACTTTTGACCGAGGGTACATTCGGCAAATTTGCTGGACATGCCCAGGAACCCTGCCATGGTCATCCAAAATGCGGCTCCAGGACCGCCGAGACGAATTGCGATCGCAACTCCAGCAATATTACCAATCCCCACGGTGCCAGACAGCGCCGCCGCCAGTGCCTGAAAGTGAGAAACATCGCCTTCGTCTTCTTCACTATCGTATTTGCCGCGTACCACATCAATGGCATGCTTAAATGCGCGAATGTTGATAAAC
Organism: Leptothoe spongobia TAU-MAC 1115; assembly: GCF_018739885.1. Classification (GTDB taxonomy): domain Bacteria; phylum Cyanobacteriota; class Cyanobacteriia; order Phormidesmidales; family Phormidesmidaceae; genus Leptothoe; species Leptothoe spongobia. The sequence goes on along the minus strand of NZ_JADOES010000007.1, from coordinate 95,836 downwards.
TTAAGCCGAAAGGTAAAGAAAACCGCACCAATCACCAACCAAAGTACGATAAATGGCATGCCATTTTCGCCGCCAACCTTGAAGTAAAAGATAAGGTTGAGGATATCAACGATACCTTGAACCCCGGCCTCAATGGAGCCCAAGAATCCAGCAGGAGCAGCATCGTCTTGGGCAAACGCCACTCGGGGCAGAAAAATAAGTAAAAAGGCAAGGCCGTAGAGATAATGTTTCAACCTGAACAGCGAGGTTTTCCTCGATAGCAGTTGTTTCATGGGTATTGACTCCAAATGAGAGAGATATCAGAATTTCAATGCAATACTTAATGCGAAGTACAATACTTTCTCCCCTCCTAGGAGGGGCAACGGGGTGGGTTGGCCGTTAGCGCTAGCGGTCAACCCACCCCGCCTTTCAGGCACCCCTCCCAGGAGGGGATCTAATTGAAAACCTGATAAAAGCCTTGTTTTTTAGAGACGTCTTTCCAATCTTTGACAACTTCAGGAACTCGGCATAGCGAAAACAGCCTCGCAGACGGTATCGGCTAATTGGTCAGCTTCTTCTCGGCTGATTACCAATGGTGGGGCCATAATCAATACATTTGTAAATCCAGGAATCGTATTGGTATTGCGACCAATGATGATCTGTTTATCCATGCAGTAGCGGGGGACTGAGGCAACAATATCGCTCTCTAACGGTGTCTTACTGGCCTTGTCTTTCACCAGTTCGATACCCAGCAACAGCCCCTGACCTCTAATATCTCCCACGTTGGGATGATCCAACAGTCGCTGTTGCAACTTATCCAGGAGATACTCGCCCATTTCAGCCGCTCGCTCACACAGGTTTTCTCTTTCTAGAATTTCGATGCTTCTTAAGCCAACCGCTGTACAAACGGGACTACCGCCGTAGGTGGTAATGTGGCGAAAATGGCTGTCGGTACCCGGCTCATCCAAAAAGGCTGCAAAGACATGTTGTTTGACCACCGTGGCGGATAGGGGCATATAGCCGCTGGTTAGGCCCTTGGCAAAATTAATGATGTCGGGTTCCACACCCCAGTGTTGATAGCCAAACATTTTGCCGGTGCGGCCAAAGCCATTTACCACTTCGTCGTAGATCAGCAAGATGCCGGTGCGATCGCAAATCTCCCGCACTCCACGCAAGTATCCCTCCGTTGGCGGGATCACTCCACCACCCGAGATAATCGGCTCCACAATGACCGCTGCAACAGATTCAGCCCCTTCGTAGCGAATCGTCTGCTCCAACTCTCGCAAACAGGCCGCATTGTACACATCTTCTGGCTGCCCATCGCCAAATCGGTAGTAGTAGGGAGGACTCACATGGAGAAAACCAGGCACTAATGGCTCATACTTCAGCTTACGTTCAGCCTGAGCCGTCGCACTTAAAGCCCCCATGGTATGGCCATGGTAGCCACGATAGCGAGAGATAATTTTATAGCGCGGACCAGAGCCAGCGGTCGCTGTCTGGGCATGGTACTGGCGGGCAATCTTAAAAGCCGTTTCATTGGCTTCTGAACCACTCGTGGAAAAGAACACCTTCCCCTCATAGCCCAGCAGTTCCAGTAGCTTGTGGGCCAGACGGATGCCGGGCTCATGGCCCATGGAGGTGAGCGGAAAATACGCCAGATCCACCATCTGTCCATAGGCCACTTCCGCCAGCTCTTGACGACCATAGCCTACATTCACACACCACAATCCGGAAACACCGTCGAAGTATTCAACTCCCTCTGTATCTGTCACATGACAGCCCACCCCACGGGCCATACACTTGGGTGGTTTTTGAGAAAACGGCTTGTGCTGTACCAGAGAATGCCAAAGGGATGCGGCATCCATTTTGGATAAATCAGTCTTTTCTGGACTCAAACTAGCAAACATTAAAAACAGTCCCTAAAGTGACAGAACATTTCTAAAGAGCTAATGAAATTTTGCCTGCATCCTGAACAGTAGTTTTCCTATAGAACACCCTGGACTTTAATCTGGACGCAGAGCACTTTTATCGTGAAGCAAATTCCTACAAATGTTGTTCTATACAATAAAAGCAATCAAAAGCTCTCTTCTGTATATTTACACACGATCTAACAAAAGATTCTTACCTAGAAAAGCTGATCTTAAGTCAGTAAAACCATGCCTTGAAAGTGTTAACATTTATGACGCAAAAAAATCAGGCAGCATGCTCTTAAGCCCATCTCAAAGGGCATTGCTATCCTTTCTAAAAATAGTTTTCTAGTTATAAGTAAAATCCAGAAATAATCAGCCGTACTCCAATTATCGACAATAAAATGGTGACAATTTTTCGAAAAACATTAGGATTAAACTGCTTTGCTAGAGCAACACCAAGGCATAATCCCAGCATTAAACTAGGGACAGCTATTAAAAACTGTCGAATAATATCTGCTGAGATGCGTTGTTGTAACCCATGTCCCACAACAACAATGGCGACACTTATCCAGAAAAAACTGCTGAGATTACCCTTAAATCGTTCCTGAGACCACCGTTGACTACTGCCATAGAGAATAATGGGGGGTCCCGGCAGGTTAAAACAACCCAGCAAAATGCCTGATGAGAAGCCAGCACCGTAGGCCCACAGCCTAGACTTCAAAACTGGCACAACTGGACTGACTAATGAATACAGAGAGTAGGTGACGATGAGGATGCCTAATGCGATTAACATCAACGCTGTAGGCAGATAATTTAAGGCTAGAAAACCTATGGGAATCCCTAATACTGATCCCAGTAACAAATTTTTGACAACATTTTGGTCGAAGGATTGACGGTAGTAAATACATAGGAGGAGGTTATTGGTTAACGTCGTCAGGGCCACCAGGGGAGCTGCGGTTTGGATACTGGTTAAACCAGACAAAATTGGCATCGCCACCAGGGCAAAACCAAAGCCTGACACCCCCTGGACAAAGGCGGCTACAAACGTAGTGATGACAATGAGCAATTCCATTGTCAGACCGTTCTCCTGTGGACATGGGTAACCGACGATTGATCGGTGGGCATAACAAAAATTTCGCTGATATTGACGTGGGCAGGACGAGTCACTGCAAACACAATGGTGTCAGCAATATCATCTGGGGTAAGGGGCGTCATGCCGGTATAAACCGAGTTGGCCCTGTGGTCATCACCCCGAAATCGCACATTGCTAAACTCTGTTTCTACTAACCCTGGTTCGATGTTGGTTACCCGTACAGGAGTCCCCAATAGATCAATTTTTAATCCCTCAGACAAGGACTTTACCGCTGCCTTAGTGGCACAGTAAACACTGCCCCCCGTATACGTTTGCCTGGCTGCAATCGAGCCAATGTTGACCACATGCCCGCGCCCGCGCGCCACCATTCCTGGCACAACGGCACGGGTAACGTACAGCAATCCTTTCATATTGGTGTCAATCATTTCCTCCCAATCTTGGACAGGAGATTCGTACTGTTTTTCCAAGCCTCGACTCAGCCCTGCATTGTTAATCAACACATCAATTGATTTCCAGGCTGCAGGTAAGCCTTCAAGGGCTGTTGTCACGGTCTGACGCTCTTGTACATCTACACACAAGAGGAGTGTCTGGGTTTGATATTTTTCCTGCAGTTCATCTGATAATGTTTTCAGTTTTTCCTTGCGACGAGCAGCCAGGATCAGCCGAGCCCCTGCCTGGGCAAGAAGTCGGGCACAGGATTGACCAATGCCACTGCTAGCGCCCGTAATGAGCACGCACTGATTATTTAAAGATAGGGCCATAGCAAAGAATCACTCCTGATGTTGTAGTAAGCCTATATCTGTTCAGAATGCCAAACATTTCCCCGCCCGGCATCATCTAGACCTAACCGTCTCACGCCACCCCACATTTTGGCATTAACACGTTTAAGCTCTAGATGAATCACCTAGAAACACTCAGAAATATCAGCAAATGAAAACAAAAAAACTTTAGGATGCTGACGTCGGCACAGCATCGACTCTAGTCAAACCTACAGATTTAGCGCTATGTCAGAGCCACCCAAAAATTTCACGGTGAGCATCGTACATATACTACTTTGTCTTAAGAGCAGTAGCTCCCTAATCGGCCAGCATAATTCTGACCAGGCTCCGCAACTTAAGGATAGTCGAGGCCATCATGTAGGCTTACACAAGCACGACGGCGTAAGGAGAACCCACACCATTCCATTTGAGCAAGTGCTTATGAAGCCGCCCCTCCTTGGTATTTAAGTTGGAGGGTTCATGACATGGGCTTAGAGATGAAAAGTAGATAGATAGCACCAACATCTTTCAAGGCCTATGCAGCGAGTCTTCAATACTGCAATATTAGCAATAAATAGTTGCAATGTTTGTATCATAATCTACTTATTGATATTTCCCGGCTTACGCGGGTATCCCAATATTTTCACCATTTGTTATCAATAGACTACAAATTCTATTGATTAATCTTCAAAATTAGTGTTAACGTTCAAGTCATAGCTTTTGATGAGAACAGGTGGCTTTCCCCACATCTCCACCTCACATCTCAGGAAGTATTTCGACAACAGAAATAAGATACGTCCTTAACCAATAGGAGGTTAATTTGTCATGAGAATTGGACTGCCCAAAGAGATCAAAGATCAAGAATTTCGCGTTGGATTAACGCCCGCCAGTGTCCAGGCACTGTGTCAAAGGGGCCATCAGGTTGTTGTTCAGGAAAATGCGGGTCGTGGGGCTGGCTTTTCTAATGCAGATTATGCGGCGGCTGGAGCAACGCTGGTGTTGGATCCGGCCATGCCATGGTCCCAGGATATGGTAGTCAAGGTTAAAGAACCTCAGCCTTCTGAATATCCATACTTTCGCGATGATTTGCTGCTGTTTACCTACTTGCATTTGGCGGCAGAACCCCAGTTAACGGAGGCATTGGTAACGAGTAGGGGGAGTGCGATCTCATACGAAACCGTCATGACGACCGATGGGAAACTTCCCCTGCTCACCCCCATGAGCATCATTGCCGGTCGGTTAGCTGTACAGTTTGGTGCCCGCTATCTAGAAAAACAACAGGGTGGTCGAGGCGTCTTGCTTGGTGGTGTTCCCGGTGTACAGCCGGGGCGTGTGGTGATTTTGGGCGGCGGCATTGTTGGCACAGAAGCTGCACGGATTGCCGTAGGCATGGGAGCCCAGGTGCAGATTTTAGACATTAATGTGGATCGTCTGGCTTACCTGGAAACCCTCTTCGGCTCGCGTGTGGAATTGCTTTACAGTACATCGACTCAAATTGAGCGGGTTGTTCCCGATGCTGATTTACTGATTGGAGCTGTACTTATACCAGGTCGCAAAGCACCCACATTGGTCAACCAAGCCCTGGTTACAAAAATGCGTCCTGGTTCAGTCATCATTGATGTTGCTGTTGATCAGGGTGGCTGCATTGAAACCTTGCGCCCCACATCCCACACCCAGCCTACTTATGTTGAATCAGGTGTGGTTCACTTTGGTGTCCCCAACATGCCAGGAGCCACCCCTTGGACAGCAACCCAGGCATTGAATAACAGCACTTTACCCTATGTTCTCAAACTAGCTGACCATGGGCAAGACGCTTTTGTAAAAGATGCGGCTCTGGCCCAGGGATTGAATGTTACCGATGGCAAGATTGTTCATCCAGCGGTACAAGAGACTTTTCCGGTCATGGTAGCTGCCTAATGTGTCTCATTTAAAACACAGACCAGACGCCTGGTTAAGGGCAGCATCAGGTTAGTCCATTAGGAGGCGTCATGTTTTAGAGGGTACGAGCTCAGCCAGTAATCAAGTTTATTGCTTATTAGGGGAATAAACTCATTTTTTATAGGCCAATGTTAATCGATCCCTGAGAGGGTTTAGAGGGTGTTGGGATTCAGCTCATGGATTCAGACTCATTACCCACATCGGTTTCAATCCCTGAGAGGGTTTGGAGGGTGTTGGGGCATGCAGGGGGATTGGACCGATACTGAGTTTCAATCCCTGAGAGGGTTTGGAGGATGTTGGGACTAGAAATATTGCAAGATACTCAAAACTTTCTAGATGTTTCAATCCCTGAGAGGGTTTGGAGGATGTTGGGACTGCGAAAGAAATTTAGCTATTGGTATTTCGATGGTGTTTCAATCCCTGAGAGGGTTTGGAGGATGTTGGGACCTCTCTAACGTTGCTAGCTTACGGCTATCTACCTTGTTTCAATCCCTGAGAGGGTTTGGAGGATGTTGGGACCAATAAAGTCGACTCTCCTACTCCATTGGCTCCTGTTTCAATCCCTGAGAGGGTTTGGAGGATGTTGGGACCCAACAAGACCGACTTGCCAGAGCCAGTTGGAGCGTTTCAATCCCTGAGAGGGTTTGGAGGATGTTGGGACCAAGTCGCTTAACTGGCAGATAGCAACAACAATCTGTTTCAATCCCTGAGAGGGTTTGGAGGATGTTGGGACTAGCGTAGTGGCTGACTTTAGGCGAGAGCCGACTGGTTTCAATCCCTGAGAGGGTTTGGAGGATGTTGGGACGAATATGAGTCGATGGACAAAATGTGAAAATCCTGTTTCAATCCCTGAGAGGGTTTGGAGGATGTTGGGACGATAGGTCGATGGTTTTTATGCGGGGCTCTGATGGTTTCAATCCCTGAGAGGGTTTGGAGGATGTTGGGACTCAATAATCAACTTGCTTGGAGAATTAAGATTACGTTTCAATCCCTGAGAGGGTTTGGAGGATGTTGGGACCACAGCAACAACGGCAACGGCAACGGCAACGCTTGGTTTCAATCCCTGAGAGGGTTTGGAGGATGTTGGGACTGCCTGGTTCCCGTTCCAGACAATGGCCTGTAATGGGTTTCAATCCCTGAGAGGGTTTGGAGGATGTTGGGACCCGGTGGCCCGTCAGCGCTGAAATATGGCAAGTGGTTTCAATCCCTGAGAGGGTTTGGAGGATGTTGGGACATGGTGCCCAAACCCATACAAAACGCGGTATGGCGTTTCAATCCCTGAGAGGGTTTGGAGGATGTTGGGACCACAACTAGGGCCAGACCCTAGCTGATGACCTCTAGTTTCAATCCCTGAGAGGGTTTGGAGGATGTTGGGACTGAAAGCCCAGCTCCATGGCTGTAGCTCCTTTTTCGTTTCAATCCCTGAGAGGGTTTGGAGGATGTTGGGACCTTCTTAGCTTTATAGCTTTTGCATAAAGTCTTACAAGTTGGTTTCAATCCCTGAGAGGGTTTGGAGGATGTTGGGACGCCCTAATTGCACTGATTTCTAAACCTACGCCTTCTATGTTTCAATCCCTGAGAGGGTTTGGAGGATGTTGGGACTCGTCCCCATGATCGGAACATTAGAGCAATTGTTGTTTCAATCCCTGAGAGGGTTTGGAGGATGTTGGGACCGATTATGTTCATGGGGGGGGTGTCACTCCTTTCGCGTTTCAATCCCTGAGAGGGTTTGGAGGATGTTGGGACTTGATTGTTCGTAATACCAAGGATTTTCAGACTTGTTTCAATCCCTGAGAGGGTTTGGAGGATGTTGGGACCCCAGGCGCTTCACCAACCAGGAATGTCCCACCGGGTTTCAATCCCTGAGAGGGTTTGGAGGATGTTGGGACCTTATAACGGCGTCAATATCCCCGCCAAATACGTATCCGGTTTCAATCCCTGAGAGGGTTTGGAGGATGTTGGGACGAAGCAAAAGATCAGTTTATTCGCATAGGCCAGTGTTTCAATCCCTGAGAGGGTTTGGAGGATGTTGGGACGTAATCTTTCTAATCGCCTGGGTGGGGGCAGCTTAGTTTCAATCCCTGAGAGGGTTTGGAGGATGTTGGGACACCGGGTTAAGGCGTCTGGAATGGTCAAGCGCTGGTTTCAATCCCTGAGAGGGTTTGGAGGATGTTGGGACGCGTTTATCAATATTGACATCATCAACACTCAAAGTTTCAATCCCTGAGAGGGTTTGGAGGATGTTGGGACCCTATGGAGAGCTGGAGCACTCGGAAAAGAATTAGTTTCAATCCCTGAGAGGGTTTGGAGGATGTTGGGACCGGGGGGTTCGTCTATCCCGTCCCCTTTCAAAATGTTTCAATCCCTGAGAGGGTTTGGAGGATGTTGGGACCATATCAGAGATTATGTCAACTACATCAACAACAGTTTCAATCCCTGAGAGGGTTTGGAGGATGTTGGGACAAAAAACCAATAACGCCACTGTAGCCAAGGGCAAAGTTTCAATCCCTGAGAGGGTTTGGAGGATGTTGGGACCTGTTGTTTCCCTTGTTCGGGCGAATCACGTTCATGTTTCAATCCCTGAGAGGGTTTGGAGGATGTTGGGACTTGCTGAACGCGGCGGGTTAATTCGTTTTAAGCCTGTTTCAATCCCTGAGAGGGTTTGGAGGATGTTGGGACGCCCACTGATGAGCTGGCAAAGTGGCGGGCTAAGAGTTTCAATCCCTGAGAGGGTTTGGAGGATGTTGGGACTTACAACCGAACTAGACCCGTTCAAGCTCGACCTGTTTCAATCCCTGAGAGGGTTTGGAGGATGTTGGGACGATTACCGTTGGACACTGAAACCCCCCTCAGCCTGTTTCAATCCCTGAGAGGGTTTGGAGGATGTTGGGACGCCAATCAAACCCGGTTTAATAAACTGGCTCACCCCCTAGTTTCAATCCCTGAGAGGGTTTGGAGGATGTTGGGACGTTACGGACGACGGCGTTATCATCGCAGCCGGGGACGTTTCAATCCCTGAGAGGGTTTGGAGGATGTTGGGACAACGCTAATATCATGCTAAAAATAAGCTTAAAAATGTTTCAATCCCTGAGAGGGTTTGGAGGATGTTGGGACGGCGCACTTTGAAAAGCCTTGTCATATTTAGTTTTCAAGGTTCGAATTCGCGGACTATCCAAATAATAGCATTGCTGCCAAAAATCGAAGCATATAGCAAGCAAGCAAAAAAGCGAAACCCCAGGCCATTCAAGCATTTCAGCCATTGCGCGAACCCCTAATACTATAGTAAGCACTGCAATCCTTGTATATCAGTCATTTTCGCAAATATCTGCCCAAAACATTCCCAACACCTACCTATCCACGAGCAGCACTTAAGCAAAAAATACAGTATCGTCTCGAACTAGTTCGCCACCAATACGCTCAACTTTTTTCTGGCAGCACTCGCACAAAAAATAAAACCGAATACTATCTTCGTCAGGCTTTATGAGTTGATTCAGACGATTGCGTAACTTAGCATATTGAGTATTTGTAAGGCTACACTCAAACACACTAAATTGCATCCACTGACCATAGGATGTCAGAGCCTTGTGAATTTTAGTTCGACGTTTATCTTCAGAGATATCGTAAGTCACAACAACGTGCATGATGGGGTGGATAAGTATCGGGGTGGATGAGTATCGGGGTAACAGGGTGCATGGGTGGATGAGCTTTCCCATCTACCCATCTACCCATGTACCCATCTACAGCTTTAGTCTGGAACTTTATTTTTGTGCAATCCTCTTACTTCAGGACTAAGGGAGGATATTGTTCTGTTTCGGCCATCAGATATTTAGCCAACAGACGCCCCTGGATTTCAAACGCTTCTTGGTAGGTACATTGCCGTCCCATCACCGGATGTTTAAATTTTGATTGCTTCTTTTGCTCATAAAGCCGCAGAAACTTACGCCGTCCCTCATCAGTAAGTGAAACCGCATGGCTGAGAGGTTCATCAGAGAAATCATCAACAGTCAGTGCCTTACGATTAATAGCAGATAGCACCATGGCATCTACCACCAGAGGACGGAACTCTTCCATCAGATCTAAGGCTAGGGACGGACGACCATAGCGCTGGGTATGGAGATAGCCCAAGTAAGGATCGAACCCCACAATATTGATTGCTCCCTGAATGTCATGGAGTAGTAGAGCATATCCAAAACTGAGTAACGCATTGACCGGATCAGTCGGTGGACGACGATTACGCGTTGTGAATGTAAAGGCCTTATTACGGAGTAACCGGCCAAAGAGTCCAAAGTAAGCAGCGCTGCCTGCTCCTTCTAAACCACGTAATGCATCGATGATAGAGGTTTGGTTAATCGGCTTCATTGCCTGTTCTAAGCGAATGATACCTGATTGCAGGTTAGATAGTCCCTCCCTCTGGGCGCGCATCAATATTGTTCGATAGTTCTTAAGTTTTCCACGAATGAATCCCTGAACAGCATGGACAGAACGAGGTGTTTCTCCTGCTGCTTGCCATTGGGCAGAGCGTACAAAAATATTCTTGTTGAGTTCAGGTTCTAAACGGCCTAAGAATCGTCCAGTGCCTGTCATAAAGCTAAGGGGGATTTTGCGCTCAAGTAATTCAACGATGGCGGCTGGTGACACTGTAGCTCGACCCAGTACAACAACACCATCCACCTTGATGAGAGGAACATCCAATAAGGTTTCTTTTTGTGCTCGTACTTTTAGGCGTTCGTCAGTTTTGCCAATAAATGCATCGTCGGTAGAGATATAAACTGTGCCCATGGTTGTTTTAGGTGTAAAGGGGGTGGGGTGGATGAGTGAATGGGTGAGGGGGTGGATGAGTGGATGGGTGGATGGGTGGATGCTATTTCCCCATTTACTCCATCACTCTCTATAAACTTTCGTGGTAGCGGTTAACTTTCTTGCTAGCTTGAGGTAAGCATTGGGTGTAAAGACTGCAGCCTCGACAGCGTTTGGTATATACAGGTAGGGGCATGGTACCGGTTTGGAGAAGCTTACGAACGGCAGTGATGGTTGCGATCGCATCCTCCCTTAACTCCGGCGTAATTGGTACTGGCTGCCGTTGATGGGAGTGCGCATAGTAAACAAAACCTTGGGTGACCGGTTTTCCGGTCATGTCTTCCAGGCATAATGCCTGGGCGCACACTTGAAGAGCATCATTATCAAAGTCACCCCGCTGGCCTCGCTTATATTCAATAGGGAAAAGCTGACCATCATTTTCTTCAATCAAGTCAGATTTGCTGATCAGGCCATAGCGTTGGCTTTTGAGCCAGATGGCTCGCACTTGCCAGGTCGTATCTCGGTGGTTGCTGCCAAGAGTGTGAACCCGATCATGTAGACCGGTACCTTCCAGAGTGTATTGATTATCGATAAACTCCCCAGCGCAGAACATCCGCCAGCAGCGATGGGGGCAATAAGCATATTGATTGAGAGCCGCGATGGGGATGTAGTCGGTGGATGGGCGAGGGGGGGGCATGAGTAGATGTGTAAGGGGGTAAGGGGGTGGGCATAATCAGTTTGCTTAGATGTTGAATATGAATGTGGAACGGCGACTGATTAAAAGATATCGAGATCTAGAGGTCTACCAGACTGCGTTTGATGCGGCGATGGAGATCTTTGAACTGTCGAAACAGTTTCCGAAAGAAGAACGATATTCATTAACCGATCAGATTCGACGGTCTTCTCGATCAGTGTGTGCCAATTTGGGAGAAGCATGGAGAAAACGTCGATATAAAGCCGCATTCATTGCCAAACTCAGCGACTGTCAGGCAGAAGCAACAGAAACACAGATTTGGCTAGAGTTCTCTGTAAAATGCCATTATCTAGAAACTGAGCGTGCTAGAGCACTTTACAAAAGCTATGACAAAATTTTGGGCCAGCTGGTTCTAATGGTCAAAAATTCGGATCAGTGGTTGATTCATTAGAGTGGATGAGTAGATGAGTGGATGAGTGGATGAGTGGATAAAAGCAATACCCATGTACCCATGTACCCATGTACCCATGCACCCCCTTCCCCATGCACCCATCCACCCCTCACCCCCCTACTCCATCACTCTCCTCGTCACTCCCATACCCATAGTTGTTTTTCTGCCAACACCGGCATAGAAGGAAAAGTCGGCCAGGGTGTTGAGTTGTTTAATGGTGGTTTCATCGACTTTGCCCAAAATTCGATAGGTAACAGTACCCACGCAGCCAGTAAATTGATTGCAAGGGTTAACCCTTGCTCCAGTCTGTTGAAATTGTTGACGTGGATCGCTTGCTATTTCAGTGCGTACATTGAACTGGCTATCTTGCAAGCAATCAATGATAGTAGCGGGAAACTCTAGTTCGCTGTAACGGTTCCAACGGCGTAGGAGACTTTGGAAAACGCGGTGAGCGGTGGGCATGGAAGAGTCATGGCCACCTTGGCGGAAAGCTGTGGGGGTGTAAAACTGCAGGCTGAGTTTGCGATCTCTCTCCGAAGCCTGCTCATACAGTTGTTGGTAGTTGCAGAAGTTAGCCCAGGGTTGGGTGCTTTGGGGGGTGCCCAATATACTGGTGATGTGCAGGTTGGCGGGTCCCAGATGCCAGGGTTGGTCTGGGTTGAGGTTTAGCCATAGTTGGCTCAGGCGTCCGAATAGGGCCTCGTCTAGTAGGGAAATTCGCCACCAGCAGGGGGTACCGGAAGGGATGGGGTTGCGGTAGGTCCAGTGGAGGGATTTGGATGGGGTGGATGGGTGTGAGGGTGGATGGGTGTGAGGGTGGATGAGTGGCGGGGTGGATGAGTGGCGGGGTGGATGAGTGGCGGGGTGGATGGGTGTGAGGGTGGATGAGTGACGGAGTGAATGGGTGGGTTTGGCTGCTTTCTTGATAACTGGTTTAGGTAGCCCCTTGCGCTGTCTCCCATGCTCCCATCTACTCCTATTCCCATCTACCCCTATTCCTACCTGCAATGGACTTAGGGTAAAGGGTTTATTACTGTTGTTTTTGTGGAGGTCATTAGCTAAGGTTTCGTCAACGGAGCTAACGAGGTTGAGAAATAGGCCATGGAGGCTTTTGCTAGAGGTAAAGCCTGGTGGGATAGGAGACTCGGGTAAGAGGTTGAGGACTAAGCTATGTGGCATGGGATTCGATACACTAAGGCAATGATTTGGAGTGATTGAGCCTATGACAGTTGATGACTACGATGTGGCAATTTCGTTAAATAACCGGTTGGAAGCGAGTATTCCTTTTAAGGTTCGGCCTGGGAAGCAAATGCTTAAAAATATGCAGGCTCAGGGCAAGTCGATGAAAGATAAGGATTACACGGTAGAAAAGGTGTTCTATGGCGGGGATGAGGGGGGCATTACCTGTATGCTCCAGGGGAAGTCGACAGATAAGGAGCTTTTTGGGGCTTCGATTACGCATCTGGTCATTGATCCGGAACATCCATTGGCGGAGGAGGTGAAGGCATATCAACGGCAGCGGACTCGTCGGTTGTTTTTACAAGACCAGCGTGGGTTTGCGGCCATGATGGGTGAGGCAAAAGCTGCAAAAAAGAAGAAGAAAAAACGGGGTGGTGGGTTTGGCTAGGGGATTGCATAAAAAATAGAGTCTGTGGATGGGTGGATGGGTGGATGGGTGGATGGGTGATGGGCTGTTGGGGGGTGTACTCCCATTGGTCCAGGGCGATGAGTTGAGCGATGAGTTGGGTCATGCCGTAGTCAAGGTCCTGGTGTTTGGCGGTGATGATGAAAAGATGTGTGGGACTTTGGAGGAGATAGTCTAGATTGCCCTGGAGTTGTTGGCTGACGGTGATGGGGTATTCGATGCATAATTTTGCTTTGGTGTAGTGGATTACTGTGGTAATGACTGGGGATATTAAAATCTCTCGTCGAGAGGTTTTGTTGGATAGGTCTACAAAGGGAAGGATTTCTTCTAGGCGGCTTTTGAGTCCGTCTAGTCAGGATAGGTGTTGTTGGGTTTGGGGTAGGTTGAGTTTGGTTCGGCTGAATGCATATCCAAAGGTTTCGGCTAGTTTGTCAGAGAGAAGCTTTAGGTCGAATAGTTGGTTGAAGGTGTAAGAGGTGTTGGGAGCTAGTATTGACATGGCATAGGTTAGTCCTCAGAAAGAGTGATTTTAACTAAACAGCTTGTTTTTCCAATGGTTTGATGTACTTGATGATTACTGATTTTCCTTGGTGGTGTTCGGATAGCTTGTGGAGAAGCTTGGCCTCTAAAGTACTGCTGATGTTGATAAAAATACCTGGTAAGTCGACGAAGCCAATATCAGAATCATATTGGTAAGGTTCCAGGCAGTCACTCTGGGCTCCGTTATGGGTAGCACCAATGCGTATAACAATATCCTTGTTATACGCAGATCCCCACCTTAGAGGGACCATTTTCCAACGGGTTTCTTCTTGATCATAGAAGCGCTCATAAACATCTACGTTGGCATATTGATTAATAACAACTCCATCATCTTTTTTTTGCACTAAACGGTCTAGTGGAATAGATGCCTTAGGTAACTCAGATAAATTCTTTTCCCAGTCTGAAGTTTGGCCGTCGTCATAAATTAGAGTGGCGGATGGTGTCCAACTGCGTGTGATGACTAGACCTTTTTCATAGGCTGACTGGCATGTCAAATCTGAGGCATAAACATAGTCATGCAGCATCGAGAAAATTTCTACAATACGATAATCGTCAATATGCTGCGAGCGCTTGATACAGTCACCAATTTTTTGGGTCTCAAAACTTGTTAATGCTTTAAGTGTCTCCTGATATTTTTTCCATCCTCCTTCATTGAGAGTATTCGCAAAATCAGGTATTTTATTGCCAACTACAATGACTTTGGCATCAGGAATATCACCTCGTCGATTACATCGTCCAGCTCGTTGAATTAGATTTTCTGGTGGACAAATTTGTGAAATTAGAGTAGTTGCATTTAGGTCGCAGCCAACTTCAATAGCACTTGTCGTTATCAAAATGTAGGGTTGTTTGTGCTCATCTCGATCTTGAATTTGCTTATAAACTTCAGGGCGTTTTTGGTCAGCTAAGCGCCCGTGATATAAAAAGACTACTCTGTCTGAATCTGTTGCATGCTGAATCTGAGATATGAGCTTCTTATAAATGGCTGCAGCATCTTGAACGGTTTGTACCACTGCTAAGATTCGTTGATCTGATTTTTGTTGCCATGTGTCTTTAATAATCTCAGTGAACTTATCCTGAAAGCTTTCAGGATGTTCTACATCTCGGGAAATGTTATCCAGCCATTCAAAACTGCGCTGGTTAAGATGTGGTCGTTTGAGGGCTATATTTTGATACTCTTCCAGTTTTTTGGCATTGGCAGGTTCATCGACATAGTCGATTTGATCAAGGTAGTCAAATCTCTTTAAAAGCTCCTCGGGCATTGTCGCCGTCATCAGCACTAGAGAACGACCGGCTTCATAGAGTGCTCTTACCAGGCTTTGAAAATTCGTAAATGAGATATCGTCATAGCTATGGGCTTCATCAAAGCAGATTAAAGTCTTAGATTGGTTAATCCTCAATGGGAACGTGAAGGATTTTTGTTTGTCTCCAAAGGAGAAGTAACGGTATAGAAATTTGTCTAATGTGGTTAGAATGACATCACCTTTATAGAGATGGCGACGTAGATTGATTTTCAGCGTCTTAGTGATGTCTTTACCATTTTTATAGACCCAACGGTACATCTGTGAGCCGGTATCGACCACTAAGGATATCTCACGATGCTTATTTTCAGGTAGTTCAGAGAACTTGAGTAAATACTTCTCGATTCTAGCTTTCTGATCTTCTAAGAGGCTGCGTGCAGGTAAGGGTAAGAAAAGGCGATACCCTTGGGCTAATGCAGGAAAGAGAACGGACTCAGTTTTACCTGCTCCAGTAGGTCCTTTGACTAAAAGTGCTGGAAAGTCATTATCTTGGAATGCCTGGAAGACTTCTGCTTGCATTGGATTCGGTGAAAAACCTGCAAGCTTTTGATATATATCATCTACCTTTGGTAGCTCCTGTGGCTTCTGATGAGCCGGTTTAAGTATCACCTGGCATACATATGCTTTAGGGTTAGACGTTTGCTGGTGCCACCAGGTTTTGACGATGGCATCCAGCTTTTTTCCTAGTTTGTTATCTTCGTTGCGATCGCATAGCTCCCTCAATTCGGTCTTTTCTACATCCGTCAGCTGTTTAGACCAATAACGAAACGTTAGCTCTAGTTGAGACTGCTGAAATGGCCAAGGATCTAACAAATAAGTTCCATTGCCTGCATCAGAAATGGTGTAATCCATAAAGGTGCGAGACTCTGCTTGATCTTCATCACCTACAATCCGGCAAGCTAACTCTGCCTCAATTTGGTCACACATCTCTAAGATATACAATTCCTCTGCATAAGCTAAAGGATTGTGATTCAGGATAGCCTTATACTTTGGGTCTTTGCGAAGCTCATAAGTATCACGGGTGATATCCCCTACTGAGAAGTCATGGTGCCCTCTAGCTAAGGCTTGTGCCCAAGCATCCTCAGTTTCAGCTAAAAAGCGGTGCCCTCGGAAAGAATAAATATAGTTTTTAAACTTGCCTTTTGGATCAGTATTGACTTGAATAGAAAACTTTTGAGGTTTTCCCATGTCGTGAATATCAGCGGCTTTCAATACTCTAGGTAAGGAGTCTGCACATGGAAAAACTTTCCATTGCTTAACCAACCGTCGGACATTGCCAACATGATCGCCAAGGGGTTGTAGGCGTACTTCTTCAGGAGTGGGTGTTGGTTCCCCTGGAAAGAAGAGTCGACCAAAATTATAAGGCTGAGTTTTTCGCTCGCTCCGTCGCTTTCGCTGATTAGGCATGAACTTCACCTCTTAGCAGTTCGATAAGGGCCGCAGGGATGTAGATATCTTCCTGATCGGTGTAATAGTCTAATGTGGGAGGGTTATTTAAAGGACTGCTGAAATAACCTGCGACAAAAGGTACAAATCCTTCAACGCTACTGGGCTGAGTATCAAGAAAACCCTCTCGGTCTGACTCTGTTATAGATTGGTCAGTCTGTTGATAACGATAAAGGTTATAAATGTCGCATCCACCGACAAACGGATTACTTTGCAATAATGCCTCCATCGGGAGGATTGTAGATGGTATTGCCGCAACATTCATGGACTGTAATGTCAAAACATCTGAGGTTCCCGATACAAAGGCAAAGCCCTCTTTACCTAATTTGCAGCCATAGGCTTCTAAATCTTGAAAATGTTCTAAGCCTTCTGGAGTATCTGCCACAACATAGCCCGTTAGTTCCTCAGCGATCAGATATTCCCAGGTATGAAGCTGAAAATTAGCTCTGTCTTTTTCCTGATAGATCTTAGAAAACGAGTCGTGATTAAACTCTCGCATCCCTTTTCGATAGGTACGATGAACTCCGTGCCAGCTACCTGGTGTAGGGTATGCCCCTAAAGCTGTGTACCTAGGGGGTAGTGTGTAGGTTGGCGGTTTTTCTTTGTTGATACGTGTTTCTGGTAGTTCCAGTCCAACGCTTAACATACCCAACCGTCGTAAGAAGCCAGATAATGTAGTGGGAGGAACAAAGGGATATGTGGCAATATTGAGGATTGAACCTGGCAATATGCGAAACGTCATCCCTGCCGTGGGCTGAAGGGTAAGCTTGATGCAGTACATGGGTTACGCCTGCAAGACGGTGTCAACAAATTGGCTGGAATAATCCTGTAGTTTTTCAAGGGCTGAATCACCAATCCAGCGTTCAAAGTGAGTTTTCTCAATATGGTTTGAATTACTATCGGAGAAACGTGCCAAACGGAGGAAGTCTTCAATTGCTTCTTCTGGGTTGGTCACGGATGGTGAAATAACCGGACGCTTGCCTCTTGGGACAAGATATCGGTCGATTACGAGTAAGGGCATTTTGTCTGTTGACTCAGCTAAAGCCACGCCTTTTGGGTTGCCGGAACCAATGCGTGCCAACGAATCAAGGAAGGCATAAGCGACAGATGCAAACTCTTTATCTGTAACACTTAAAGCGTGATTTGTAATTGGATATAGCAATCCTGGTTGGTTATATTGCCGTTTGAAAGGGATAGGAGTTTCATCCTTTTGGTTGACTAATCGAGCAGGATGCATTGCCCGTTGTTTATCGACAGGATATAAATTTTGTACAGCTACTCCACCACCATGGGTTACTCGACCGATTAGAGTGCGTTTACCTGGATCTAAGGCACCATAAGGACCACAAATAGGACATGCTGGTTCAGCACAAGTCTTAGGGATACCGCATTTTTGGCTATCCCCTAGCAGTTCACCACTTTTTACAGGAGCCCATAGTAGACAACGACGTTCTACGCCTCGACGTTTGGTAGGTGAAATATAGCATTTCTCTAAGGCTTGCCCGTCTTTTGTTTCCAGTTTTATCATCTCGACCAGGTTTACGTTAACCTGTACTTCATCCCCGAGATAAAGTTCTTGAGAGCCTTCTAAGATGGCATAAATGTCAAAATGCATCCGAGGATTTTTGTTGTCTGTTTTAGGAAGTCCAGTTGGCATAGTTAGTTTTTCTCGCTTGTGGATTTTAGTTTGCGTACTAGTTCAGGGAAACGAGTATAAAGAGAAAGTTTGAGATTATAAGTTAATTCTTTCCAGTCTTTCTCTTGTTCATATTCTTTTTGGCTAGCGAAGTGTATGTAGACTTTAGCTACATCATCAGCATAAAGCTGAATATACTTTCCACCTTGGTCAGTTTTATCTTCACGTCCAGTGATAGCCAGATTTTTCAGCAATATCAATGTCTGATTATAAATGAAATCATTTCTTGAATTATGATAAAGTCTTGCCTGGACATCTTTCTTCTCTTCTCCTCCTAAGGTTGCGTAGTAACAAAATGCTGTCACATCGTCGGCTTTTTCAATAATCTTGCCAACTTCTCTTGCGGTATATTTAGGATCTTTTTGTTGCTCTAAAGACTTTTCTGCCACTCTTTCTAAAGATTCAACAAATGCGTAGGTTAGACCTGTCAGTGCTGCTACATCCTGATATAGCTTTGCTCTTTTTGTTAGTCTTGAATTTGAGTCCATAAATCCTTTTAGTTCTTCCCAGTAAATTGAGCGAGTTTGTTCTATCATCAGGTGATTAGAAATACTGGAAACTTTCACCAATGAATAGTCTGCCAAATATGGTAAATCTTGTTGTATGTAGCGAATAGCATCTCCTAAACTAATGTTTATTTCCTTGCCAGCGATGATAATTGATTGTCCGTAGCTTTCCATCAAGCCTTTGATAAACAGTAAATGTCGACTTCGAAGTTCAATATCACTGCCCTGTAAAATCAATTTAAATCTAAAGTCCTTTAGAACTTCTTGTGGAAAAATTGAGGCAACTTTAGCAAGCGCATATTGCACTTGTCCTAGTTTGGAGGCTGCCAAGTCCCCCTTATTCGTTCGGTCAGAGGTTAAGACTATATATTTACCAGCGCTTAGATGTACTTCCTTACTAGTCAACATTCGGACATAGTCTTGGAGTTTAATCGATGCCGTAGATGCTTGATCGATTGGTAATAGTCTAAGAATAATACTTTCGTCAGTAACCTTGAGTGGTGATGCGAATGCTAGTGCTGAACAGGATGCGCAGATATGGGGTCTTCCTTCTCTGTTAGAAGATTGTCGACGTTGGGATGGTCGCTCGAACATAAATCGCAGTACTTGCCACTTAGCCTTTTTAGGATCTAAACCAACCCCGCAAGAGTAGCAAAACTCTTTGCTATCATCTCCCGCTAATCGATTAGCTAGTAAAGGTGGCTTACTAGCTAGCAGGGGCGGTGGCAACGAATCTAGGTCTTTTTCATCCAGTTCTAAAAGCCGATACATTTCAGTAATGCACTGGGTAAAGATATCCCCACGGGTAGAATTTATCTGATCAGTTGCTTTCCTATCAAAGCGTTTGGCAATTTCGGTGATGCTCTGAAACTTTTCACTATGAAGTTCACGGTCACGGAAGACAAACTTAAATGGTTGGCATCCTATTTCCTTTAAAAGTGAGCGCTTTTCAAGTAGCCATTTTTCCGGAAATGTGATTTTTGACGCAACTTTATCTCGTTGTTTGTAAAGCTTACGCTGATCTTTCTTAGGCAAACTGCTATCTGATAGCTTCGTGTCTAGCTGGTGCAGTTCTTTCCATAGTTCGGTTTGGTTATTGATCAACCCAGCAAAAGACTTTTCAAAATTTTCAGTGTACTTTTTAGCTTCTTTAGCTTGCATTACCTCCTTATCATCCAGTTCTTTCTCTTTTGACTGCCGTTCTTTTTCTTTCAAATCTGAAGATTTAAGTTCTTCTTGAATACTATCAATCTGCTTTTGACGATTACGTTGCCGCCGGTCAACCTGCTGGATCACTGCAAAATACCAGGCAGCCAATACCTCAGCTTGTTCCTTGGTTAAAATTGGAACATCAAGAGTACTAAATCCTCGTCCCGACAGGGTAACTGCATTGAGCATGATAATAAAAGTCTGCACTAGACCAGGCATTTGTAATCGGCTGTCACCAAATGCTGAGAAGGCAACTTTTTTTAGAAATTTATCCCATTGCTCTTCGAAGTCAGGTATGGTTTGCCCTGGTATAAAAACTTGAACATGGCGGTCACTCTCATTGAGTACAACAATCTGATGTTCTTTCAGTAGATAGTCTAGGAATCGATCAATTATGCTTTCAATAGCTAGCCGGGCTTGCAGTTCTCCTGGAAATGGAGACTTATAAAGGATCTGTGTTTGCCCAATTGGATAAGTTTCATAGGTGACAAATGCTTCATTGATGTTCAAAGAGTATGACGATCCTGAAGCTTCATGTTTGCTGGTACGAAGCTGTCGTAGTAACTTTGGATTGTGAAAAGCTCGTGCAATTCCTTGGATATCTACATATTCGTTAGCATGAGACATTGTTAGCGTTGACACAACGGATGTCACCTTTGAAGAAGGTATGACATCAGATGCCAGAGCACTCAACAAAATTTTGGCGTTAGTATCCATACAGTGCTGTGTCCATAGTTCTTGACTGGACAGGGCGGGAGTAATTTACTCCCGCTGTTTGTTAGTCGGTCAAATTAATCAATCTGTGTAATCAGTATTGTCCTCCACATCGAAAATCTGTGATTGGCGCAGCTCCTCGATCTCCCAGTTCAGTTGTTCAATGAGAGCTGCGCGTTTAGCAATTTCGCGGGCTATACCATACGGGTCATAGACAAACATTATTTCCTCCGGAAATTCAAAATTTACAAAGTGACCGAAGGAGGGACATGCTAACGTAAAGGTACGAGTCAATACGAAGCGGAGCCATCCTTCGGTTCCGCTCAAAGATAGCATAAAAATTTTATGTCGTACTAAAGATGAGGCTAAAATTGAGACGTTTTTCCCAGAGCCAAGATAGCTTAAACTAAGCTATGGCCTCTAAAACCCTTTAATTTCCTAGGGATTGAAACGTACTTAAGAAAGAGGCTAATTGATACTTACCTCAACAAAACCCTCTTAGGGATAGGACTAGCCAGGGCTTTCTCTGGCTTTAATTTTGTCTGATTTTAGTGCTGAGTCGATACTCAAAAGTCTTGGCATCATGCCTACGTTTCTCCACCTGCCAATCTTGATCCTTCACTGCCTGATGGATTGTCGCCGAAAACCGATGACCCACCTTTTCCACCAGTTCACCCGTGGAATGCCATCCTCCATCCTCTAAAACCTGCGTTAGCTTTTCCAATTTCGTCATTGCAGCGTATCCTCCACTTCCATCAGAGGTTTATTTACAATCGCAAACAACCTATATTGCCTTTTTGAAATTACAATTGAGAGTATGGCACATAAAAAATAAATTTGCAATTGCAAATTGCCAATTCCTCAAAAAATGCCCAGAAAAAAAGAATCATTAACCTTATCCATTCCCCCCGGTACGCGCGATCAGCTAGATCGCCTTGCGGACCAGTTAAACTATCACTGGGGTACAAAACCAAGCCCCTCAGCTCTTATAACTGCAATAGCTCGGGGTGATTTGGCCCTAGGCCCTAAAATGAGCTTAAACAGTGAACAAACAAAGGCTTTGGTGGTAGCAGTAAAGGCCTTAGTAGATGAAGGAAAAATAAATGAAGCCAAAAGTGTAATTACACTTTTGTTGAGTCATGGTGATTTAGAAGCACCTCTGCGTCAGTCCTTGCTACAGCAAGTTAGCCAACCGATGGAAGCCTGGCGGATTCAAGTCGATAAGTTTATCGATGAACACCAGTCCTTTCACCTCATATATGGCAGACCCAATGGGAATATGCACGAATTTACCGTTCGTCACGCTAAGATCGAACCATACGAAAAGCGTCTGTACTTACAAATATGGTGTGAGGAAACAGCAGATAGTACTGACTTTCCGGGCATTGAGCACAATCGCACTTTACGGTTGGATCGCATTCAAAACATCTTTCCCATTGATGGCCATTGGCGAGGCAACTTTGATTACATCTCGGTAGAATTTCACCTACTGAAAGGATTAATTTATGCTTACGAGCCCAGAAAAGAAGATGTGGCAGACGAAACATTTGATGATCACCGTCGGATTGTTCGTAAAGTTGCCAATACGTTTTGGTTTATTCGAGAAGTCCGTCGCTATGGTCCAGACTGTCTGATTATTTCACCCAATAACGTGCGTAAACAATTTAAAAAGGACTTAGAGCTAACCTTGCAACATTATGAGTCTCAAGATTGAGGGGAATATAAGAGCTGTGTAGCAACAAATACTCAGCTTTGAGAGTGTAATGCTGATTGGATAAGGGCATAGGAAAATCACATCCACCCATCCATCCATCCATCCATCCATCCACCCATCTACCCTCACCCCCATCCACCCATCTGGAGATAACTCATTTGTTCTATCCAAAGACTTGATTTACCTCTATAGAAATCTCAGGAAATGCTTGAAAGTTAAGCCTCTCTCCTAGATTAAAAATTTGGAGTTGTTGGTAGGTCTTATTCATGGGCTGGCAATAGCGTTCAATCTGGGTATCGTTTAGGTCAACCAGCCAAATCTCAGGAATCTGTTCCTGGGCATATATAGGGACTTTCACGTTTCGATCAAAGTCAATGGTGCTATCGGATACTTCTACCAGCACAAAAATATCAGCAGGTGTGGGATGCCCTGCATTATAAAAATCTTCTCGTCGTTGCAAGATAGAGATATCTGGCTGTGGTTCGGAGTTATCACTCAGGAGAATGGGACTTTGTACTCGAATCAACGCTTTGCGGAATAGTTTTAAGACTAATAGCTCATTAAGCCTGTCTACACAAGCAGCGTGGCGTCTGCCAACGGGCGACATTTCAATAATCTCTCCCTGAATAAGTTCCACATGATCCCGATCAGTCAAAATGCCAGATTCGATCATCTGGTGATACTGTCCTACCGTGAATTTTTTTCGCAGAATTTGGACGGTCATTTTAGGCGATATTCCTAGGGCTGGAATTGTAACTGAGCACTACACCGGCAAACGTTTTGAGGGTATTCAAGTTCAGTATAGTTCGCACGCCATTACTAGAAACCTGTCTGTGAGCTGGCCGAAGTCCCCTACAGGCCTCATCATCCAGCTACGGTTGAGGTTAGGGCTGAGCCTGCCATAGGCGACACAGGTGCTGGTGACTCAGGGAGCACGGTAGCTAATCATTATACCCACTTCATTGATAGACCATCGATGCCGGAATGGTCGTGAATGATGCTTTTGGTGGTGGACGTTATCTGGACGTTAGCTTGATAAATCAGAAACAATCAGGAGCTGAAACCCTTGATTTCTAGTTAATTTTTTGAGGGGGTGCAAAAGTTAATCTTTTGATACACAATAGAGACTAAAGCAACATGCATGTTGTTAAAGTCGTGTGTTTATAGGACGCCCCATCAAGGAAAACCATGGTTGTAGCTGCTCCAGATCTTGCTAACTCAGCTGAAAAGCGCCTTACCCTGACCACGGGTGATCTGGCGGAAAATACCACCGTGATTCGTTCCCTGGATTGGGATCGGGACCGGTTTGATATTGAGTTTGGTTTGCAGAATGGTACTACTTATAATTCCTACCTGGTGCGTGGGGAAAAGACGGCACTGATCGACACATCCCACGCCAAGTTTCAGCAGCTCTATATGGATGCGCTGAAAGGGTTGATTGACCCCAAAGAAATTGACTATATCGTTATTAGTCATACTGAGCCGGATCATAGTGGTCTGGTCAAGGATGTATTGGACCTGGCACCTCAAGCGATTGTTGTCGGTGCAAAAGTTGCGGTCAAGTTTCTTGAAGACCTGGTACACCAGCCGTTTGAATCCATGCTGGTGAAAAATGGTGACACCCTGGACCTGGGTAATGGCCATGTGCTGGAGTTTGTCAGTGCCCCCAATCTGCACTGGCCCGATACTATCTTTACCTATGACCAGAAAACGGGCATTCTCTATACCTGTGATGCCTTTGGAGCCCACTTTTGCACTGACGATGTCTTTGACGAAGATCTTGATGCTCTGTCCCCTGATTTTCGCTTTTACTATGAGTGTTTGATGGCTCCTAATGCCCGCTCGGTGATTTCGGCCATGAAGCGGATGGATAAGTTGGGGGAGATTTCCACCATTGCAGTGGGCCATGGTCCTTTGATTCGTCACAATCTGGAAGAACTTACCGATCGCTATCGCCGCTGGAGTAATGAGAAGAGCAAAGCCGAAAATATGGTGGCGATGTTCTATGTGTCGGACTATGGGTATTGCGATCGCATCTCCCAAGCTCTCGCCAAAGGCATCACCAAGACCGGTGTTGCCGTTGAAATGATGGACATGCGCCTGGCCGATCCCCACGATGTCAATGAAATCGTCGGTCGGGCCAAAGGCATTCTCATGGGCATGCCCCCCTCTTCAGGCCAGGGCGCGGAGGAAGTCCAAACCGCCCTTAGTTCTATCCTGGCAGCCGTAACCGATAAGCAAACCTTTGGTTTATTTGAATCCTATGGCGGTGACGATGAACCTATTGACCCTCTGCAAAGCAAGCTGCAGGACCTGGACCTGAAGGTGGCCTTTGCCCCCATTCGCGTCAAGGACACACCGTCGGAAGCGCTTTACCAACTCTGTGATGAGACCGGCACTGACCTGGGTCAGGACCTGGCCAAAGCGAAGAAAATCAAAAAGATTAAGTCCCTCGATGCTGACCTGCAAAAGGCGCTGGGCCGGATTAGCAGTGGACTGTACATTATCACTGCCGCTAAGGGCGCAGTTACCAGTGCGATGTTAGCTTCCTGGATTTCCCAGGCTAGTTTTAAGCCCCTGGGGTTTACGGTTGCGGTGGCCAAGGACCGAGCCATTGAGTCCCTGATGCAGGTGGGTGACACCTTTGTCCTGAATATTCTTGAAGAAGGCAACTATTCACCGTTGATGAAGCATTTCCTCAAGCGGTTTCCCCCCGGTGCCGACCGCTTTGCTGGTATTCGCACCCGTCCTGCCAACAACAAGTCGCCGATTTTGGCCGATGCCCTGGCCTATTTGGAATGCACGGTGACTACGCGGATGGAACTAACCGATCACTGGCTAGTGTACTGCACCGTTGAAGATGGCAAAGTCTCTAAGGATGAGGCGATCACTGCCGTTCATCACCGCAAGATTGGTAACTATTACTAACGGGTTAAACTATTAGTCCTTGGCAGGGAGCCAAACGGGTAGAGGGGAATGACCGTCTACCCGTTTGTTTGTATTATCTGCAAGGGGTATGAGTCTGCTACTGAGCCATCGGCTTCAGGCTGAATAGCTTGCCATTGGTTAGAAAGATAGGTTGAATGGTGATGTCTTTAAGACCCTGAGGACTATGAAATCCTTACGTCTATCTATTGTTGCGGCTACCTTGGCCAGTCTGCTAGCGAGTAGCAATGCCCATGTATTTGCTCAATCCGCCACTGAGCTACAGGCGGGAGCCTTATTGGAATCGGCAGAACGTCTAGATCGTGACAGCGATGATATAGACGCCATTACGATGGCCTATGAGCAGGCCCTGGCGGCCTACGACGAGCTGGGCAATACGGATAAAAGTCTGGAAATTTTAGATACGCTATACGCCATTAACCACTCTGCCTGTAGAGATGAGGAAGCGATTCGATGGGCAAGTCAGGCGTTGGAACGGTTTGCTTTGCCCCAGCGTGACTTTGAACTGAGGGATAAATTATTTGAGTATAAACGTTGGGTCAATTTGTTGGGGGGTTCGTATCGCAGAGAGGGACAGTCGGCGCAGGCATTGGAGCTATATAAAGCCGCGCTTGAGAATTTGGCTACGATTTCTCCATCCATGGATGAGGATTTACCATTGGGTATAGAAGCCGAATTTTTGCGATCGCAACTTGCCCTACAATCCAGCGACAGCCATGAGGCAACCGTCATTCTGCAACGGATCATGGCCGTGCGTCAGCAAGCTGGGGTGATCAATCAGATCAACGGGCTGCTATCAGATGCCATGTTTCTCAGTGAGAGTGACCGTGATGCCCCTTCTCAAACTGCCGTGGAGCTGTTGCAGCAAACATTAGAACTGAGTCGTCTACACAACTATCCATCCGGGGAAGTGCAGTCCATTACCCTGCTGAGTAAACAGGCATTAGCCGATCGCAACTATGAGCAGGCCATTAGCTATGGAAACCTTGTCCTAACAGAGTTTAACCAATTGGATGGGGTAGGACCATGGTCGGCGGATGCTCGCCATGTCTTAGCCCAATCTGAACAATCCTTGGGTAATGATACAGAGGCCATTAAGCACTACTCAGGACTGTTAACCCTGATAAATAGTGAGCCTGATTTTTATATAGAAGTTAGTAGATACGAGGTTGTCTCTAATCTCATTAACCTCTATGAACGTATAGGCGATACTGCATCGGCAAATGAGTTGGCAACAGACTATAACGATTTGCTCAATGGGCTCTTGCCAATAGCGTCGATCCCGCCCCTGACTCTTCGTCGGCCTTTACCGGGTTTGCCGCGTTCTTTTCTCTCCTTTCGCGGTCTCTGCCTCAGGAATCCAATCCGGTTACCCGATAGTCAATCTAGCCCTCTGCCCAGCATTCGTAGTCAACCTACACCCGTCGTCCCCAGGCCTTCCACAATTTTGCCACCTGACTAAATCAGGAGATGTTCCAATCCTGTTATACGAAATCCCTATATTCAAGGTCCTACAGCCAATCTTGTCGCTACTCTGCGAGAAGTCTTGCGCCTATAGCGACAGCACTCGATTAGCGCCCGGTTTTGAACCGGGCGTGGGTTTGAAGTTCAAAACCGACCTGAGTGCAAGATATGAGACCATTTATGACAAAGAAGCTACCAGTTATCAAGGCCCCCAAGCCCCCAGAATTGGCAGGGTTGTTTCGTGTTTGCCAGAGAAAATCTGTAAGGCTTATTACTTCGTTTATACTGAATCGAGATATGATCGGAGGGAACCAAAACCGGTTGCTTGGGGTCCCTGCCTTCAGATTTTCTGTCCAGACAATGAAACAGCCCTGCGGTTTTGAACCGGGCGTGGGTTTGAGGTTTAAAACCGACCTGAGTGCAAGATATGTGTTTCATAAATTATCCAATTTAGACTCTGTCGTTTACTGAGGCATTGCATTTAAGTGATGTTGCAAAAGGGTTTCAATTTCTTCTACCTGAAATTGTTTGGCCAGTTTGAGCATGGGAGCAACAAACGATGTATAGGCCTTGTCCTTCGCCACTAATTGCTCTAGGCTTTCTCTCAACGCTTTGGCCTGACCACTCTGGGCAAATGCCAATAGGGTTTCCAGGTCCTGGTGCGGTGGGACAATGATGTCAGCGGTTTCTGGAGTCGTTGTCTCTGATGGGGTATCGTAAATCCACTCTAAGTCCAGACAATCAGATATCACCTTAAATAGAGTGGACGCATCGATCGGTTTTGCTAAAAATTTATTGCCACCTTGATCAAGGGCCATTTGTTGATCTGCTTGAGAGACTGACGCTGATGACACAATCACCTGATGGTGGCTGAGGTCAGGGTGACTACGGATATGCTGTAGAAATTCAAAGCCATCCATGACAGGCATGGCTAGATCGGTAATGATCAAATCAGGCTGACACGATTGCAATTTGGTTAAGCCTATCTCCCCGTTCTCTGCTTCAATGATGCTAAATCCTAAAGGCTCCAGCAGGTTAAGTAGAACGGTACGATTCTCCCAGCGGTCATCAATAATCAAAATTGTATGGCGTTTTCCCTGGTACCCCATCAGCCGATCGCTACGGGCCCCACCCAGTTGTTGTTGTGCCCAGTCTGTTGATAATGGCAGCTTGATCGTAAAGTAAAACTCACTGCCATGGCCCAGATCACTCTGAACTTGAATGGTTCCCCCCATGAGCTGCACGATCCGTTGGCTAATGGCCAGTCCTAATCCAGTGCCTTCGGCTTGTTTATGCTGATCGCCTACTTGTTCAAATGCTTCAAACAGTTTAGAGAGATCGGCTTCAGCAATACCCAGGCCCGTGTCGATTACTTGAAATAGTAGGGTCACCTGGGCATCCAATTGTTCCAATAAGTCTATTCGTAGCGTCACGGCACCCCTATCCGTGAACTTAATGGCATTGCCCAGAAGATTGATGAGCACCTGTCGTAGACATTTTTCATCGACAATGACCCCATCTGGTAGGCGAGAACTGGGTTGATAAATAAAGTCAATCTCTTTTTGTCTGGCTTTAATGCTGCACATTTCCACCACGCTTTGTAATAGTGACGGTAAGTGGATGGGGGTTGGCGTGAGTTTGAGCTTACGGGCCTCGATTTTGGCAAGATCTAAGATGTCATTAATCAGGTTTAACAGATGAGAACCACATTGGTAGATAACATTAATGCCATTCCGGTCTTTATCAATCAGAGTGGACGACCGTTCTAAAATTTGCGCGTAGCCCAGGATGCCGTTTAGCGGGGTGCGCAATTCATGGCTCATGTTGGCGAGAAATTCACTCTTGGCTTGGTTGGCGGCATCGGCTGTTTCTTTGGCCTTGGCCAGGGATTTATTGGTTTCTGCGAGGGCGGCTGTGCGTTCCAGGACTCTGGCTTCTAATTTCTCGTTAATTTGTTTCAGGGTTTGTTCAGCTTGTTTTTGTGGGGTAATGTCGTGATATGTGCCGAGAATACCGATCACATTGTCGTTGACATCCCTCAGAGGCGCTTTATTGGTTTCGATCCACGTTTCTTGGCCATCCTGGGTTAACTGGGCTTCAACCATACCGAGTTCTGCTTGACCGCTATCCATAATGCGGCGATCCCACTCTATGTAAAGGTCTGTTTTTTCCTTTTCCCAGGGTAAATCGTAGTCACGTTTGCCAATAATTTCATCGGCTGAGTTCAAGCCTGCAATCCTGGCAAAAGCTTCATTACATCCCAGATAGACAGAGTTGCGATCTTTCCAAAACACTTTTTGGGGAATGGTATTAAGCACTAGCTGGAGTAGCTTTTGGGATTGATCAAGCCGCTGTTCTGCTGCTTTGCGATCGCTAATATCTCGAATCATTCCCAGACAATACTGGGACTGTCCATCGGCCATCTCTACCAGGTTGACCGTCGTGGTAGACCACACCACTGAACCATCTTTGCGGATATACCGTTTCTCAGCCGTAAAATCCTTGATCTCTCCACTGAAGAGCGCTTGAACCAGTTCGCCAGATTCTGCCATATCGTCGGGATGGGTGAGTTCAGCCACGGACATATGGGCCAGTTCGCCGTGGGTATAGCCGACGAGATCACAAAAGTAATCATTTACCCGAGAAAATTTTCCAGTTTGCATGTCGCTTTCAGCAATGCCCATGGCAGCCTGGGCAAAGGCGGCGGTGGCTCGGGCTTCGCTGAGCTTAAGGGTGGCTTCTGTGCGTTTGCGATCGCTGATACTCCGGACCAAACAATGAAGCATCGTCGTATCCCGATCAGGGATTGCTGTCAGCATTACCTCCGCCCAAAAGTCTTGGCCATCGGCCCGTCGATACATCCATTCAAAGCGATGACGGCCTGATTGAAAGGCTGCCTGGCTCATGGCATCGGCTTTATCGCTAGATCGCTGACCATCGGGCTGCACATCGGGTGAAATTTTCGCGGGATGGATGGCCAATAATTGTGCCTTATCTGTATAGCCAAATAAATCCAGAGTGGCCTGATTACAGTCGATCAGACCATTGTCCCCGAACAGTAGAATCGCATCGGCGGCTTGTTCGAATAGGGCCTTGAACCGCAGTTCCGAGGCCTGCAATTGGGCCGTTTTCTCTTGTTCCAGGTGATAAATTCGTGCATTCTCTAGGGAAATGGCCGCCTGGTTGCAGAGTAAGGTCAGGGCGAAGATGCGGTGGTGGCTAAATACCCCCCTGATGGATGAATGGCTCAGGTAAAGGACGCCAATTAACTTTTCTTGATAAAGGATGGGTAACCCCAAAATACTCTGGGGCTGTTGCTGACGAAGATGCGCATCAATAATCGGTAAATCACTCTCTAGATCATCAACGACGACGGTTTGCTGGGTGTTTTTGACATACTCAATCAGCTTGATAGGTAGATCACGATGATGGGCCAAATCATCTGAACATAGCTCTACCGTATCCGCTGTGGCCATGGCCTTGACTTGCCAATCGTCGTCACGATTTTTCAAAATTATGGCGCAGCGCTCTCCCCCAGAGTGTTCTAAGAAAAGGGGAAGGAGCTGGCACAGCAATTGCTCCTGTTTAATCGCGCTGGCAATAGCCTGGGATGCTTTGAGGATGGTTAATACCTCTAATGCCGTATTTCCTAATGCTTTATGTTCATTGGCCTCAATCGGCTGGCCAGGGGGTTTGCTAGCTACGTGATCCTTCATCGTCAATACCTGAGAAGCAAGGGCAACGAGTTAACTGACTCATTGACATCAGATTTCCCTACCCTGGAGCAATGATTCCTTTTATAGCCCAGCCTAATTGAAATTTCATAGGCCTGGCCGTGTTAGGATTTGCGATCGCATGCTGTAATAATTGGGATCTTCTCAGCAGGTGTCCATGCCCCCTGTAACCAGGCCCGTCAGACTTGACCGGTTTATCTACATATTGCTGGGGGTAGTGCTGATTGTACTGCTCTATAACCTTCACCTATGGGTAATCACCACAGGCACGGAGGGGGCCATAGCTGATATCAGTCGTGATATGCTGGTCCGGCAAAATTTTATGCATCCGCGATTGCTGGGGGTTAATGACTTTAGCCAGTTACCGATCCCCCTATGGCTCACCAGCCTGGGCATGAAACTATGGGGAGTCAATACCTTTGGTGCTCGCTTCTTTGTCCAGGTGAGCATTGTTATCCAGGTAATCTTTACCTACCGGATTGCCATGCGGCTGTTTGGTTCACCTCAGATTGGGCTATTTGCAGGACTGATCTATCTGTCGTGTCCTCTGGTCCTGGTCTGCAGTCGCTACCTATCTGCCGATGTATTTTTAACGACCTTTGAGCTGGCGGCTATTTACTGCATTTTGCTGTATCACCTAGAAAAACTGCCAGTTGCTTTGTATGGTTTGGCCGTTTCTGTGGCCGGGGGCTTCCTCTGCGGAGGTGTGCGGAGTCTAGTGCTGCCTTTGTTGGTTGGGGCTTATGTGCTGATGTTTGGTCCTCGCAATTACTGGATACATTGGCGGCATGGCCTGGTGGCCTTGATTATGGGTCTGGGCCTGATTGGGTTTTGGTTTGTCCATATGAATGACCATTTGCCTGATTTTTGGGCCTTTACTCGCCAAACCTTTTGGCAGGAGACGTTCTTTGGGATTCCTAGGCATCCCCGCTGGCAATATATTGTGGGGTTTCTCACCGGGAGTTTGCCCTGGTGGATAATTGTGATACCTAACATGACCGCCGCTCCCCTATGGCAAAATCCCAATGTTTTGCCGGTCGCTGTATGTTGGCTGTTGTTACCTTTAGGGTTTTATACCCTCACGGGTAGTGCATCCTTAGCTGGACTCTTACCCCTCTTGGCTGGGTTTTCGATTCTTGTTAGCTATTTAGTGCACCTACTATCCAAACAATATGTGTGGCTATATAGTCGCTGGTTTGCACAGATTTACGGCACGTTAGGCTTACTGGCCCTGATGATTCCCCTCAGTTATCAGATGCTTGGGCAACCCCTAAAAGCAACTTGGCCGATGGTGATCACGGCAGTGGGGACATTGGTATTGGTGATTTTGTTATATCGATCGATCCGGGCAGGGGTGAGATTTCGATTGATCGCTATGGTGCTGGTGCCATCGCTGATGATGTTGTTGTACGGTGGCTACTATGTGGATGCCAACGGCCCCTGGAAGGAGAGTACGGATGTTGTATCCAGGATGATTCAACAGAGACGATTAGAGGGGCTACCTGTGCTGGTGTACAACGAAACGCTGCCATCTCTGGCATTTGGTCTCAACAAGGATACGATTACCATCAATGATGGTGTGGTCAACGAGACATTTTTTCAAACTGCTCAAGATTGGGAAACCCATTGGATTCGACTGGGTAGCCCCAGTGCTAACCGCTATTTGCGGCGGTTGATGACGGCTCCATCGGTGCTGGTGATTCCCGGTGACCTACCCGCTCGCTGGAATTGGGTGAAAATTAATTATCCCAAGATCGAATGGGCCGGTCGCTGGCAGGTGTTATACCGCCCTCAGTAGTAATCAGGTGTTACTCGCATATTCTTAGGAATGAGGATTCAATTAGGTTCTATCTTTTTGATGTACAGGTTGCCATGACAACCTCTTCAGACATAATTTTTAGATCTTATACAATAGAATTCGGAGAAAACCAACAATGAATCTGGAACTAGATCATGTTTTCATTTTGGTTAAGCCGACAGCCAAGGTAGCTGATTTATTGCTTGAACATGGATTCCAAGAGGGACCCCAAAATACCCATCCCGGTCAGGGCACTGCTAACCGTCGTTTTTACTTTGCCAATGGCATGCTGGAATTTATCTGGGTGCAGGATCCAAACGAGGCAAGAACGGGGCCAGGCCGAGATTTAGGTTTTGCGGAGCGAGCCGGAAATTCAACTGCATCTCCGTTCGGTGTTATTTTTGTGCCTGGCAAAAAGACGATTAGTTCAGAGATGCCTTTTCCCGGCTGGCATTACCAACCCGCTTACTTTCCACCACCCAAAGGTTTCCATGTAGGCGCAAATGCTCACACTATTACCGAACCGCTTTGTTTCTACTTTCCATTTCGCGATCCAGGCGTTTCCAGACCACAGCCGATACGCAATCCTCAGATGATTAGTGAGGTCATAATTTCCACACCATCGGTAGATACTGAAGGGGTATTAGGATTGGTGGCCCAAGCCGATCGGCTCTCTATGCGATCAGCCAGTGATCATCTGATGGAAATCACGTTAGATCATCGTGCCTTGGAACGGACTGAAGATTTTCGACCCCAAATGCCGTTAATCTTACATTGGTAACTCCATCAATCAAAAATCTCCAAACATCTGCTGCGATTCAACCATGACAAAACGCCCCACCAACAGCTACGACCAATACCATGCCCACGTTTATTTCGATGGCAACTCTACAGAGAAAGCGTCCTCTCTATGCCAGAAAGCGGGAGAGTTATTTGGGGTAAAGGTGGGTCGGGTACATCAGAAACCAGTTGGACCACACCCTTGCCGGAGCTGTCAGCTTGCCTTTGATAAAAGCCAATTTGATCGGTTGATTCCATGGCTGGAGAACAACCGAGGAGAGTTTACAGTACTCGTCCATGGTCTGACAGGAAACGATCTTGCAGACCATACTGAGCATGCTGCCTGGCTCGGCGATCCGGTACCGCTAAATCTATTGATTTTTTAGAAACTAGTAATGCCAATTGAGTTGGCTGCTCCGCTACAAGAAATTAAGTTTGATGGTTCACCCAATGGGGCGGCAACGGCTCAACTACCCCAGGGCATCCCCAGAGAGATGCCCATATAGGATGGCCAGTTAATATTGCGCAGGAACCATGCGCTGAGTGTCCTTAGGGGGACGTCGATAATTAATCGAACCCTGCCGTTTAGGTAACACAATCGGTTCGTAGGGCACTTCCTCGTAAGGGATCAGGCTGAGCAAATGGCTAATGCAGTTGAGCCGAGCCCGTTTCTTGTCATCGGCATCAACCACATACCAGGGTGAATTAGTCGTATCGGTCATGGCAAACATGTCATCCTTGGCCTTGGAGTACTCTACCCAGCGGGCCCGCGCTTCTAGATCCATGGGGCTCAGTTTCCACCGCTTGGTCGGGTCGTCAATGCGTTCTTTAAATCGCTTTTCCTGTTCTTTGTCACTGACGGAGAACCAGTATTTGACCAGGATAATGCCCGAGCGTTGCAGCATATGCTCAAACTCAGGACAGGTGCGCATAAACTCGGTGTACTCATTATGGGTGCAAAAGCCCATCACCCGCTCCACACCGGCTCGGTTATACCAGCTACGATCCAGGAGAACAATCTCACCAGCAGCGGGGAGTTGATTGACATAGCGCTGAAAATACCATTGGGTTCTTTCTCGGTCAGTGGGTTTTCCCAGGGCCACAATGCGACACCCACGGGGATTGAGACATTCGGAGATCCGTTTGATTACTCCCCCTTTACCCGCCGCATCTCGGCCTTCAAAAATGACGACAACTTTGAGTCCCGTATGTTTGACCCATTCCTGCATTTTGACTAGCTCTAGCTGCAGGCGTTCTAGTTCAGCGTTGTAAACAGACTTACTCAGCTTTTTCTGATCTGTTTGTTTTTTTCGCTGAACAGGTTTGTCTTTTGGTCTATCATGCTTGGCGGTTTTCTTTTTGATCGCTTTTGAGGGTTTTGCCATAGGAATTGTAGCGACCTGATTTAAGGACGTTTTGGTCGCCCTATGTTTTGTCGCCTTACGTTTTGTCGCTCTATTTTTTGGAGATTGCTGCTTGGTAACTTTGGGTTTGTTGGGTTTCTCTTTAGAAGGAGTCGTATCGGCTGCCTTCAGGGTGTCATGCGCGTTTGGCTTAACCATAGAACGTCCCAAAATGTCTCTATGGTTGCCAGGATATGTGCTCAATCACAGAATTGTGGATACGCTTAGGCTACTCTAAATAATTGCCAGAAAATAAAAATAACAAATGTAACGTATTTGCCAAAAAAGGCGCGATCTCAATCCGATCGCGCCTTTTTGGATGAATTTATGCAAACTGAGCCTAGAAAGGTAGGCGAATACCCCCTGGTAAGGGAATCACGTCATCTACCTCGTCAATAATGCGGTCAGTCAACCGATCAACGACAACATTAGCGACCGCATTAGCGGCGGCATTGGCAAAGCTGCTATTGCCGGTGGCGGCTACATCGAAGACACAGCCATCCATCTGATCTTCGGGCACACCAGCGGCTTCACATTCTGCAATGGCGGCTTCTAGGTCAGCATCGCTCACGCCATTTAGCGTCAGGTACTGATCAGGGAAACCTCGGTTGGTAAAGCTAGCGGTGGTCAGACCTGCAGGATAGTCGAACAGGGACTCGGATTGGGTAATGCGCCAGCTATCGCCAAACTGCTTGTAAAGCTGATCAAAGTAGGCGGTTTCTAGCTCATATACAGGGATTGCTGCCGGTAGGGCTCGATTCAGAGTATTTGCCGCAATGCTGTAGGTGGAACGGGCGGGCATAACTGTGCCATCACGACTCATCAGGTCATCGTCGGGGTTGCCGTTGTAGTTGCCCAGCAGGCCAGCCATTTGGTTTCTGCGATCGCGACTCACAATCGGCATGATATTAATAAACCGAGCTCCGCTAACGGTAATAATCTTGAGCGCTACCTGGTCGCCACTGGGCCAGATGACGGTGTAGTGGCGGTCATTCTGCCGCTGGATTTCACCGCCATTGGGCAGAGCAAACGCATTATCCGCAAAGTCAATGGGTACACCATCCACCCACATCAGACTGCGGCCATCGGGGCTATCTTGCACATACATACCCACCCGATGATCGCACACGCGCATGGCCACGGCTGTGTTGAGCGATAGGTTGCTGCGGTTGGGTACCTGGGCCTGACGGGACTGCACCTCATAGTCACCAGTGGTATCTTTGGCCAAAAGAAACTCACCCACCTTTTGCAATGAGTAGTTAAAACTATCAAACGTATTGAAATGGGGGTCTCCATAGCTGCGACCCTGGACCACATTTGACGGGACAGAGCGATTTTCACAAAAGTTGGTTTGGGCCGCTACAGGCTGGGCCGTCACCATCAGGCTAGTGAGTAGACCGGCTAAAAACAGTCCTAAACATCGCCGTAACGATTTTGGGGTCAGGATAGTCATGGATATGTACATTCGTTGATGGAAGTCCTTCATTTCTACACCCTGGATCTAGATAATTCCGTCATTTGGTTTTAAACCGTTACTGATCCTCGGGAAAATGCACCCCTAATGTTTTGACCAATAGCGTCTGCCATAGGGGTATCAATTTTAGCTGGGATATCCTGACTGGGTGGGGATGCAGTAGCCAGGAGCCAGAAGCCAGTAAGGTACAGAATTCTGAATTCTAAATTCTGTCTTTGGGAAAACGTTCCGCTTTCAGTTGGTACCCGTAATGTTGACCTAAATTAAAGAGCGCAGGTGCCCGTCACTTATAATCCGATTAAGAAAAACGCGGCCCAGTCGCGTGGGTTGGGATGCTGTGCCAATGTACTGAGCATGGCCTGGCGTAGAGCAACGGCCTTGTCTGGCTCGGTCTGTAACTGCTGGTAAAACTCAGTCATCAGCATCGCCGTTGCTTCGTCGGGCACGGCCCACAGAGAGGCGACAAGATTGTTGGCCCCAGCGGCTAAAAAGGAGCGGGATAGCCCCACCACCCCATCCCCCGTGATCCGACCACGCCCGGTATTGCAGGCGCTGAGCACCACCAGGTCGGCCTTGAGGTTGAGCTGCATGACTTCCTGGGCGGTGAGTAGACCATCATCGGGCTGATCCAGGTCGAGGTTTTCACGGGTCGGTGTCAGGGCAATGGCGCTGCTCAGCCCCCGCTGCTCGTCTAATAATCCATGGGTGGCTAAGTGAATGATGTCAGCATCGGCTAAGCGTTCGCGGACGGCGGTTTCGGTGGCGGCAGCTCCCAGGAGAGGAGCGGTGTTGAGGATCGGTGCGATCGCAATTGCCTCTGCTTCTGCCCCCGGTAAATCACTCAATGGCATGGGGGGACCACCCACCCTAAAGGGGACCGACGGCATATCAGGATTGCCAACAATTACGGCTGATGCTGCCTGAGCCCGATCAATGCCCACGACAAGAGATTGACCCGACTGCTCAACCGAACGTTGTTGCAAGACATGTAGTGTCTGCAGCGAAGGTGTTGTTCCCAGCGTATGATGCTCAATCAAATAGGTTCCTTGGGCATTTTGCAAAGCAGGGAAGGGGACTAAAAATAACTCTCGATGGGGCACAACCACGACCTTGTCATCGGGAGACTCCGGCAAATAGTCAGCAATGGGGGCAATGGTCAGTTCATACAGTTGTTTTAGATCAGCCTGATTAGCTTGGGAAAACTGGGTCGTATTCGCAGCACTATGCCACGGATTAACCCCCCTTACCCCCAGACTATCTTGACTAGCGGCCAGCATCTCCTTGAGGGATTCGGGTCGCTGAGCAAGATCGACCTGCTCAAACTGTACCTCCCCAGTGGGTTTGACCACCCAAATAAACAGCGCCTGATCATCAAAGCGGCTGCGTCCAGGGGATGGCTGTCGAATGATGGAATATTGAACCAATGTGGTCGCCTGTTTTTGAGCTAATGATTTGATCTGGTTAATGCTGAGATCCATCAACGGGACAGGGGACTCTGTCTCCAGGGTCTGTTTTGACAATAACTCGGTAAAAGCTCTGGCCCTGCCCCGTTCTGCCACCACCAGAGCGGCTTCAATCTCACCCTGTTGGATCAAAACCTGCTGCAGCTGATCATACAGATAGGATTGGGTTTCAAATAATGAGACTTTGTTGATATCCTGCAGACCCGGCTCCAGGGCCTCAAATTTATCCAATGCCTGATATAGAGTTTTGGCCGCTTTTGGCAGGTTGCCGTTACCGCGCTCAATCTCGGCAAACCCGCTCAAGGCATTGATCTGACCCACCTCATCATAGTTATGCCTGGCCCAGGCATAGGCATCTTCATAGTATGCCAGTGCCGTTTCTCTTTCTTGCCGAACCGCATAGAGCTGTGCCAAATGATTGAGACTGCGACTATACTCTGGTCCTACATATTTATCTCGATATCCCAGCGCTTCGGTAAAGGTGTCTAAGGCTTTGTTAAACGCTCCCTGCTCTGCATATAGCTCACCCAGGCTATTGAGAATACTGGCCAACTCATGCCACTGCCCTTGGGAAATTGCAATTTCTCTGGCTTCTAGATAGACATCCCGCGCTTTGTCATAGGCCTGTTGCTGCAAATAAACATGACCTAACCCATTTAGAAACTGGGGTAGACCTTCCCAATAGCCCGCAGACTTAGCTTCGGCCAGGGCCGTTTGATAAGCTGACTGAGCCTGACCATAGTCCCCTAGGGTGTAGTGGATATTTCCTATTTCCCCCAAGATCCGGGTGCGATCAACTCGGTCTGAACTGCTAGAGCGTGCGGCTTGTAATGTATCCAGCGCTCGACTGTACTGTCCCGTATGGCGATAGATTTCGCCCAATGCTAGATTTAACCGGTTTTTTTCGGCAAAGTCCTGGAGTAACCCACGCTGCACCTGGCGTAGCCGTTGCCAACTGCGTACAACATTTCCCTGTTCCAGCCAGATTAATGCCTGCATCAGATATACCCGGTTACGTTGGGCAATCGCTGCGGAGGAGGGTATGGAGAGTTGGTCTGCCCGATTTAAAGCTTGCTGAGCTCGGTGATGATCTCCCAAGCGATAGTGGGCAAAGCTGAGGTCAATCAGGCTATTGTGCTCACCGACTGGATCACCGGCACTACGATACAGTTGAATGGCCGTTTCCAGTGGGAAAATGGCGGAGCGGCTACTCCCCAGTCGTAAGAAGTTTTGTGCTTGCTCATATTGAACGTGTGCCGCTTCGATGGACTTTATGCTGTTAGTTGATGATTGATTGAGCGCCGATTCAATCGATTTTATGCTGGTGGGCATACTCTGGTCAGCCTGGGCCTCTAAGTCCTGACCGGTTCCTATCAGTAAACCGATACCCAGCATCCAGCCAAACGTTCGAAAACCTGCCATAAATTCCCAACTCTGTGACAACCAACCATAGAACGTCACCCCCAGGATCCATAAAGGCATAGATCTATCTTTCTCTACAATCCCAATTGGGGAGTTTAAGGACGACTGGGTAAAGGCTTAGTTTTGACCTACGGACAATCATCCGCTTCAATCCTGAACAAAGGTAAATTTTTATACTCCCTTTAATGAATGCGCATTAATCATCGTGAATAAATCAGGAACAAGAGTTCTTGATTTATTCACTGCTATGACACACAAAACCCTATCCCCACGTCAAATCCTCAATGCTTTGCGTGTTCGTAGACTTGGCTGGCTGGTACCTTTTTACTGTTGTATCGATTCTTACTACACTGAAAATGGTCTGGAAGTTTTGAGCGTTTTTACTTGGCGTTTTGGTCGTCAGGCATGGGAAACCTGGCGTCTCAAAGAAGGGGTGAATGCTGACTCTGTAGAGCTAAAAACCGCGCCCTCAAAAATGTATGACCGCTTAAGACTATCTGGAGATTTGGTCCATCGCCATTGTCTAGGGGGGAGCTAGTCAGGTTTGTCCTCTACCGCGCTATGGTTATATACCGTGGCGTTGCTGCTCCTTCTCTAAATCAGCAACGGCTATACCGCTGGTGGTTTACACGGGTCGAGTTGGCATGATGAAAGTTCTCAATAGACGGCACTGGCTGATGGCGTTGCTATTTGCATTAGCAATGCTGGTGTCGCTCAGTGTCTTGGTTAGTCGT
Organism: Leptothoe spongobia TAU-MAC 1115; assembly: GCF_018739885.1. Taxonomy (GTDB): domain Bacteria; phylum Cyanobacteriota; class Cyanobacteriia; order Phormidesmidales; family Phormidesmidaceae; genus Leptothoe; species Leptothoe spongobia. The sequence goes on along the minus strand of NZ_JADOES010000007.1, from coordinate 56,230 downwards.
GGGGATGCCAGCAGACCGGCTTTAGCTGCCAAGGTAAATTTTTGGAGCGATCGACGGGTGGTGGCGGCGCTACAGTCTGGGTTTGCCCAGGCTGACCAGGCCATGGCCATGGCCCAAACGGCTAAATCAGTTGACCAGTGGGATCAGGTCGTGGGTGCTTGGACCGGAGCGATCGCAACCCTGCAAACCATCCCGGCCCAAAGCCCAGAGCGCTTTTTTGCCCAACGCAAGCAGCAAGAATATCTGGGCAATCTAGCCTTTGCTCAACAGCAGGCCCATCAACTGAGCTGGCCCGATGTCTTTCCTAGTTTGGGCAGTGCCGTTCTGGATGAACAACTGCGTCTCTATCTAAGCTATATAGCGACATTTGGCCCTCCCGACATTCTCATCGTCGGTAGCTCCAGGGCACTCCAGGGACTGGATCCCCAGCTGTTACAAACAGATTTAGTCAAGCAGAACTATCCCGTTCGTGTGTTTAACTTTAGCGTTAATGGGGCCACGGCCCAGGTGATGAATTTTGTGCTGCAGCGGCTACTCACCCCGGAGCAGTTGCCCAAGCTAGTGATCTGGGGGGATGGCTCCCGAGCCTTTAATAGTCGTCGGCTCGATGCCACCTTTGCCCGCATCCTCAATTCCCCTGGCTATGCAGCGCTCCTCGCCGGGGAAAGGCCTGGTTTTTCTGATCGACCTCCTATCTCCCGACAACCCAGTGCCATTAATGCCTATGGTTTTTTATCTGAGCCTGCGGTATTCGACCGAACGGTGTTTTACCAGACCTATCCACGGGTCAATGGTCGCTATGACGGGTTTTATAACCCGTTTGGTCTGACGGGATTACAGGTGGGGTCATTGCGATCGCTCGTGGGCTATCTCAAAAGCCGTAACATCGACCTGGTGTTTGTCCATCTCCCCCTCAGCGGTGACTATCTAGACGACTATCGACTGCCCCTCGATCAACAATTTCAAAGGTTCTTACAAAACCAAAGTCAACGCTTAAACTTTACAGTCATTGACCTGTTATCCCAGTGGCTAGAACAAGACGTCTTCTTCGCTGACCCCAGTCATCTAAACCAGAGGGGAGCCGCCGTTCTCGGTCAACAATTAGCCCGCAATCCGTTGATCTTAGACAAGCTAAGTGAGTTAGAGAAAAGTTAATCCATAGTAATACCCCTAAACGCCCTACCTCATATTATTTCAAGTAAAAATACGCCATTGTTGATTTAGGGCCTGCACTTGTCTACGGTGGTGAATAAGAAAACTCAACTTCTGCTAAAGCTTCATCAGGCAACACATAGGAACTTCGCAACAGTTCATTCTCTTCAGTGAATAGCTCAGGAAATTGAATATTAGGTAGTACTTGCACCGAAAAAATCTCTTGTACAGCATCCTCAAATTTTAGAAACGCTAAAATTTCCTGAGTTTCAATGTTAATAACCCATACGCCACATGTTCGTTCAGTTAGTTGCTCAGTCAAGGGTAGACCACTGAATACTGCTGATTCTCGCACTTGGGATAAACCCACAAAGGCTAAGGGACCGTAGAAATCAATCCCTCTGGTAAAACCAGGTAATTGAATCAATGGCTCTATTTTGCCAGTTGACACATCTACAAGTGCCAGGTTGCCTTTGCCAGATTCCAGCACCCAAAGTTGATTGCGATACCATCGTGGAGAATGAGGCATCGATAACCCGTGAACGATGATGTCATTTGTAGTGACATCCATCAAAATACCCCCATCGGCTTTGTTTTCTCGCCAGCCACCAGCTGTATTGGTAGTACCCAGAGCGGTTACATATTTTGGACTGCCGTCTACTAACTCCAGACCATTAAGATGGCAACGATCTTCAGGAGCGTAGGCACTGACAAAATAGGGCCGCCAACGGGGTACAAAGCTATGGTCAGGATCCTGGGTACATAGGCAGGAAAATCGAGTATTGACGAACCAAAGCCCTTCATGGCCCCAAGCCATTTCATGGATATCAATGTCTCCGGTTACATGGATATTACGAGGCAAAAAACAGGCATCGTATTTGCCACTAGAGTCCAGTTTGGAGGCAGCAGCAGGTACATTACGAAATTCCCAGATGTGGGCACTGGTGCCAATCGCCATGCGTCCATTATTATCGGTAGCCAAGCCCATTGGCTTTTGTAATACCCGAAAGTGGGTATTTAGCGTTGCACCATCAGCCCGAATCAAGACGACTTTGCCAGCCTGATAGGTTGAAACGATCAAGGAGATACCTAGATGATTTAGCAGCACCGGAAAATTGTTAGTGTGGATGCTGCGCAATGGTGCTGAAGCATCTGGAACATCAGAAACAGTCATGGCAATTGCCTTAATGCCAACAAATTTCTCAATTTAAACTGGAAATAATGCATATCAGTCCTGAATGATACGTATTACTACTTAGATTTGTGCATCGCCTATAAAGTCGATTGTTTGGTCAATATCTGAATAAACCTAAACTTTTGGGCCTTGGTTAGCAAGGAACTCTATAGTTTATTGTTCCATCAGAAAATATTGATATCTTTTAATTTTGTGCTGATAAGGTTTGAAATGCCTTGTTCACAGTTATCAAATACGAAGTATCGCAGATATATTTACGGACTGGATGTCTAACCCTTACAAGGTTATAGGGAATGGGTATGTATCAAACAAGTAACTTGCACGATAAACGACGTGCTGCTTATGGGCTAAGGGCCATTGTAGGATATTGGTTTCTTAATGCAATAAGTGTTGCATGTTTGCTTTGGTTAAGTAGTGGTGGCAAAGCCCATGCACAAGCGCCGTCTTTGGAGCGTATAACGCCACAAAATGTAATCATTCCTCAGCCTGAATCTCAACCTGAGCAGCTACCGCCTCAAGAGTTGCCTTCTGCTGATGAACTTTTAGGTCCATCCCCAGCACCACCGATTGGGCCGTCCTTACCACCAAATAGCGCAACATTTTTGATTAAAGAATTCGAATTTAGTGAAAGCACCGTCTTTGACGAAGAAGAATTACGGGCGGAAACAGATAAGTATAAGGGAGAGTCTAAAACGTTTGCTGATATCGCTGCAGCGCGTGAGGCAGTTACTAATTTATACCTCGAAAATGGCTATCTCACTTCGGGAGCTATCGTTCCACCCCAGGAAATCACAGATGGGGTAGTGACGATGACAATCGTTGAGGGTAGTTTGTCAGAGATTGTGGTGACAGGAACCCGTCGTTTGCATCAGGGCTATATTCGTAGCCGTATTGCCCTAGGGGCTGCCGCTCCCCTAAATGTCAATGACCTGGTAGAAAGGTTACAGCTCCTGCAGCTTGATCCGCTGGTAACGAGTATCTCGGCTGATTTGCAGGCCACTCCCGAACCGGGCGAGAACCGCCTGGTAGTTGATGTGTTGGAAGCTGATAGCTTTGGGGTAATGTACACTCTGGACAATAATCGATCACCCAGCGTTGGCACAGTGCGCCATCAACTTCAGGCTACTGAAGCTAACTTAACCGGGCTAGGGGATAGCCTGAGTATTGGGTATACCCTGACCAGCGGCAGTAATGGCATAAATGCTGACTATACGCTACCGATCAGTCCCTACGGCACAACGCTCAATCTGGCTGTGGATCAATCAGATAACGATGTGATCGAGGAGCCGTTTGATGTTCTGGAGATTGATTCGGATTCTGACTTTTATGAGCTAACTCTGAGGCATCCTCTTCAGTTAACGCCAACCCAGGAATTTGCTATCGGGCTAACGGCTTCTCATCAAAGGTCTCAGACGTCTTTGGGGATTGACGATATTGGCCCGACTCCCCTGTCCTTGGGGGCGGATGATGAGGGGCGTACAAAGGTATCTGCTTTGCGATTTTTTCAAGAGTGGACTAACCGTAGCCCTAAGCAGGTATTGGCCTTAAGATCACAATTCAATTTAGGTCTGGATTTTCTGGATGCCACTGTCAATGAGGGAGACGTGCCTGATAGTCGCTTTTTTTCGTGGCAGGGGCAAGCCCAGTGGGTACGCGTCCTGAGTCCTGATACATTATTGCTACTTAAAGGGAGTACTCAACTAGCTACGGATTCTTTGTTAAATCTGGAGCAGCTTAGCATTGGGGGCCAGTCTACGGTGCGGGGCTACCGTCAGAACCTTTTATCCACGGATAATGGGGTGTTGGCATCTGCAGAGGTGCGTTTGCCGTTATGGCGAGATCAGGATGGCAAAAATAAAAAAACTCTACAACTTACTCCATTCTTAGATGCGGGCTACGGTTGGAATGCGGAAGGGGGTAACTCTGACTCGTTAGCGAGCGTGGGGGTTGGTCTGTTATTTCAACAGCCAGATCTAATTGCTCGGCTGGATTGGGGAATTCCGTTAATTTCTGTGCCAGATGATCGCCATTCTCTACAAGAGAATGGCGTATATTTTACGTTACAATACTCATTCTTTTAATGTCTAATGTTAAGAGCCTGCTACCAGCTCCATTAATCACTTTGTAGAACGATGCGCAAGGGTGCCGAACTAGAAAAACGGTTTATAGCAATGGCGAAAAACGCTGCGGTTCCCTATGGCTTATTCTCAATGTGTGCGATGGTTTCAGTGTGGTTTAGTTGTTGTTGCAACCAGTCATATGGCAACAGCTGTGCAGGCAGCTTCTCTTAGTGATGTGCAGTTTCAACATCGTTTACTTGATGAACATCCTATAAGTCTGCCTGAGAGTGTATTCTCCAACAAAGGTATCTTGATTGCTCAGATTTCTCCAGATGAGACATTGGGAGATGAAGGATCTTTCCTTGTCGAGAACAATGGTATTGACAGTATTGATGGTGGAGCTATTCGTGGAGGTAATCTCTTTCATAGTTTCCAAGATTTTAATATTGATACTGGCCAGCTAGTCTATTTTGTTAACCCTGAGGGCATTGAAACAATTCTCAGTCGGGTGACTGGCAGTAATGGTTCTAATATTGATGGCTTGTTGGGGGTGGCTGGACCTGCTGATTTATTTCTGTTGAATCCCAACGGTATTACCTTTGGTCCTAATGCTGAGCTGGATATTCGTGGTGCGTTTACGGCGAGTACAGCAGGCGCGCTTGAGTTTGTGGATGGCAGTGTGTTTAGTGCTGTCAATCATCAAGGGGCATCGTTGTTGACGATGAGTGCTCCGTTGGGTGTGCAGTTTGGGGCATTACCCCAAGGGGATATTGTCAGTACTGGGGTTTTGGAAACGGGAGGAGATTTAACGCTGTCGGGTAATCAACTGTATTTGGAAGGGCAGGTAATTGCGGGGAATGATTTAACCTTGCAGGCCCAGGATACGGTGACGATTCGTGATACGGCAACAGATGCTTTTATTGCTCGGTCTGGAGATGAGCTGACGATTCAGGGGAATCAAGGGATTGATATCTGGACGTTACAGCATTTGGGGCAGACTCCTTTTGTTAGTGGAAGAAATTTGGCACTCATCAGTGATGGGGTGATTTCGGGGGATGCTCATTTTGAGAGTGGGGGAGGTTTGCAGTTTCTGACGTTAGCAGGACTGCCTGGAAATTTTGTTAGTTTGCATGACCCGATTATTTTTGCTGATGGGGATGTGGTGTTTGGTGACTATACTGGTGTTGCTTTAAAGGTTGAAGCGACGGGGAGTATTCAGGCAGGGGATATTGTTATCACGGGACCGGATACAATTTTAAGAGCAGATGGGTCAGGGTCTGATGAAGATTTGTTGGCTAGTAGTCGTGCTGCGATTTTGCGAGCTGGGGTGGATGCGATGGGTACTTCGAATGTGCCTGAAACAGCTGAAGGTACAGCCTTTAATATAGATGCTGTAAATGGGTGGCCGAAGGGAAGTATTATTGTTAGCAGCATCAATACTTCTGATATCAATGGTGGAGATGGAGGGCCGATTATGCTGACAGCAAGTGGCGATATAACTACTACAGGCTTCTTTGAAACTCCCACCATGCAAAATGCTGGTGTGCCCTTTCCAAGCTCAGGAACTGTTGCTTTAGGTTCTTTTTCATTATCTCGCACCAGGAATTCTGGCAATGGTGGTCCCATTGTCCTTGCAGCGGGTGGTAATATCACCATTGAAAATTCTTCTAATGCAGATACGATAGTTGCTGTAGGTGTCTTTGGTAATGGAGGAGAAATCTCGATCTCCTCGACCTCTGGTGATATTATTACAGATGAATTATCCTCTAGCTCATATTCAAGCACTGGCAATTCTGGTGATGGAGGAACAATTTCGATCTCCTCAACCTCTGGTGATATCTTAATTAATGGGCTTTTACAATCAAATTCATTCTCAAATTCTGGCACTCTTGGTAATGGAGGAACAATTTCGATCTCCTCAACCTCTGGTGATATCACAACTAATAGACGTTTAAGTACACGCTCATCTTCAATTTTTAGTAACGCCACTGGTAATGGAGGGACTATCTCTATTTCTTCAGTTTCTGGCAATGTTACAACCAATGAAGCCTTGTCTGCCGACTCAATTTCGCTTAATAATATCGCCACTGGTAATGGAGGGACCATCTCTATTTCTTCGGTTTCTGGCAATGTTATAACCAATGAAGCTTTGAGTACGAGATCAGCATCAGGTTCTCGATCATACTCACATTATGCAAGCAATGGCGGAGATATTATTATCTCATCAGTGTCTGGAAATATCGGAATTAACAATCGTTTAAATTCATCTTCATACTCAGCCTTCGGTACTACTGGTAATGGAGGAAATATTTCCCTTTTTACTAGAGAAGGTACTATTGTTGGCAATAAATCTCAGCTAATTACTGCTTCTATTTCAAAACAAGGTGTAACAACTGGAGAAGGTGGGATGGTAGACCTAGAGGCAAGAAACATTTCTGGCCTAGAGATCATTACTCTTTCCAATACTAATGCATCGGGAAACGTTCAAATTCAAAGCCTAGAGGAAAGCTTAACAATCAGCGAACTAAATCTGATTACAAGTGGTCAAGTAACAATTCCTGATCCTCTCTCGTTATTTGGTAGGACAATCACCATAAATCTTAGTAACCTTGGTCAGGCTGGTAATACAGTCATTACTAGTGCTGAAAATTTGATCCTCAATGAGGTTGAAATTCGAAGTGATGCCAATCGATCTACGAATGCTGGAAATGTCGAAGTCTTTAGTGCTGGTAACATTCATCTTAATAATAGCCAGATTCTTAGCAATACCAATATCGAGAGTAGTGGCAACGGAGGCAGTATTATTATTAACGCTATAGGCAGCGCCACTCTCGATAATAGTCTAATTAATACTGATACCGATGGAAGTGGCCGTGCAGGTAGTATTGACATCCAGACACCTCGGCTAAACATTCAAAACGAAGCCCGTGTAACTGCCGAAACTAACAGCTCTGTGAGAGAAGGTGCTGGCGGGACCGTAAACATAGAGGCTGACAAAGTTAATTTTTCTGGCAACGAGACGGCAATATCAGTCAGTACCAGTGGCCCAGCTACTGCTGGCAACATAATTCTTAAGCCTATTAGTAGCGATAGCATTGATATCACCACCGTCGGAGAAGGCCCACAAATTTCAGCCTCCACAGGGCCTGGTAGCAGTGGTGCTGGGGGAAATATCGTTATCCGTGATGCAGATGTTGCAAAATTAGATAACACCGAACTTGTCACTAGTGGTAACGGTTCTGGTAGCGCAGGGAGTATTCTTATTGAGAATGTAGATTTACTCCTTACGCGCCGAGGGAGTCTGATTCTGGCTGAAGCAAGTGACACAGGGGGTGGTGGTAATGTTTTCATTGATGCAGGTTTTGCCTTCACTATTCCTGAAGAAGACAACGATATCCTGGCTACTGCTAACTCTGGCCAAGGCGGGACTGTTGATATCACAGCTAATCTCATCATTGGCTTTCGAGAAGTTGAGCAGTTTAGCCCAACATTAAGGGGTAATCGCATCAGCGACATCAGTGCCAGTTCCAACTCAGGCATTGATGGCATAGTGAATCTAGATGCTGATCCCAACCCAGAGCTTACTGAACTTCCTACTGACTTAGCTGATCCAGCTAATCGTATTGCCCAAGGTTGCAGTACTGCAAATAGGACTACTACTGATAGTTCAACAGGTGACTTCACCGTTACCGGACGCGGGGGACAACTCCTAAGCCCGGAAGATATCGCAGACGACGATGCACCACTTGATGACCTGGGACCAGACATTATTCAATCAGAGCCTTCGACATCAGATGCAGAAAGCTCACTGCTTATAAACAACTCACCCCATACCTCATTGGCGGATGCTCAAGAGGCCATTGTCACCGAATCAGGTGAAGTTTTTCTGCTTGCTGAGGGTGACTGGCGACCTTCAGTATCCTGTACAGCCTTGCGTTAAGCTTCACAAACTCAAACACCTATCCAGCATCTATCCAATAAGATTACTGAAGGGTGCTGAAGCAAGAATACAGTTGATCGTATTGGCAAAACCTATTGCCATAGGACTATGACACACATCCAATGTGTTCGCTGGTTTCAGCTTGGTTTAGTACTTTTCATCAGTCATATAGCAACGGTGGTCCAGGCAGCCCCGCTTGGTGATGAGGTTTTCATTGCCCAAATTATTCCTGATGACACACTAGGGCCAGAAAGCTCCATATTCACTAATGGAAATGATAGTGATGTCATTCATGGCGGAGCAATCCGAGGTGCCAACCTATTCCATAGTTTTCAAGACTTCAATATCAACACAGGCCAGCAAGTCTATTTTTTAAACCCTGAGGGCATTGAGACAATCCTTAGCCGGATCACCGGAAACAATGTGTCCAACATTGATGGTCTACTAGGCGTTGATGGTACCGCTGATTTATTTTTGCTGAACCCAAATGGCATAACCTTTGGCCCTAATGCCCAGCTTGATATTCTTGGTGCATTTACAGCGAGTACAGCAGACACACTGGAGTTTACCGATGGGAGTGTCTTTAGTGCTGTAAATCCTCAAGGGGCATCATTTTTAACAATGAGTGTGCCGTTGGGGGTTCAGTTTGGGGCATTACCCCAGGGGGATATTACCAGCACTGGGGTTTTGGGAACGGGAGAAGACTTAACGCTATCGAGTAATCAGCTGTATTTGGAAGGACAGTTAATCGCGGGGGATGATTTAACGTTGCAGGCCCAGGATACAGTGACGATTCGGGATACGGCAACGGATGCTTTTATGGCTTGGTCTGGGGATGAGCTGACGATTCAGGGGAATCAAGGGATTGATATTTGGACGCTGCAGCATTTGGAGCAGACTCCTTTTGTGAGTGGGGGGGATTTGGCCCTCATCAGTGATGGGATGATTTCGGGGGATGCTCATTTTGAGAGTGGGGGAAGTTTACAGTTTCTATCGTTAGAAGGACTGCCAGGAAATTTTGTTAGCTTGTATGACCCGATTATTTTTGCTGATGGGGATGTGGTGTTTGGTGATTATCAGGGAGCGGCGTTGAAGGTTGAGGCAACGGGAAGCATTCAGGCAGGGAATATCAAAATTACTGGGCCGGATACAAGTGGAGACTTGATGGCAGATGGATCGGGTTCTGATGAAGATTTGTTGGCTAGTAGTCGTGCTACGATTTTACGAGCTGGGGTAGATTCAACGAATACTCCAAATATTCCTCAGACTGCTGGTGAGATTCCTACTTTGTTTTCAGAGGGTGTTATTGCCGATCAACCTTCAGGCAGTATTGTCGTTAGCGATATAAATACATCTGATCCCGACGGTGGAGATGGAGGACCAATTATCCTTAATGCTACTGGTAATATCGTCATTATGAGGGACTTAAACTCATCCTCGGGCAACAGGGAACTTATGACCGGCTCGGGTACTGGAGGAGCCATTACTGTCTTCTCAGAGTTAGGTAGTATCACGATTAATGGAACAGTATTCTCGGGTTCTGATTCAGGGAATAATGGAGGGGATATTGTTATCTCTTCAGAGACTAGCGATATTACAATTGGTGGGAATGTGTCTTCAAATTCGCTCTCATTCTTGAGGGATGGCGGTAATGGTGGAGACATAAAAATTTCCTCGGATGCTAGTGGCATTACAATTGGTGGAGGTTTATCTTCAGGCTCATTCTCAGAGTCGGGTGATGCTGGCAATAGCGGGAGTATTGATATTTTTTCGGGTGCTGGTGGTATTACGATTGATGGAGGTATTTTTTCGGCCTCAGCGGCAGAATCATCCTCAGACACTCCTAACAATGGTGGTGCTATTTATCTTTCCTCAGAGTCGGGTGATATTGAGATTAATGGCGGTGTGGAATCGAACTCATTTGCAGCCTCAGGTGCTGCTGGGAATGGGGGGGCGATTTCTATTTCCTCAGGCTCAGGTAACATTACAACCAGTGCAGCGTTGAACTCATCCTCGTCCACAAACACGGGTACTGCCGGGGATGGAGGGGCAATTTCTATTTCCTCAGGTTCAGGCAACATTACAACTTTTGGTAGCACTATAACCAATGAAAGTTTGAACTCGACCTCGCGATCGTTCTCGGCTTTGGGCACTGCTAGAAATGGAGGGAAGATTTCTATCTCTTCAAGTTCTGGGGATATCACAGTTAACAGACGTTTGAACTCGTTCTCGTCCTCACCAGGCTCAGGCACTGCTGGGAATGGAGGGGCGATTTCTATCTCTTCAGATTCTGGCAATATTTCAACAAATGAACGTTTGAGCTCATTTTCATTCTCAGACTCAGGTACTGCTGGGAATGGGGGAGACATTTCTCTTCTGGCTAAAGATGGCGTTATTATTGGTAATAACAATGCTCAGATAAATGCTTTGTCAATTGTAAGAGAAGGTGGTATCACTGGAGCAGGCGGAACAATATCTCTCGAAGCACAAGAAATTTCCAATCTAGAAGTATTAACTATCTCGAGTGCTGGACAATCTGGCAATGTTGAAATTGATAGTTCTACCGATAGTTTAACAATTAGTAATCTGAATCTGATCACCAGTGGTCAGGTAATAACTTCAAATCCCTTCGAAGAGCCCAGTATTCTAGGTGATGAAACAATCACACTGGTTCTGAGCGATTTCGGCCAGGCTGGTAAGACAACCATTACCAGTGATGGAAACTTAACACTGAATGCAGTTAAAATCCTTAGCGATGCGAATCGGGCTGCGGCTGCTGGCGACCTAGAAATAATTAGTGCTGGCGATATTCAACTCAACGACAGTGCAATTCTTAGTAATACCAATTCTGGTAGTAGCGGAAATGGTGGCAATATTTTCATTACAGGAGAAAACAGTATAACGCTTAACGGTGGCCGCATTAATACCAACACAGAAGGCAGTGGTCGTGCAGGTAGTATTAGTATCATGACGCCTTTGCTAAATATTCAAAATGGAGCCCGTGTAACTGCCGAAACTAGCAGCCCTGTAAATGAAGGTATTGGCGGGACCATAACTATAGGAGCTGATGAGATTAATCTTGCTGACAGCGAAACGATAGTATCAGTCAGTACTAGTGGCCCAGCTTCTGCTGGTAGCGTAATACTGCAACCTAAAAACAGCGGCAGTATTGAAATCAATACCCTTGGAGAAGGCCCTCAAATTTCAGCCTCTACGGGGACTGGTAGCAGAGGTACTGGGGGAAATATCACCATCCGTGATGCAGTCGTTGCAAAATTAGATAACACTGAACTCGTCACCAGTGGTAACGGCTCTGGTAGTGCAGGCAGCATTTTTGTTGAGAATGTCGATGTGCTTCTTATGCGTCGAGGTAGTTTGATACTGGCTGAAGCAAGTGATACAGGAGGTGGCGGTAATGTTGTCATTGATGCAGGATTTGTGTTTACCATTCCTGAAGAAGATAACGATATTCTGGCTAACGCTTCGTTTGGTCAAGGCGGCATGATTGATATCACCGCTAATCTTATTGTTGGTTTTCGAAAAGTCGAGCAGTTTAGCCCAACATTGAGGGGCAATCGCATCAGCGACATTAATGCTAGCTCTGAATTCGATGTCGATGGCACAATACGCCTGGATACTGACCCTGCTTCGGAACTCACCGAATTACCGACAGATCTGATAGACCCAGCGAACCGTATTGCCCAAGGCTGCCGTGCCGAAGACTTTACCATTAACGATGGTCCACCTGGTGATTTCATTATCACCGGACGTGGGGGACAGCTTCTGGCACCATCTGACATCGTCAGCGAAGATGCACCGCTTGATGACCTGGGGCCAGACATAGTTCAGCCTGAATCATTGATGCCAGATACAGAAAGTTCGCTTCCCTTAAACCAGCAACCTGTCCCATTAGCAGATTCTCAAACCGCCATTGTCACTGAATCAGGTGAAGTTTTCCTTATTGCTGATGGTGCTTGGCAACCTTCTGTATCATGTACTGCATTAAGTCAACCCTCATGAGTTGGAGCAACTTAGGAGTTTCTGAAAATGAAGATATCTACCATCCGATTCCCTGTTGTCATACCTCATACTCACCAAGGTAAATACTGGTTGCTGTCTGGTTTATTTTTACTCGCAAATCAGATAACAACAGTTGTCTATGCTGCCTCACCGAATGATATCCAACTTCAGTCTTACATACCTAACAAGTATCCTGCTAATTCTCCTGAAATCTTGTTTCCTGCTGAAGAGGAACTCATTGCACAGATTATTCCAGATGATACCCTAGGCAGTGAAGGTTCCATCGTTATTGATAACGGTAATAGCGATTTCATTAACGGTGGAGCAATTAGAGGCGCTAACCTATTCCATAGCTTTCAAGACTTTAATGTTAATACCGGACAGCAGGTTTACTTTGTGAATCCTGAGGGTATCGGAACCATTCTCAGTCGGGTTACCGGGAGTAATGTATCTAACATTGATGGATTACTAGGTGTTGACGGCACTGCCGATTTATTTCTGCTAAACCCAAACGGTATTAGCTTTGGTCCTAATGCTGAGCTTGATATTCGTGGTGCGTTTACAGCAAGTACAGCAGACACACTTGAGTTTACCGACGGTAGTGTGTTTAGTGCTGTCAATCCTCAAGGGACATCGTTTTTGACGATGAGTGTTCCACTGGGAGTACAATTCGGTAACTCAGTCCAAGGGAATATTACCAGCACTGGAATTTTAGAAACTGGACAAGGTCTGACGCTATTTGGAAATCAGCTGTATTTGGAAGGGCAATTAATGGCGGGAGGCAATCTAGCATTGCAGGCCCAAGATACAGTAACAATTAGAGATACAGCGACAGATGCTTTTATCACTAGATCAGGCAATGATCTAACAATTCAGGGAAATCAAGGTATTGATATTTGGACATTACAACATTTAGAGCACACACCCTTTATTAGTAGAGGGGATTTGACCCTCATCAGTGGCGGGACAATTTCAGGGGATGCCCACTTTGAGAGTGGGGGAAACTTTCAGTTGCTTACACTAGAAAGGACACCGGGAAATTTTGTCAGCTTCCATGACCCAAGTATTTTTGCTGATGGAGATGTGATACTTGGAGATTACACTGGTGCATCCTTAAAGGTTGAAGCTACAGGCAGTATTCAAGGTGGGGATATTTCTATCACGGGTCCAGATACAACCTTGGTGGCGGATGGGTCAGGTTCTGATGAAGATTTATTGGCCAGCAATCGGACTGCAATCCTGCGATCAGGGGTAAATTTAGTTAGCCCACCTAATTTACCACAAACAGTCGGAGGAACAACGTTTGAAGAAGGTACCGTAGCTGACCAACCTCCGGGAAGTATCATTATTGACAGTATCAATACCTCTGATAACAATGGTGGCGATGCAGGGTCGATTATTATCTCGGCAACTGGCAATATTATAATCAATGGAAAGTTAGAATCTCTCTCAGTTTCAACCGTGGATGATTCTGGTAATGGGGGAAGCATTTCGATCACCTCAAGTTCAGGTGATATTTCAATTAATGATGAAGTAAATACCTTCTCCTACTCTTATGCGGGAAATTCTGGTAATGCAGGAAGTATTTCTATCTCCGCCTTGGGGGATATTAGTGCCAGAAACTTAAACTCAGTATCAGCTTCAATGAAAGACCCAGGAAATTCTAGTAATGGGGGTAATATTTCTATTTCCTCAATATCAGGTGATATCACAATCAATGGAAATGTGGCCTCACCCTCATCCTCTGAAATAGGTAATGCTGGTAATGGAGGAGATATTTCCATCGAGGCAACCTTAGGCAACATCACAATCAATAATAGTGACTCTTTGACTTCGTCCTCCTCATTCGCACGTAATGGCAATACTGGGAATGGTGGGAATATTTCTATCTCTTCAAAATCAGATATTACAATCGATGGAAGATTAGATTCTTATTCAGACTCGGTTACAGGAGCTACTAGTAATGCCGGAAATATTTCTATCTCTTCCATGTCAGGCGATATCAGAATCACCCAGGATGTAAGAGCAACCTCGTACTCTAGCTCGGGTGTCACTGGCAATGGTGGGGACATTACTATCTCTTCCATGTCAGGTGATATCATTAGTGATGGCGAATTAAACTCATCTTCTGCCTCATTTCAAACTTCTGGAGATGCTGGAGATGGAGGAAACATTATTCTCTCCTCTACCTCAGGCGATATTACAACCAACGAAAGGTTGAATTCGTTCTCATTCTCAAACTCCAACTTGGGTGATGCTGGCAATGGTGGGGACATTGTTCTCTCCTCTACCTCAGGCGATATTACAACCAACGAAAGGTTAAACTCATCTTCGCTTTCAAGTTCACGTAGTGCTGGCGATGGAGGTAGCATTTCTATCGAATCTTTGAATTCAGGCAATATCACAATCAATAAAAATCTTGACTTATTTTCGTTTTCATTGTCGGGCACTGCAGGAAGTGGTGGTGATATTACTCTTCTGACTGAAGATGGTCTCATTATGGGCAACGATACTTCGATATTGGCTTTTTCTGTTGCGCCAGGAGGAGGTACAACAGGAGCAGGCGGACTCGCAAACTTAGAAGCGAGCAATATTTTTGGCATCGAGATATTTACCCTCTCAAGTGATGGTGAATCAGGCAATATTGATATTCAAGGCTTAGGGAAGAATTTAACGATCAGCAATCTAAATCTGACCACAAGCCGTCAAGTAGACATTATGGATCCTTTCGATCCTAACAATCGGATACCTTTAGATCTTAGTAACTTTGGCCAGTCCGGCAATACGATTATTACCAGTGCTGGGAATTTAAATTTGACTGATGTAGACATTCGGAGTAATACTAATCGAGCTACAGATGCTGGTGATATTCAATTCTTGAGTTCTGGTACAATCCAACTAAATAATAGTCAAATCCTTAGTAATACCAGCGCAAATAGCACTGGCAATGGTGGTAATGTTACCTTTGTTGCTAACGACAATGTTGTCCTCAATAGTACTATCTTTAATACAGACACAGGCGGAAGTGGACGTGCAGGCAGCATCAGCATTCGTGATGCAGAAGTGGTAAAGTTAGACAACACGGAGCTTATAACCAGCAGCAATGGTCCTGGTGGTGCAGGGAGCATCTTTATTCAGAATGTGGATTTGCTCCTTATGCGACGAGGTAGTCTGATTCTGGCAGATGCAAGTACTACAGGTGGAGGTGGTAATGTTGATATCGATGCAAGTTTTGTCTTCACGATTCCCGAAGAAGACAACGACATCCTGGCTAATAGCTTGTTTGGCCAAGGTGGTGTCATTGACATTAATGCCAATCTTATTGTTGGGTTTCGAGAAGTCGAGCAGTTCAGTCCTACTTTGAGAGGAAACTTTATCAGCGATATTAGCGCCAGTTCTAACTTTGGTATCGATGGAACGGTGAGATTGGATGCTGATCCTGCCCCGGAACTTACTGAACTGCCAACCGATCTTGTAGACCCAGCTAACCGCATTACTCAAGGCTGCCGTGCTGAGGACTTTACTAGTAATGATGGTCCACCTGGTGACTTTATCATCACCGGGCGTGGGGGACAGCGTCTAGAACCAACTGATATTGCTAGCGAAGATGCACCGCTTGATGATCTGGGGCCAGACATAATTCAGCCTGAGTCATCGAAGAAGCCAGATACAGAAAGTTCAATCCCTACTGCTCCAAATCGGTCCCAATTAACTGATGCCCAAGAAGCGATTGTAACCGAATCAGGAGAGGTCTTTCTAGTTGCAGACACTGCCTGGCGGTCTTCCGTATCATGTGCAGCCTTACATCCACCTTCATAGACCAAGTCCGATTTGAACCCATTAGCTTCCTTTCTGGAAATATGCCATTTCTGGACGTCAACAAAGGTTAAGTGCAATTACCTATACAAAAGATTGCGTAAGAGTTATGCTACTGCAGCGATTGTGTAGTATGAGTATAATCTACCTTCGTGTCCTATGGCTTACTCCCAATATGCTCGCTGGCTGCAATTTGGTTTAGTGTTTGTCATCAGTTATGGGACAACGGCAGTTCATGCATTATCACCTGACGACGGAGTTCTGATCGCACAAATTATTCCCGATGACACGTTAGGAAATGAAAGCTCCATTGTTATTAATGACAACAACATTGACCGTGTTGATGGCGGAGCAATTCGAGGAGCAAATTTATTCCACAGCTTTCAAGATTTTAATATCGGCAATGGGCAACAGGTCTATTTTTCCAACCCTGAAAACATTGAAACGATTCTGAGTCGAATTACCGGACTCAATAGCTCTGATATTGACGGCTTACTGGGTGTGGATGGTACGGCTAATTTATTTCTGCTAAACCCAAATGGCATTACCTTTGGTCCCAATGCTGAGCTTGATATTCAAGGTGCGTTTACGGCTAGTACAGCAGGCGCGCTTGAATTCACTGACGGAAGCTTATTTAGTGCTGACAATCCTCAAGGAGCATCACTTTTAACGATGAGTGTGCCATTGGGGGTACAGTTCAGCGATGTCCCTCAGGAAGATATCACCAATCAAGGCAATTTGGCTGTAGGACCAGGCCAAACGCTTACACTATTTGGCGATACTGTTCTTAGTAGTGGTCATCTTACTGCTGTGGGCGGCGAAATACAGGTTCTTGGTAACTCAGTCGGTTTAATTGACCAGGCTACGGTAGATGTTGCTAGCATTGCTGGAGGTGGCTCAGTTTTGCTGGGTGGCGACTATCAAGGCCAGGGAATGGTGCCCACTGCAGAGCAAACGTTTGTTGGTCTAGATGTAATTATTACCGCTGATGCATTAGAAGGTGGTAATGGTGGTCAAGTCATTGTTTGGGCAGATGGGAATACTCAATTTTATGGCTCGATTACCGCAAAGGGTGGCATTACGGAAGGTAATGGAGGCTTCGTAGAAGTTAGTGGAGCTGAGTTTTTGACCTTCCAAGGCACGGTAGACACGACGGCACCCTTGGGTGAAACCGGAATGTTGCTGCTGGATCCGACCAATATAACCATTGTGGATGATCCAGTTACTGTTAACATTCCTTCAGGGCTTCAGGATGATGGGATTTGGTCTATTTCAGAAGACCCTGGCGATCAAACCCTCACTAGCGGAACAATTGGAAGTTTACTGAGTAACGGCAACTTAACCCTACAAGCTTCAGAAACAATCTCAGTAAATGGAGAGGTAAATTCCAACAGTTCTAATGATTTAGCTCTCGAAGCCCCAATTATTCAAGTGAATGATGGCTTAGCCCAACAAGGGGGTGGGGACATTATTGTAGAGACCCAAGACTTGACCATTGCAGGTTTTGGAAAATTCGACACCTCTACAGGCGGTAGTAGTGATTCAGGTCAGATTAATATCACTGCTGAGAATATAAGAGTCGAGGCCCTCTTGGGTATAACTAGTCAGGTAAATCCGGGGGCAAATGGTGAGAGTGGTGGAATTGTTATCATCACCAATAATCTTGAATTAGTAGAGGGTGGTAGTATTAGTGCTTCTACCACTAGCGGCGGTACTGGAACTGCAGGCTTGATAGCCGTTATGGCTACTGGTGATGTACTAGTAAGTGGGAATGGCTCTGGCATTTTTAGCCAGGTGCAAAACGGTGCTGTGGGCAATAGCAGAGGCATCACTCTTGCTACCCAAAATCTTACTGTTGAAAACGGTGGCAAGATTGATGCCTCAATTGGAGGTATCGGAAATGCAGGTTCCATAGTGGTTACTGCTACTGGCAACATTAGGCTTGAGAACAATATCAATCCTCTTTCAGTTATTGATGGAGGGAGTATTAGTGCCTCTACTGTTAACGGAGGAATCGGAGATGCAGGTTTGATAACCATTGCAGCTACTAATGATGTACTAGTCAGTGGGAACGGTTCAGGAATTTTAAGCCAAGTAGAAAACGGAGCAGAGGGTAATAGCAGCGGTATTGTTATTGCTAATGCTAATAACCTTACTGTTACAGGTGGTGGAAAGATTGATTCTTCCACTGGAGGTGCTGGAAATGCAGGTCCCATAATGATTACTGCTAATGACAACATTAGGGTTGAGAATGAGGGTTCTTCTATTGCCAGTCAGGTGAATGTAGATGGAGATGGTCGTAGTGAAGGTATTATTCTCCAAACCAATGATCTTTTAGTGCTTGATCAGGGACAGATTAGTGCTTCAACTGCTAGTGATGCGACTGCTATTACCCCTACTAACGATGCAGGTCAGGTGCAGATTACTGCTGATGGCAATATAACAGTTAGCGGTAATGGTTCAGGTATCTTGAGCCTAGTAAAAGATAGGGCAGAAGGTCGCAGTGAAGGTATTGTTATTACTAATGCTAATAACTTGTCAGTTACAGAGGGTGGAAAGATCGATGCTTCTACTGGAGGTATTGGAAATGCAGGCCCCGTTATGATCACTGTCACTGATACCATTACAGTTGATGGTGATGGTTCTTTTATTGCTAGTCAAGTAAACATAGATGGAGATGGCAACAGTGAAGGCCTTGTCATCAACACTGGAAATCTCTTCGTACAAAATATTGGTCGGGTCAGTACTTCAACGGCTAGTGATAAAACCACTATTACACCTAGTAATGATTCAGGCCAGTTAACAATTACTGCCACTGGCAACATAATTGTTGATGGTGAAGATTCTGCCATTGTTAGTGAAGTGAGTTCAGGGGCGATAGGTGATAGTGGCGGGATGATCATCAACACGAATAATCTTTTGGTGCAGAATCTAGGTAGTGTCAGTACTTCAACTGCTAACGGGGGGAAAGGAAATTCAGGTTCCATCGAAATTACCGCCACTGGTGAGACAAGAGTCAATGGCCGTGTTGAGCGCATTGATGCAAATGGTCGCTTTGAGGGCATTAGCTCTCGTATTGGGAGCCAAGCTGAGGAAGGGGCAATAGGTAATAGTGGGAATTTGACTATCACCACCCGGAACCTAATCGCTGAAAACGGTGGCAAAGTAGATACTTCTACTGGAGGTACAGGGGATTCAGGTCTCTTAAGCATTATTGCCAGTGATATTATGGTTGATGGAGAGGCTTCTTCCATTGCTAGCCAGGTGAATAAGCCGATGAGTGAAGAAGAAGAAGGCGGCTTGGGTAATAGTAGCGGGATTAACATTGCTACCGATACTCTCTCAGTGAGCAATGATGGTCAGATCAGTGCATCTACCTCCAATGAAGGCACAGCAGGGGATGTCCGTTTGCAATCTAATAACAGCTCAGACTTACGTATCACCTTATCGAGTAACGGCTTGATTGAAGCCAAGACATCTAGTGGAGCTGCAGGGGGCAATTTGATACTTACGGTGCCAGATACTCTTACCGTTCAAGGGGCAGGTGATCTAACCGTTGAAAGTACAGGTGCTACAACTGGTCCGGCAGGTGACCTTGATGTTGCTGCTGACATAGTCATCTTAAAAGATGCGGTTGAACTCTCTGCTCAAACGGCTTCAGAGGAAGGAGGAGGCAATATCAACTTTTTGGTGGATGGAGCCATTGTCATGCGTCGCGGGAGTTTCATTAATGCAGAATCCACCAATACAACCCCAAATGCTGGTGATGGAGGCAACATTACGATCTCAACCGATTTTCTAGTAGCCCCTTTGCTTGAAAACAATGACATCATTGCTAATGCAGTCAGTGGTAATGGTGGACGCATTGAGGTCACTGCTCTAAGTATTTTAAACTTTAGTGATCCAGAAGGACTCACTACAGCTGAGCTGCGAGCCCGACCCACTAATGATCTCAGTGCTAGCTCCCAATTTGGTGATCCTGGAGAAGTCATTCTCAATAACTTAAATCTTGACCCTAGTCAGGGCCTTACTGAACTCCCCAGTAATTTGAACGATCCTAGTGATCAGATTGCTCAAGGCTGCAATATTGGAGGTAATGCTACTGCAGATAGCTCAACAGCAGGTAACTTCGAGATTACCGGACGTGGGGGACAGCCCATCGGTCCAACCGGTATCCCAGGTTATGATGCTCCCCTTGATGACTTGGGACCCACTATTACTCAACCTGAATCATCTACCCCATTACCAGAAAGTCTACTCCCGGAAAAGCCACAATTTGATACGTTAGCTGACGCTCAAGACGCAATTATGACAGAATTAGGGGAAGTATTTCTAATTGCTGAAAGCAGTTGGCAACCTTCCCTATCCTGTGCATCTCTACATCAGCCCTCATAAGTTTGATCAATTGCGACGGTAGCTAACCATGAAAATCAGTCCCTTCATACGATTTCGCCAATGGCTTCGTCCGTTAGGACTAGCACTAACTACTACGCTTCTAACAGTATTTTTAGGCATGCATGGTTGGAGTCCGATCAAGTTTCTGAATCCAGCAATAGCAATCACTTCATCGGTTAGCTCTCACTCTGATCAACTCTTAGAAAGTCAGGTTCTTGCCCAATCTAACAATGGCCAGCAACTGCTACAAGAGGGGCGAAAATACTACACTGCAGGACGATTTGCTGAAGCCGCTACTACTTGGTTACAGGCTCAACAGTTATTTGAACGCCAGGGTAATACCCTTAGTCAAGCAACAGTCTTGAGTAACCTGTCATTAGCCTATCGTCAATTAGGCCAATGGCCAGAAGCCGAGGCTGCTATTAACGCAAGCCATAAATTACTTGAGCCAACGAAATCGCTTTCTAAGCAAGGGTTAAGAATTTACGGTCAAACCCTTAACACTCAGGGGCATTTATATTTAGCTCAAGGTCAAACTGATGAAGCTCGGGAGAAATGGAAAGAAGCAACCAAAGTTTATACACAGGCTAACTATCCCGAGGGCAGAGTCAAAAGCTTAATCAACCAAAGCCTTGCCCTACGAAGTTTAGGCTTTTTCCGACAATCAAGCGACCATCTGTCAGAAGCTAGTGAGCTTTTAGCGAAACAAACCGAATCTTCCCTCAAGGTTATCCTTATGCGTCACTTAGGAGAAACCGAGCGTCTGATGGGAAATCTGGTGGATTCTAAAACTTCACTAGACAAAAGTCTAGAGCTAGCTGAGAAGTTAAATCTACCAACAGAGGTAGCGGCAACCCAGCTGAGCTTAGGTAATACGTTACAGGCTATGGCTCAACAAAAGAGAGCTATTGCGAGTCGAACTAATCAAACATCTGATTGGGATTATGCGGGGGAACTATATGGTGATGCATCCACTGCCTATAAGGAACTATATAACTCTGAAAAAGATGATGAGAGAGAGGTGCTTACTCCTCCCTTATTAATAAAGTTTCAAGCACAACTTAATCATCTTGATATGGCCATTCACCATCAAAAGTGGCAGGAAGTAGAAGAACTTCTGCAAAAGTTGTTACAAAAGAAGCCAGAATCTTTACTAGAAGAACTAAATGCTTTACCAAAAGGCCGTCCGTCACTATTTATCCGTATGAAATTGGTACGCCTTCTTGATACCTGCACAGCAAAATGCCCTACTAAACTGCACATTTCAAAGAGTCGGCTCTATGAACTATTAGCTGATACTAGAGAAAAAGCTCAAGCACTCAACGACGAAATCGCCGAGTCTTACGCGTTAGGTTACCTGGGAAATCTTTACGAAACGACAAAACGTGATGAAGATGCTTGGCGATTCACTGATGCGGCCCTGGTCAAAGCCCATAATCAACCTAGCTTGGTTTATCAATGGGAGTGGCAACTGGGACGTCTGGATAAAAATCTGCAACGAAATCGAGAAAGTGTACTTTGGCACTATGATGCAGCGTTTAGAAACGCACAGACGGTGAGGAAAGATTTGCTATATGTGGGGCCAGATGAGCAGTTTAATTTTCGGGATAATATTGAGCCCTTATATCGACAATACATTGGGGTACTACTCCCCAAAAATCAGGAAAAAGAGGATGTAGACTTACAAGGGGATCCAACCCAACTCATCCAAGCTCAGACCGTCATTGATGACTTAAGAGTAGCCGAATTAGAAAGTTTTTTGGCCTGTGGACTGATCGAACCTAATGATGACATTCAAAGAGCATCTATTCAAGACATTGCCAAACAAGATACAAAAACAGCCATCATTTATCCGATCATTTTGCCAGATGAAGATAATCCTGGAGCTGATCGATTAGAGGTATTGCTACAACTACCAGACAAACCGATAGAAAGATATATCTCAAAAAGTATTCTGATAGAGCCCCCCAGTGGGATTAGCACTAATGCTAACTTCTCTGCTACCGAGGAAAAACTAGAGCAATTTCGTAAGGAACTTGAACGTCCCTATTTCTCTAGCAAACGAGGTAAGCCATTAGCATCAGAGATTTATGACTGGTTGATTCGTCCTGCTGGGGAAGAACTAGAATCAATGGAAACATTAGTGTTTATATTGGATGGGGCATTCCGTAATGTGCCCATGGCTGCTCTATATGATCAAGAAAAGGAGCAGTTTTTGATTGAGAAATATGCGATCGCAGTAACCTTCGGTGACCTACAATTACCACAATCAGAACCTGATAAAACCTTCAGCATATTAGCCGCAGGGCTTTCAGAAGATCCCAAACTAAAGGGTTTCGGCCCCTTACCTTTTGTACAGAGGGAATTAGATTTCATTCGAGCAACAGTACCCAATATGGATGAAATCAAAAATAAAAACTTCACCCAAGAAAGCCTTGAAAAAGCTTTAGCTTCTACAAATCACAATGTGGTGCACTTAGCCACCCATGGTGAGTTTGGAACAGGGCGAGAAAACACGTTTATCGTTGCGACACCACCAAGTCAAGAATCTCAGGATAAGGTAAAAGATCAAGATAAAGCTAAAGTTGATGTTGATGGCAAAATCAACTTGAATGAGCTGAATGAGCTGTTTCGCAGTCGAGACCTAAATCCCATAGAACTATTAGTGTTAAGCGCTTGTGAAACTGCTACTGGAGACAATCGCGAAGTATTGGGCATTGCAGGTATTTCTATCCAATCAGGTGCTAGAAGTACCTTGGCAACTCTCTGGAGTATTAACGATTCCTCTACATCTATTTTGATGAGAACCTTCTATGAACAGCTGGTTGATCGAGATATCTCAAAAGCTCAAGCTTTACAGAATGCTCAAATTAACCTCTTAAAGAATGGTCATAACCTGTCTAGTTGGGCACCTTATCTTCTGGTAGGGGACTGGCGTTAGAGAAGATCTGAGAAATTAAAATAAGCTTGATCATTGCTCCTTTTATTTCTAAAGTCTCGGCCAGAAGCTTCAAAGTTGAAGAGTCTTCTTGCATTTTGACTAACACTAGCTTTAAAATGTATCAGCCGATTGGCCGTTGTAAATAACTTGTAATTGCCTTTGCTGGGGGCAAAAGTCTGTTTCAGACAAGGTTGCTTTTGGCAAATTCAAAGCTTCAAGCATGCTGGGCCAGTATGTCCCTAGAGCAGAGTTTTTTGGATCATCACAACGGAGATTTAGCAGGAGTGCTAAAGCATCGTACCAGGCATTGACGCTATAGAGCTCTTCTATCGTCATTTCTACATTGTCTTGTTGTGCTTGTAGTTCAACGGTTGTATTGGTTGAAATCCGTTCAACCCATCCATCAATGCTGGGATTTCTGGCAGGCCTTTCAGAATCACATATTGGAGAGAAATACCAGTGATATGGTGTGTTAGGGACTAAAGGCCTTTCTTGGTTCGGAAGTTCAAGGCCAACAATGCCAGATGTCTCAAGTCGAACATAAATTGGTTGTTCAAATATATCCTTACCATTTTCATCTTGCATCATAAACTCAGCGACTTCGACCTTTTGTAAAAGCTCAGGTATATAAAACCAGAAAGTTGGATATGAGTTTACAGTAAACGCTAGAGCATCTTGGAGTTCTCCTAATAAATTCCATTCCAAGGCCTGATCATTTATAGAAGATGGCATAAGGGCGATCAGAGGTGGATTCAAGTCACCGCAGGAACCTCGTCTTCCTAAATCTTGTAGTCGAGCCCAGAATGAACGGTTACGTCTTTCGCGCCTTGGAGGATTAGCTTGTTGTTGATTTTGAGCTTGTTTTCCAAATCCTTGTTCCTCAGCAATGAAAAATATTGGCTTAGAGGTCAATATCTTAGTAAGGTTAGTCTGCACATTTGATTTTGCTGAGAAATAAGGTTGGGCTATTGCAGAAAGATCATGCTTAGTGAAGTCACTAAGCGATAGGATGATTACTAAAGTAAATATCATTATAATTCGCGACATCATTCTGTATATATTCTCCTCATTGTTAGTATTCTGTTGACATTCAAAAAGTCTGAAAACTGAAATTTGATCGAAACTACTTATGAATATTAACTACGATTTAAGCAAGCCTATAGTGAGACCTACTCAAATGAAGTGAACCAGGAGTATTGACTGACTAATTTTTTGGCTTTAAGTACACATCTCACCAGATAAAGAAATGCCATATAAAAAATAATATAAAAAATAAGTTCAAAATATAATGATAATTTCCTTTCTGCCTTTTTCAAAAATCAAAGTATGGAAGATTAACATACTGACTTTATACTGTGTAAGGTATTTCATCAAATATTTATTGAGTTAGCCATTTATTTTCAATCACTCTTAGTTTATGTGCTTTCCATGTGATTCTATATGCTACTAACGTGGGTGGAACAAGAGGCACCCACAATCCAAGTTTGGATAATAAAAACCAGCACATCGAGATTATTAATATTGTTTTGATAACTGCAAATAACCATAGCTTCATCAGTGGACGTAACCAAATGCTTCCGATGCTTATAAAGGACAAAACTCCAATCCAAAGAAGATCATGGTAAAAGGACCACACCTTAATCTGAATGCGATCATCTATAACAGAACTGAGAATTTGACTTACTAGATGAGCATGAATAAGAACCCCTGGCATACGCTGTCCAGGAGGGAATCGTAAGCTTTGAGGAGTATAGTAATGATCAGGGTATTGACCTGGAATATCCGAAGTGTAACCAATTAGTACAATCTTGTTAGCCAAGACATCTTTGTGCACTTTTTCAGCTATAACTTCATCAATGCCTACTCGCAGAAAACTATTTCCATGTTTATTGGACCGATAATTAAGTAAAACTTGGTAGCCTTCTACATCTCGCCATCGATATCCTCCCCAAGCTTCAAGTTCTTCTATAACGATATTTTTAGGCTCATATTCAATATAACCTTCCTCATTTTCCATGTATATTTCTGAATTATAAACAGTTTGAGCAGGTGTAAAATTTTTGGACTCTAGATATTTTGTTGCTAGTGAGAAACCTAGCGAAAAATTTGCATCACAACTAGGTAATCTTTCTTGCTCATCCTTGGTTGGTGTAGGAGGAGTTAATTGATAACGTCGAATGAAACTAGGTTCTCTAAGTAAGTTGAAACCCAAAACGTCCTCAGATGGAACGTTTGTAAAGCCTAATTGCTGTGCTGGAACGGTAGCAGGTGGAATTCCACCTGGAGTACTTTCTGGTTTTTGGGAAACAATGACACATGTGGAAATTATATTGTTATTTGCATCTCTTAAATGTTCGATTAATTCTTTATTGCCTGACTTTTCAGGTCGATCCACATAAACGTCTAGGCCAATTATCTCAGGTTTATAGTCTTCTTTAAGTGTGGTTAAGAGAGCTAATAGCTTTTCATTTGAGATTTCAGTCCCTTGGAAATTTTGCTCTGTGATCTCGATAATTGCAATTCGATTATCCATTTTTTCATCTGGCCGTGAACTCATTAAGATGTCATAGGCTATCAACTCAAAAGGCTGTAGTATACCTATTAAGCGCATCAAAATAATTAGCATCATTGCATGAAGGCCATGCCTTAGTAGCTTCTGCAGAGGTATTGAAACTTCCAGGCTTGCTAGCATCTCAAACGCGAAAGCACTGGCATGACAAGATGCTCGTCTCTGGCGTTCATTTTCACTCCCTTCAATGGGATCGTCAGCATTTTTGTCTTCTATTTTATCTGATATACCGCGAATTACAAGTGCTTTGACTTTAGGATAATTAGCAACCGATTGGAGAAAGCCAAAGCTCTCCATATCAACTGAAAGTGCATCTCCATAAGTTTCTCTCAACAACTTATAAGTTTCTGAATCTTTAGCCCCTAAAACTCTCTCTCCTGCTGCAATTGCCCCTACCATGGCTCTGGGATTAATAATGGCCATTGATTCGTTAATTATGCGTTGGGACCATTCACTTCCTATAATTGATTTAGCCTGGTCAATAAGCACATTTGAACATCGCCGTATATCTGGGCGAGGTGAAAATTTTTTATTATCTTTTCCCATTTCGTAGTAGTAAACTTTATCGGCAATTACTACATCGCCAATTTTGACATCTTTTATACCCCCAGCAATACCTACAAAAAAGATAATATCTGGATTGCAGTAATTAATTGCCTGTGTTGTGACGTCAGCTGCGTTTGAATTACTCAGGCCAATTTCAGTAATGGTCACATCCCATCTTGTCCGCTTACCGAGAAGAAGCTTCTTCAGTTCGGAAATAACTACGTTGTATATTGTTTGAATGTTAGAAATAAATTTTCTTACTTCCCCATAAGCTTTCTCTGTATGAAGATTGTCTTTCCGTAGCGACTTTAAATGCCTATAGATTTCAACATTGACATTCCATATTGAGCGATTATCCGCAATAAATTTTCCCCGCTCGTAATTTTTCCCTGTAATAGGATGTTTTTGTTTTCGCAATGATTTTAAATGCTGACGTACTTCCAAGTACTCAACAGGGATGGCTGTCAATATCAATGCATGGGGCATGGGCTTCATTTCAAATCAGCTTGATTCCACCATTCTGGCTATTTCAACCTGAAATGCCAAAGAAACCCACTGCTTCTTTGCTTTTCTATAGAATTTCGTCAAAACGAGATTTGTGCCTGGAGCTCACTTTGGCTGCGCATGGGTATGCCCTTTTAATGTTGGTGACCAGAGCCGTGACCAGGCCGTATGGTCACCTGCCAACACTAGCCGATGCTCCTTAAGCAAGTAGTAGTCTATTGCAAATGCATCAGTTTGTCAGCAGACGACTCAAGGCGCTCAAGGGTTTTGTACAGGCTTGACCATTGACGACGAAACGCAGGCAACAGAGACGCTTCCGCAAAGCTAGGGAGCTTACGACTCGTGATCACGCTATCCATATCCATGAGGTCAAACAATACATATCGCCCATTGCCTAATACCAAATCCGAATTCCTCAACCCCGATTCAAAATGGATAATTCTGTAGAGGCATCCCTTTGTGGGAGACCTTCGATATCGGGTGCTATCAGTCAGGCCGTATAATAACCCGTAGGCACGTTTGCGAAATAATTAAGCTCAGCAACACTATTCATAGCATCTGAGGTTGGTGGTACTTTCTCAGAGTCGCTTGTGGAGTGATCTGTCTCGCTCTTGATGAGATTATTTGTCTAAACGCCAGCAACCGGTAAGGTTGTCAAAATTACAGCAAGGGGCATAGGCTACATCAACTGAAGAATCATCCATTCATAACCTGTCACGAAACAATCACGGGTAGTTTTATTTCTTAAAGACTAGAGAATAATCAGACAGTACCAAAGTCCTTACAGTATGGGATTCTTAGTTTCAGGTTAGTTTTCTTTAACCTTTACAAAATTGTACTACCCAGACTATGACCTTGAGATCTAGCGGCAATAGCCGGGGCAGTTCCCTTAATCGCCATCCGTCCTGCATGGGCACAACACAAGTCATAGATTTTGAACGGTAACTCCAAACACCGAAGGTACCGATCCAAAATCAATTCATCATTCAGCACGTCTGCCTGCCTGACAGCATTGGGCCGATACTTGCCTCGCAACGGCTTTAGATTCATTTCAAGATTGACAAACCGAGTCTGCGCATTATAAGCATCACACGCCCGCTTCCCGGAAATTCTATCAAGGACACTCTAGGCAGCTTCAGAATCATTCAATAGCGATAGCTGATTGGCATTTTCAGTAGCAATAATTTCCCAGCCCTCACGCAACAGTTTTTGAAACGTAGAGAAGCCCCGTGAGCCGATGGCCATATGGTCAGGGATTGTAAACTGAGGGAACATTGTGTAAGGACGCCAGGGTGTGCCTCTCTCAATGCGTAGATGTAGAATCTTTTCCTTACCCTCATCTTGGGGTAGCCAAGCCATTTGTCTAATCATGATAACCTCCTTAATTTAAGGGCTGATTGAGAGATCTCGATCAGCCCGTTCACACTCTTTTGAGTATGGATTTTGAGCATGAGTCTATAGTTGCAAACAACACTCTTTGAACGTATGCTTGATCCAATTATCTTTCAGCATGAGCTGACGCATGGCTTCAAGCAAAAACTCTTGAGCTTGATTGGGTGAGAGGTTTTCAACTTGTTCTCTCAAGATTTTGAGTTGAAATTCCTGCTCTAATGATAATGTGCCAGGTGTATTCATAAGATCCTCCTTGGGCTCTGCAAAAGCCCACGTTTACCAGCTATTAATGACTGATTCACATGGTGTAGTGTAGAGTCCTTTACAGGAATGTCCCAAAGATAAACTCTCTAAACTAGCGGAGTTAACTTGTTGAATGCTGAATCGACCAGATTATGTCCAACAGTTGTTAGTACTCTACGACAAGTGTGAATAGTACTGCCTCAATAGCTATCCAATTTTCAAGGTGACATACCCAAAACGATCGACCTTCAAGCGAAATGAGTACTTGCTATCGGGACAAGTAGCGTGATCAGAGGTAGACCCGTCTTTTGTCTTTTAAATTTATTTTCTAGACGCTCTATCTCTGAGGAAAAGCAGACTTGAACAGTGTTTTGAGGTTATGTTGATAAACTACACTTATCAAGCTTGCGTTTTCTTATATTCATTATAGCAAACACAATTTCCCTGTTTTCGCAACAGTACTTTACAGTTGTTATTGTTATGGTAACAGATTGCCTATAATGGACAATCCTGTAGGGGCACTCCCTTGTGGATGCCCTTCGATACCGGATGCTATCAGTCAGGATTTCGGATTATTCCTGTGTCATAGATTCCTGGCCCTGATAATGTGCTCGCAGGTCTCGTCGTAAAATCTTTTGAGACGCTGTCCGGGGCAGTGTCTCGACAATGACAACATCTTTAATTTGGAAAAGAGGGTTTAAGCACTGTCGAATGGCTTGCTGGAAACAGTTTTGTAAGTCTTGTTGGGTAGATTGCCCCGATGGGGTGAGGACGGCATAGATCACGAGCTCGCTGGGACCACTCGACGCGCTTGAGATGGCAGCAACTTCCTGCACATTAGGCAGTGCTTGTAGCACACGCTCAATCTCGACGGCGCTGATTTTAATCCCGCCCAGGTTCATGGTGTCGTCAACCCGTCCCTGGATTTGATAATAGCCATTAGCCAGTTGCACTAAACGGTCACCATGGCGGCGCAAGGGGCGCGGGTAGGCAGGGGTATCTGCAAAGTAAACCTGATGGTGATCGCGATTGAGTAACGTGGTCGATAGGCCCATGGACGGAGGAATGATAAAGGCCTCCCCCCGATCACTGGCATGCCCCTGGTCATCAAGGATAACCACCGCTAGCCCAAGGGCCGGAGTGGAAAATGTCGATGGGTAAGCTGGCTGCACCAGGGTGCCGGTGATATAACCACCGCCGATCTCAGTGCCGCCACAATATTCAATCACTGGTTTGTGACCGCCCAAAGCCATCAGAAATGCCATATCACCTGGATTAGAGCATTCTCCTGTGGAGCTAAAGGCCTTGATCTGATGCCAGTCTATACCGGTCATGCAGCCGCTGCGTCGCCAGGCACTGACTAGACTGGGGACGACGCCCAGGAGGGTTACCCCGGCCGCTTGGACAAAGGTACCAAACCCTCGATCCAGAGGTGCGTCGTCATACAGGGCTATGGTTGCCTGATTGATCATAGCGGCATAGATCAGCCAGGGACCCATCATCCAGCCCAGGCTGGTGGGCCAGGCAATGACATCTTCTGGGTGAATATCGTGGTGTAGGTGGCCATCGGTGGCACATTTGATCGGGGTGGTGTGGGTCCAGGGAATAGCCTTCGGTGTGCCTGTGGTGCCAGAGGAGAAAAGGATGTTGAGCGGTGCCTTGGCGTCACAGGGGATAGCCGTGAACTGGTCGTCGTCACTGAGAAAGTCATCCCAGGTTAGATCTCCAGGTCGTAAAGCGTAGGGAATTTCTGTCGGTATCACCACAGCACGGGGGGCGACAGCGGTGACTAATTTGCTGTAAAGCGGCAAGTCCTTGCCCCGTCGCCTCAGGCTGACTTGAGTAAAAACGGCCTTAGTCCGACTTAGATGGAGCCGAGTGGCAATTTCTACTGGAGCAAAGCTATCGGCAATGGATACAACGACACCCCCCATTTTGATAATGGCGAGGTAGATAACGACGGCTTGTACGGTCATGGGCATGATGACTGCGATCTCATCCCCCACGCCATACCCCGCTGTTACCAGTCCATTGGCTACCCGATTTGTAAGCCTCTCCAGTTCACCGTAGGTCCATCGCTGCAGGGGGCCACCCGGCTGCTGAAAAATCACCGCCGTCTCTGTCTGCGGTGCCAAAAAACAGCTCTCCACGATGTTAAATCGAGCATTCACTAACCAGTGGGGCTGTTCTATACCATTGCTGAGGTCCAAAACAGTGGAGTAAGGCTGTTGAAACTGAATACCCAGCCGCTGAATCATCTGGTGCCAGAACTGATCGCGATGGTCGATGGACCATTGGTAGAGCTGCTCGTAGCTATCTAGACCCAGCTGCTGTTGTAGGGCGGTGATGTTGGTACTCTGGATCTGGTCAGAAGTAGGATACCAGGCGGATGGATTGGTAGACAGATTATTGGTAAGTGAAGCAGGTGTCATAACAGGAAGCCTCATAACTCCCCTCTCGGGAGCCGATCCTCTTCTAACCCATCCCAAAACACAGCAATGGCTTCTAGAATCTCCTGGCCACCTTGGAGAAACTGGTCGCGGTTAAATTCAGGATGGAAGTACACTGATTCCAGTTCTTCGAGGGTATGTCCGGCGTGCTGGGCTTCTACTCGGTTATGCCAGGTGAAAAAGGCTAGTTTTAGCTGAGGATGACGACTCTGTTTGATTTTTAGGAGGCCGTCTTCTAGCTCTTGCCAGAATCCTGCCGCCGCCCAGTTTTCAACGGCAAAGCTAGCTCCTTCCGCAAGGTTGGGGTTGTCGCTACCATAGAGGCGAATGAGTTCATTGCAGAAGTGGATTGTGGTGGAACTACCGTGTTTACACTGACCCAGGTCTTCATAGGAGAGACCCAACCCCTTAGCGACACCGAGTAGCCACTCAAAGTGAGCGGCACGAAACCGGCAAATGCCGCCGTCAACGGTGCCTTCGGTGCTGACTAAGGCTGGGTCACCCTGCCGATCTTTATCCTCTTCGCTAAGGCTGGGAAGCTGTGCTTGGGTGACCTGAGGGTTACGATAAATGACCCCTAGCTCATTGAGTAGAATCTCACGACTAGCTCGTGATTGCTCTAATGTTGGGGCATTAATCACCTTATTTAGAGCCGCCACCAAAAACTGATTGGAGAACACTGAAAACTGTTGGACAAAGTGGCGTAATTCTTTGTCGGTGGCCAATCCCTTGCTAAACCAATGGGTATAGGCATTGTGCAAAATAATCCGATGATGCAAAAATTGCTGTTCAACCTCGTTTAAAAAGTCTTGAAATGTTTCAACCTGTTGGGAAGCTAGCTCACCACGATAGAGACGAGTTTGGATACGGGATGAAATTTTTAGGGGTTTGGGAGGGGGGAGAGGGGTGTAGGTCATGGTCTGGAACTCCAGGAGAATTGCAAAATATCATTGAGACATGGGCTCTTTATGCTGCGAGGGTCGCCAGCTATGGACATAATCAACATCTTCCATGGCCCTGGCCTGGGTTGTTACCTGCAGCGGTCGAAAGGTGTCAATCATGACCGCTAACTCTTCGGTGTGGGATTGACCAATAGAGGCGGCATAGGTGCCGGGGTGGGGGCCGTGGGGCAGCCCGCTGGGGTGAAAGGTAATGGAGCCAGGTTCAATACCTTTGCGAGACATAAACTGTCCCTCGACGTAGTAAATTACTTCGTCGGAGTCAACGTTGGCATGATTATAGGGAGCGGGAATCCCCTGGGGATGATAGTCAAACAAACGGGGCACGAAGGAGCAGACAACAAAATTAGGTCCTGCAAAGGTTTGGTGTACCGATGGGGGTTGGTGAATCCGTCCAGTGATGGGTTCAAAGTCTTCGATATTAAAGGCGTAGGGCCATAAATTGCCATCCCATCCCACGATGTCTAAGGGATGATGGCTGTAAAGGTATTGGGTGAGACGGCCTCTTGCTTTGACTCGCACCTCAAATATGCCGACTTCGTCGTGGGTCAACAGTCTCTCCGGTGGGCGAATATCACGCTCGCAGTAGGGGGCCTGTTCTAGAAATTTACCCTGGGGACTCAGATACTGGGACGGTGGGTGGAGATGTCCGGTTACTTCTAGGATCAAATGGGTTTGTGCTACATCAACGTCTGGTATCAGTCGCCAAAGGACACCCGCTGGGATAATTAGATAGTCCCCTGGACCATAGTGCAGTTCCCCTAGCTGGGTTTCTAGCTGTCCCCTGCCTTGATGAATAAATAGGAGTTCATCCCCATGGGCAAAGCGATACCAGTAGGTCATGGGTTCGTTGGGCTGGGCAATGGCAAGGGTGAGATCGGTATTGGTGAGTAGGGGAATGCGGGATGCGATCGCATCAGCGCTGACTTGGTAATTCGCATCTTCTCCAGTGCCCCTCTCAGCAGTTCTAAAATGTCGTGGACGCAATGCGCCAGCGTCTTCATGGGCCAGTTGGGTAGACCCGATGACGGTAACCTGTTCCAGTTCTGTGGGCGGACGCAGATGGTATAGCAGCGAATGACTACCTGAAAATCCCTGGTTACCAATCAGTTCTTCATGGTAGAGTGTGCCATTCGGCTGTCGAAATTGGGTATGACGCTTGGGGGGAATCTGGCCCAAATGAGTGTAGTAGGTCATGCCACCCTCCCAACCGGCTCAAGATTGCCACGGCGGGCCTGTTCTCGCTCAATCGCTTTAAACAGGGCCTTAAAATTGCCTTCACCAAAGCTGGTGGCTCCGTGCCGCTCAATTACTTCAAAAAATAGAGTGGGACGGTCTTCCACCGGTTGGGTGAAAATTTGTAGTAGATAGCCGGTAGCATCGCGGTCCACCAAAATGCCCAATTCAGCCAGTTCATCAATGGATTGATCAATGGCCCCCACCCGCTTTTCTAAAGTGTCGTAGTAGGTCATCGGGGTTTTGAGAAAGGCCACACCCGCTGATTTAAGCTGTCGCACCGTGTGGATAATATCTCGGGTAGCCAGGGCAATGTGTTGGACCCCAGGCCCGTCATTAAACTGTAAATATTCTTCAATTTGTGACTGTCGCTGACCGTGGGCAGGCTCATTGATCGGTAGTTTAATCCTACCGGTTGGGTCTTGGACCACCTTAGACATCAGGGCTGAATACTTAGTGGCAATCGTCTTATCATCAAAGTGAGCCAGCAGTTGGCAGCCCAGGGCTCTGATAAAAAAGTTAACCCATCGGTCCATGGCTCCAGTTTCAACATTGCCCACCACATGGTCAATTT
Source organism: Leptothoe spongobia TAU-MAC 1115 (assembly GCF_018739885.1). Taxonomy (GTDB): domain Bacteria; phylum Cyanobacteriota; class Cyanobacteriia; order Phormidesmidales; family Phormidesmidaceae; genus Leptothoe; species Leptothoe spongobia. The sequence continues at coordinate 22,238 of NZ_JADOES010000007.1, read as the reverse complement.
CAAATAGACCGGTTTCGTTCCGCGCCGGAACAGTGATGGGAGATGGCACAAAGCCAGGGGCAAAAATGCCCTGGTAATGGTGACGTTCAACAAACTTAAAGAGCACATCGCCATAGCCTTGGATGGCTGCAAACCGCCATTGACCAGCTTCCGTTTCAATGGTCGTTGGTGGAATTGCAGCGGTTGCTCCATGTTGTAACAATGTTTTATAAACTTGATGGACATCGGCCACGGTAAAGGCAATGACGGCGACGCTGTCGCCATGGCGAGCCACTGTCTCAGTGATAGAGTTTTCGCTATTCAGGCCACTACTCAGTACAAATTGAATATGGCCCTGCTGCAATAGATAGGATGCGGCTTTGCGATCGCCCGTTTCTAATCCTCGAAACGCAATGGGGGTAAAACCGAACTGTTGCTCATAGAAATAGGCAGCCTGTTTAGCATTGCCTACATAAAATTCCAAATGATCAAGTCCTAGTAGGGGACAGGTGTTCTTCATAACTTGAAACAGCCTCCTCCCTAAAGCCTCATTCTGGCTTGAATCTAAGGTCAAAGGCTAGTCAGGTAAGAGTTTAGAGGAGTTTATAACAGAATACCTCTAGCGCAGACACGTCAAGTCTGGTTAGCTTAGGGATAATATAGGTCTCCGTCAGGGTTTCTGATGGAGACTTGATAAACATTGAGGACACTCTTTTGAAGATGTCTCACATTTTTATTATAGCCAATGCTTTAGTCTAGCTGGAGAGACTATAATTGATTTTGCTGGCGCAGTAGCTTAGCGTTTACTAAATTCCGTTTACTAAATTCCGTCACAAATTATTGCGCACATCATATGCACACTAGTTTAATCATGCGTTGATAGTCTATGGCTGCCCCTTCTCTCCGGTTATTTCTCTCAACGTTAATTGACTATGCAGGGCTTTTCCCTCCTGCAGCATTAGATTTGTCAGCCGTAATTGCTGCCTATGAGCATTACAGCAAGACTCCCCATCGTTGGCTCCTGGGTAGATTCGTTTTACCGCTGTCTCAATTGCCACAGTTTGAAATTTGTTTAGATCAGCTTGATCAGCAATATGCGGCTGCGTTCTGGCCCCTTAGTATTGTTCTAGAGCCCTCATTGCAGGCATTAGAAAGGTTAGCGCCGTGGCTAGAAAAACAAAACCGGTTTACGATCTCGGCTCTTGAATTTAAGGTGGGTGGCGTGGAGGCAATCGCACCTCTTTTACCTCATTTACCCCCCCATAGTGATCTCTTCTTCGAAGTCCCCCTTGATGCCACCTTGTCCGAGTATCTTGCTGTACTCCAGGGTACTCGGGCTGCTGTTAAAGTTCGTACAGGGGGCTTAACTCCAAACGATTTTCCCAGCATCAAAGTCCTGGCTCAGTTTCTCATCGCCTGTGCCAGCAACAGTATTCCCTTTAAGGCAACAGCCGGTTTACACCATCCCCTACGGAGCTGGCAACCCCTGCCAAACGGTAGGTTTGTCAAAATGCATGGCTTTCTTAATATGGCTCTTGCCGCTGCCTTTGCCTATGGCTATGGAGCGACCGTGGCTGAGATTGCCAGTATTCTAGAAATCGAAAACCCTGATGCGTTCATTTTCTCGTCTCGGGAGATTATTTGCCATAGTCCCCTGTGGTCCCAAGAACCAGAACTATCCACTGTAGCCGGACATTTACCCTTAGCGCTCCTGACCCATGTGCGCAGTCGCTATTTTTTAGGCATTGGCTCCTGCTCCTTCCAAGACTCCCTGGCGGACCTGGACCGTTTAGGGCTGCTACGGACTCCTTCGCCATTATCTTCCTATGCCTTCTCCACTTGATGCTACCCATGACCCGCACCTGCAAAGCTGGGTTGCTAGTGCCAACCTCCCAGACACTGATTTTCCGATCCAAAATCTTCCCTTTGGTATATTTCAACGGAGTCGGTCACAACCCCGCATTGGCATCGCGATTGGTGACTATATTGTAGATTTGTCTGTCTGTATTCAGAATGGGGTATTGACCGACTTGCCAGAAGCGATCAAAGTCGCCTGTATGGCAACCCATTTGAACCCTCTCATGGGCTTAGGGCAACGGGCGATCACAACCCTACGTCATCAGCTCAGTCATCTGCTCGAAGTAGCCACCCCACCCCCTGACCAAGAGATTCTGGTGCCCATGGCTGAGGTTCACATGTTGTTACCGGCCCAAATTGGTAATTACACTGATTTTTATGCATCGATTCACCATGCTACCAACGTCGGTCAACTGTTTCGCCCCGACCACCCCCTATTACCCAACTACAAGCACATTCCCATCGCCTACCACGGTCGGGCCTCATCTATTGTGGTCAGTCATACGCCGATTCATCGTCCCCAGGGCCAACAGCGACCTGCAGCATCTGGAGAATTCCCCAGTTTCCGCCCCAGTCAACGCCTTGACTATGAAGGAGAAGTAGGACTACTGGTAGGTCGGGGAAACGCTTTAGGAGAGCCTATCCCTATTCATCAAGCAGAAGAGCATTTGTTTGGCCTATGCCTGGTCAATGATTGGTCAGCCCGCGATATTCAAGCCTGGGAATATCAGCCCCTGGGCCCCTTTCTCGGTAAAAGCTTTGCCACCAGCCTATCTCCCTGGGTCATCCCTATGGCTGCCCTGGCCCCCTTCCGGTGTTCTCCATTACAGCGATCTGTAGATGATCCAGAACCACTGCCATATTTAACTGAAAACAACAACTTGAGCGGAATTAATTTGACGATAGAAGTATGGCTCAGTTCAGCCCAGATGTCGCAGGAAAATATCTCCCCTATACGTCTCAGTCAGGCATCCTTTGCCCAACTTTATTGGACCGCTGCTCAAATGATCACCCACCACACTAGCAATGGCTGTAACCTGCAGCCAGGCGATTTGCTCGCTAGTGGGACAGTCTCAGGCCCCACATCAGAGACCTGGGGGTCACTCTTAGAAATCACTCATCAGGGCACCACCCCCATTCAATTGCCTACGGGAGAACAGCGTTCTTTCTTAGCCGACGGTGACGAAGTCATACTGCGAGGATATTGCGAATCTCCCAATTATAGGAAAATTGGCTTTGGTGACTGTCGGGGAAAAATTCTTTCAAGGTAAGAGAGCGTTAGACATTGCCCCCAGGGGTACTGAGAAACTATGAAGACTAAGGCCTTTTAGGCTACATTATGTTTTTTATCAAATTCAACACGGTATTGAATAATTTCTTCACACTGTAGGTAGCTCCTAACATGCTCCGAATTACATGACGGCGAGATGTCGCTTCGGAGGAAATCTAATAATGAAAAATATTTTTGAGTTTGGTGACTGCTTAGGGCCAGACAAAATCATCCATATTTATGATCACGACAGTGGGCTAAAGGCTATTGTGGTGGTGGACAATGTTGCCTGTGGTCCCGCTATGGGGGGCGTTCGCATGGCTCCCGATGTGACTACAGAAGAAGTCTTTCGCCTGGCACGAGCCATGACGTTGAAGAATGCCGCAGCCGATCTATCCCATGGCGGTGGGAAGGCGGCCATTCTAAGCAATCCAAAAGTTTCGGCAGCCAAAAAGGAAATTCTGATGAGGGCCTTTGGCAGAGCCATCAAAGATATAACTGACTATATCCCTGGCCCTGATATGGGTACAGATGAAGCCTGTATGGCCTGGGTTCGAGAAGAAACAGGTCGAGCCATTGGCTTACCTGCAACCATTGGTGGTATTCCTTTGGATGAAGTGGGCGCGACAGGTTATGGACTCAGTGTTGTGGCAGACGTGGCTAGCAATTTTTGTCATATTGATCTGATCGGGGCAAAATTTGTGATCCAAGGTACTGGCTCAGTCGGTCTCCATGCGGCTAAATTTCTCACTGCTCAAGGCGCTATCTTGATCGGTGCCACCGACTCCCAAGGAACATTATTTAATTCTAACGGCATCGATGTCACTCAACTAACTAAACTAAAGGGTAAGAAGAAAAGTGTTCTAGATTATACTGACGGCGACAAACTGTCTCGCGATGCCATCATCGATATTCCCTGTGATATCTGGATTCCGGCAGCTAGACCGGATGTTATCCGGGCTGATAATGTGCATCGACTGAAGACTAAACTGGTGATTCAAGGGGCCAATATTCCGTTTACGGCTAAAGCAGAACAAATCTGTCATGACCGTAATATTCTGGTAATTCCTGATTTTATTGCCAATGCAGGTGGTGTTATTTGTGGTGCGGTAGAATATGGCGGTGGTAATCAGGAGATTGCATTTCAAACCATTGAAGAGAAAATTCGTAAGAACATAACCTTGATGTTGGAAAATGTTGTGCAGACGGATAAACTACCCCGACAAATTGCGATTGAAATGGCTGAGCAGCGTATACGTCGAGCTACCGCCTATCGAAGTAAGAGCCATGGTGCTGGATTACAGTTGATTGCGTAAAGACTCATAGAAGATGAGAGCAAAGTTCTAATTAGGCTATTTTAGTCTGCTAAGAGTTAGATGACTCCTCTTTTTAGAATTTTGTCGCAGCGCGCAAAATTCTAAACCACCCAACCGACCACCCAAACACGCCACTAGGGAATAACATTTATATTTTTCCGCTAGGTTCTAGGACGGGCGGCCCCGTCTTAGCCATTGGGGTTTGGGGCACTCGGAGGAGCCCCAAACAGTCGGTTCTGCGATCGACCAACCACTTAAAAATCATCGGTTGAAAATTTGCCAATAGCGATAAGGGTTGCTCAGGGCTTTCCTCCCCGAACCCCTCCTGTTCGTGGGGGCCTAAACTCCCCCACACCCCCCGACAGGCCTGTCGTTCCATCATAGCTATTTATACTTTGACATTGAAAGATATAGAATCTCTCGCAACATCTTCACAAATTATCGTATGTTTTTTCTTAACAAAATCCACACATTCTATATTATGTCGGCCATGATCTATCTATAGAAGAGATTAGGGCCAACTTAATTCTTTAAGAAAGTCAAGCCTTTGAGGAGGAAGTAAAATGCCTCAGTTGGCACCACATATTTTTAATCTGTTGCATCAGCAAGGGGTGCAACATGCCTTTGGTATTCCTGGAGATTTTGCTCTGACACTCTACGACGCTTTAGCCGAGAGTGATATTCAACCGATTGTCATGACCCACGAACCATCGGCTGGCTTTGCTGCTGATGCTTATTCACGGATCCGAGGTTTGGGTTTAGCCGTCGTCACCTATGGTGTAGGCGGTTTAAATATGGTGAATCCTGTTGCCGGAGCCTATGCTGAAAAGTCACCACTGGTGGTTTTAAGTGGCAGTCCAGGAGTACAGGAACGCCATGAAAGAGAGTTATTGCACCATAAGGTTAAATCCTTTGACTCCCAGCGTCGGGTGTACGATGAGGTGACGATTTACGCCGTGACCCTTGATAATCCAGCCACAGCTGATCTAGAAATTCATCGAGCCCTTGATCAGGCGATCACATTTAAGCGGCCTGTTTATCTGGAAATTCCTCGCGATATGGTCTATGCCGAGATCGAGTTGGCTGACTATCCGCCCCTCTCACTAAAACAGACAGATCCAGATACGCTAGTGGAAGCTATGGCTGAAACACGCCTGATGCTGAATCGAGCTAAATCTCCCGTAATGCTTGTGGGAGCAGAAGTTCACAGATTTGGGTTGCAGGCGCAAGTGATCGATTTTGCAGAACGATTAGGCATTCCTGTTTGTTCTACAATGCTGGGAAAATCTGCTTTTCCAGAAGGCCATCCTCAATATATTGGTATTTACAATGGTGCCGTTGGCAATAGTTATGTGGCCAGGGTAGTCGAAGAGTCCGACTGTCTAATTATGTTGGGCACCTTTATGACCGATATCAACTTGGGGTTGTTTAGTGCCCATTTAGAGCCAGCCTGTGCCATCTCCGTAACATCAGAGCATGTTTCTGTTAAGCATCATCAATATCCTGACATTCGGTTTGTAGATTTTATCCGTGCATTGGGAAATAGTCAGGATTTACCCTACCGTGATCCGTCATCTATTATGGCCATGGCTCCCCGTGTAGCCCCATCTTTGGGCTCTCTGTCCATGGGTGGCTTGATCTACGAATTAAATCAGTTTATTGATGGTGACACTCTCTTGGTAACAGATTCAGGAGATGTTATTTTTGCAGCGGATGATATTTGGATGAAGGAGGGTACCTCTTTCTTGAGTCCCGCCTACTACGCCAGTATGGGGTTTGGTATTCCCGGTATGATTGGGGCGCAGCTGGCTGACCCTTTCCGCCGGACGATTGTCTTAGTGGGGGATGGGGCATTTCAGATGACGGGCATGGAGCTGCTCACGGCTCAGCGGCTGGGGTTAAATCCAATTGTAATTGTGATTAACAACGGCTCCTATGCCTCACTACGGATGATGGCTCACCAAGAGGCAGACTTTGTCAAGATTCCTCGGCTGGACTATGCCCAGTTAGCTAATTTGATGGGCGGCAAAGGATTTGTCATCGAGACGGGTGAACAACTCCGTCAGGCGTTTACCGAGGCGCGGACATCTGATGCTGTCTGTCTCTTTGATGTTCATCTTGCCGCCGATGATGTTTCTCCGGCGTCTCAGCAAATCGCCTCGTTATTCGCTAAAACATTGAAGGGATAATAATCTCTAGAACCATTCCAGCACTTGTGCAAGGAGAGACCCATGGGGACTCAAACGATCTCAAAAATGCCGGGAGTTTTATATGCTGTCTTTATCCACCAGAAAACAATTTAGTTGTCTGAGTAGCTACGCGATTGAAACCATTAGCGAGCGCAACCTCAAGACGATCCAACCATTTTTTGAAACATTACCAACCGACCCCTACCTGGAAGGCAATTACCGCTTTAGACGATTTTCTCATTTCCAAATAACAGATCGTCAGCTCACCCAGCTGCCCCATGCCTTTTTCTACCAGAGTAAAACCTACAATCGGCTGCTGGGCAATGTCAAACGAGACTACGAGGAACTATCGATAGCGCTGGTCCAGTCCGAACCGTTTAAGCAGGCTGTACTGACCTTCTTTGAGTTCTGCAGACAGTGTTCTCCCTTTCGGGAAGTGGGCGTACATCAGATTCGCATTGCCACCCACCTCAATCAGTCTGGTAACCCTGCCCCCGAGGGTATCCACCATGACGGTGTTGATCTCGTCGGTATTCTTTGCATCGCTCGCCAGGGTGTATCAGGAGCGGAAACTCAGCTGTCTGTTGTGAAAGGAGCTGAGCCTATCCTGCGTAAGGTACTCAACCCTGGAGAATTATTAGTGTTTAACGACCATCAGTTTTTCCACTATACCACTCCGATTTTGCCCATAGGCAACAGTGGCTATCGTGATGTGTTTGTCTTTACCTGCCCAGATATCCCCTTCGATTCCCCTGCGTAAAGGAGCTTTTCTAGTGTCTCGACTTGTTGCTGCACCTGCCTCTGAGCCTACTACCTTGCCGTTGGCCTGGATTCGTCCTCAGTTTCCAGCCTTAGATCAAACTATTAATGGCAATCCCGTCGCCTTTCTTGATGGTCCTGGCGGTACCCAAGTGCCTCAAAGAGTGATTGATGCGGTGGGGCATTATCTAGCTCATGACAATGCGAACGCCCATGGAGCCTTTGCTAATAGTCAACGCACTGATCATGTGATTGCAGCTGCCCATGGGGCCATGGCTGACTTTTTGGGATGCGATTCTAAAGAGATTATTTTTGGTCCCAATATGACCAGCCTCACCTTTGCCATGAGTCGCGCCATTGGTCGTCAGCTACGGCCAGGGGATGAGATTTTGGTTACCTGTTTAGACCATGATGCCAATGTGGCTCCATGGTTGGCCTTGGGAGAGCGGGGCATGATTGTTCACACGATCGATATGCATCCTCAGGATTGCACTCTAGATCTCGACGATTTAACCAGTAAGCTGAGTCGCCGGACTCGTCTGTTGGCAATTACCTATGCCTCGAATGCTGTAGGTACCCTCAATGATTTACCAGCGATTATTCGACTGGCCCATGATGCAGGAGCCTGGGTATATGTGGATGCAGTGCACTATGCCCCCCATGGACCGATTGATGTGCACCAGCTAGATTGTGATTTTTTAGTTTGTTCTCCCTATAAGTTTTTTGGTCCCCATATCGGGGTTTTGTATGGCAAACAAGAACATCTGGAGCAGATTTTCCCCTATAAGGTGAGACCAGCTTCGGAGGCAATTCCCGATAGATGGGAGACCGGTACCCAAAACCATGAAGGGCTAGCCGGTGTAACGGCCGCTGTGGACTATTTAGCAGACTTAGGACAGATTGTGTCTCCCCAGGTAAGCCACCGTCGTAAAGCCATATTGGCAGCCATGACGGCAATTCATCACCATGGGGGACAACTTTGCCAATCCTTAATCAAGGGACTGTTACAGCTGCCGGAGATAACCATTTATGGCATTACTGCATCAGAGCAGATGGGATGGCGTCTACCGACAGTGGCTATTCGGATGGCAAAGTGTCCCCCAGCAGTTATTGCAAACACATTAGGACAACAGGGAATTTTTACCTGGCATGGTAATTTCTATGCCCTTAACCTAACGCGACGGTTAGGGGTTGAAGACCGGGGTGGTCTATTGCGGATTGGCCTAATGCATTACAACACGTTAGCCGAGGTCAATCGTTTGTTAACAGCATTGACAACTATGGTGACAACTATGGTGACATCTTAACGGCCAACGTCAATTAGTTACGAGGCATATACTGTGAGAATATACCCATTATGCTGGCAAATAATGCCTTGGGAGACCATCTAGTCTGAGCGGTCAGAGTCTTGCTGTTAGCATGTGTGATCAGCTCTTGGCCATTAACTGCAAACTCCCCATTGGCCCCCACTTGGAATGCAAGGGGTGCCGTAAGACCGCGCGTTGCTCCTGTACTGGGATTATCAAACTTATTGGCATCAGAGACGTTGACTAGTTGATTATTTTCGATAGTGGCCCCATAGCTTTGCTGATTGCGCATCAGTGGTCGAGAGACGCCATTGATTTTAATCAGGTTATTTTTAATGGCAATTGTGCTAAAGTCTGTTTTTTCATGGAAGCCGAATAGACCAGCGGTTCGCGGTGTTTTAGTTTTATTGGCAATGACTTCGTTGTTGTAAAACGAGAAGTTATTATAGATATTCTCATGCCAAACGATCCCCCTGCCTGGATTCACAATTAGATTGTTATGAAACTTGGTGGGACCATTGGCGGGTTCCGACGCAAAGTTTGAAATCAAATTCCCGCCGTCCTTGTCAGGGTCAAACACAAAGACATTGTGATCAACTTCGGCACCATTACGAGCCCATTCTAGGGAATAGGAGCGGGTAAAGTAGTTATGATGGATGTGAAAGGTAAACCCATCCTTAGGAACTTCGCCACCTGCAAACTTGGGGACCGAAATTGCACCGTTGAGATAGTTGTGATCAATCTCTACAAAGTAATCGTTCTCGAAGGGTAGCTCAATAGCAAAATTTGTATTGATGGTGTTGTTGTAGATGCGGGTATCTCTAAACTCTCTACCCTTGATACCGTAGACGTTACCTTCACGCTGTCTGCTTTTAGAAATTTTGTTGTTGTAGATTTCAGAATTTTTGAGATAGGTGGCAAAAATTGAGCCGCCAGTGATGCCACTATTTCCCTCAGATTGTCCTCCAGCATCAATAAAAACATTGTTGTGGATTTTGGCATTCCTGACTTCAAAGAGCCTCACAGAGCTCCATAGAAAGTCATTAAATTCCAGGTTCTTAACCACTAGCCCCTGATTGCGCCCACTCAGAATGGCCCCATGAATAGTTGGCCCACTGACGGTCATATTCATAAATGAGACATTATTGGTCGCTTCCTTTACGGTGAACAAATAAGCGTCTTGATTAATGGAGTCAAAAACAGTTTCCCCATCGGGTAATCCTTGGGTACCCACTTTGAACGAAGGGGCATTTTTCAGGATGGTTTGACCTGGCCCTGCCCCTTTGATGGTAATGTTTGCTGTCTGTACTTTGAGGGGGTTGGCTAGGTCAAAGGTACCTGCGGGAATATAGATAGTTGTCGGTTGAGTATTGCCTGCTGTACGTCTAGCTTTCAGCCATTTTAGTACTGCCTGGATTGTCTCCGCATCATCGCGACCATCATTTGCAACTGCATTGTCCAAACCTGGATGTGCTTCAAAAACGGCCTGGGGTAGGTTTGTAATATCAATCGTTGTGGGTCCTTCGCTGGCTTTGTTAGTCGGGGCAGAGGCCACAATGCTGGTAGCGCTAGGAGCAACATAGGCCAGGGTGGGAGTTGCTGCAAAATCTGCAACTGGTATAGAAAAGAACATATAGTTGCTGGTTGATTATTAACAGGTTTACCGGTACTGAGAAATAGGGGCTTCTCAGCCATGGTTGAAGTTGTGGTCCTAAGGATTTGCCGAGCTATTAATAGATCCTTGAATTGGCAATGCATATCAGCAGTGAAAGCATGCTTCTCTGCAATTAAATTTTCAGCACTGCTGATCCTTGAGATGACTTGATCTGCAAGGTTTTGATTTAGAGCATTGCTGTTGGAGGGAACTTAGAGGTTATGGGGTAGGTGCCCTCTAGAAAACAGGGAACTGACTTATATACGGGAGTTTTTGTGAGCACGGGATGCTTCTGGAAGCCGACCTGCGAGGGGTTTATGCCTGCTTGATGTCTTCTTTATATAGGTAAAGGCCAACTTCACAGTCATTATAGTCATGAATTAGCGATTGTTGTAATTGATGGGGTAAATGGGTGCGCTAGAAGGGTTTGCGAATGCTAGACTGACTCACCGTGTGCTCTGAGGTTCGCCATGGATTGGCTGCTGGATCCCCTTAATTATGATTTTATGCGTCAGGCGCTGATGGCCGGTGTGTTGATCGGTGTGTTGTGTCCGGTGGTTGGTACGTTTTTGATCGTGCAGCAAATGGCCTTGCTGGGGGATGTGGTGGCCCATGCGGTGTTGCCAGGACTTGCGATCGCAAACTTCCTGCAAATCCCCCTCCTCCTCGGAGCCTTTATTTCCGGCATGATCAGCACCTTTGTCACCACCTGGATCCAGACCCAGTCAAAGGTCAAGATCGACACGGCCATGGCCATCACCTTTTCCAGCTTTTTTGCCCTGGGCATTACCCTACTGACCACCCTAAAAAGTCGTTTAGACCTGGAAGAACTCCTATTTGGCGATATTCTTGGCATTACCGTTGCCGATGTTTGGCAAGTCGGACTCATCACCGTAGCCATTCTGATAGCCGTCAAGTTTTTCTACAAAGAACTCTTATTTTTTACCTTTGACCGCCTAGGGGCAGAAGCCAGTGGCTTACCGGTCAATGCCATTAACCTGGGCTTGATGACCGTCATCACCCTGGCCATCGTTGCAGGCATGAAAACCGTAGGGGTGATTTTAGTGATGGCGTTGATGATCAGCCCAGCTGCCGCCGCATCATTACTCACCACAGAACTTCATTGGATGATGATGATTGGTTCCGGACTGGGCGTTCTCTCTAGCCTAATAGGTATGTATATGAGTTATTTTCTGAATATTCCCTCAGGACCTGCCATTACGTTGACCCTGTTTGTCTGCTTTTTACTAGCACTACTGTTTAGTCCCAGCCAAGGCGTTTTGACCAGCCACTTCTCTATGGCTAAAGGTCAAAATAGCCTGGACTAAATCTTTTTTCCCACAGAAATCAAGGTAGACAACCACAAACCCAGTTACCTAGAACTCTGCCCTAACCTGAGTTGGGCGGGGTGTGAGTATAGATTGCTTAATCATTGACCCATTACCCGTGGCAGACCTGGAAAAATTTGCTATAGTTTCAACGCCATACGAGAACGATTATCATTTTTGCCAATGTTAGAAGTGGAAAACCTGTCCGTTAGCTACCGGGGTATCTCGGCACTGGAGGCAATTTCATTAAGCCTAATGCCGGGGGAACTGGTCGGCTTAATCGGTCCCAATGGAGCAGGTAAAAGCACTCTGATTAAGGCTATTTTGGGACTCGCGCCCTGTCAGGGACAGGTGCTGTTCAATGGGATTCCCCTACGACGGCAGCGACGACGGGTGACCTATGTGCCCCAGCGATCGCAAATCGATTGGGACTATCCCGTTACTGTCTGGAATGTAGTCATGATGGCCCAGACAAAGTCTTTGGGTTGGGGACGTCGTCCTGGCAATGAAGCTAAGCGCCTGACCAGCGCAGCCCTAGACCGGGTGGATATGTTGACTTTGAAAGATCGCCCCATTGGTCAACTGTCCGGTGGTCAGCAGCAGCGAGTATTTTTAGCTCGTGCCCTGGCCCAGCAGGCGGAGCTATTTTTGCTGGATGAGCCCTTTACCGGGATCGATAAAAAAACTGAGGCCATCATGGTGGATATTTTTGCTGAGTTGAGTGCCCAGCAAAAAACGCTGCTGGTGTGCAGCCATGAATGGGGGGATAACCTCAACCGTTACGATCGATTGCTGCTATTGAATCGTAAGTTACTGGCAGACGATCGTCCCCAGGCAGTCATGACCATGGACAATATCCAGCGAGCCTTTGGCAGTAATATGCCGTCGAGATTTACCCAGCCAAGAACAATGCGGTTGGTGAGTTAATTAACAGCATCGTCAAGGGTCAACCCCTTATTTCTTCCCTCTACAGCTGTCTGGGTAGGCTGACGCCAAATATCCAGTTGCCTGGGGCCTGTACATCATCACTATAGAGAAACTGGGCAAAGAGAGTTTCAAATTCCTTTTGAGAAATGTGGCCATCTTGGTTGAGGTCGAGGGAGTGGAACGCATCTTCGAAGTCGTCCGTATTGATGCCATAGGCTTGATAAAAGGTTTGTAGCTCCTCAAATACCATCTGACCGTCCTGGTTGGTGTCAATCACCTGTAGAAAGAAATTCGAAAAGTCGTTATCAATTTGCTGATCTAAACGATGCAACCATTCTGCTAGATCGATGCGTTGATTCCCGTCTCGATCGGCCAACCGTTGTAGCATTTCCCAAAATCCGCTAAAGGAAACTTGTAGAACTTCATACTCAGTCGTTTTCGGTGACCATCCTCTGAGTTTTGCTAAATTTTGACCTGCTTGTTGAAAGTCTGTAAGTTCAAGGGTGCCGTTGTTATTGTGATCCAGCAGCTTAAATAAATGGATAGACTTTTGCCGTCGCCGCCGATGCATTACAGATAATAGGCTGGTTTGGTTAATGTATGTCCAACAGACAAAGGTTCCGATCAGCATGAGAATTGCACTGATCCAATAGGGCCAATTGGCTCCCAGATAACCAAAGACGAAGCCTGCCCCAATGGAACCGAAGAATCCGCCTATGCCTGAAACTGATTGCATTAAGCCCAGGGTTTTACCCTGTTGTTGTGCTCCAGATAGACGGCTGAGTAAGCTGGTAAGCGTAGGAGTTGCTGTGGCTTCAGCCATAACAAAAAACATCATAGAGCCAACTAACTGCAGAATTGTGTTGGAGAAGGGTAGCAGTATCAGTCCCAGCGTTAGCATACACAACCCTAACAACAGTAACTTGGTCTCTCCCAATGAATGAGCAAGTTTCTCCGTAATCCCAATTTGCAGGCTGGCGATTGCCAGAAAGTAAAGGACAATGAGAATACTAAATTGTTGAGGTCCCCATCCCAGTCGCTGTTCACACCACAGGGCGAAGATTGCTTCAACTCCTGTGGTCGCAAATAGGATTGCGAATACCATTGTCATCAGTACCCCGACCAAGGGGCGCTGGAGTGTTTTTTTCAGGTCAAGGAAAAACTGTTTTGAGAGAGGATTGAGGCTACGTTTAGAGGCGATTGTGCGATGTCTAAACTGAGGTAAGGCCATCAAGGCCAAACCAAAGGTCAACCCAGAAATAGTCGTTGCTGCGAAAGCAGGTAGCTGGAAATTCGGCTGTGACGGGTTGCTGCCGACTAAGAGTCCACCAATGACGAGACCTAACACAATACCAATAGCCGATGCTGCGTCTAGAAAGCTTAAGAGCTTGGTACGGCGATCAGTTGTAGTCAGATCCGCAACGTAGGATTGAGCAATGGTGATACTGGCACTGGATGCTCCTGCTAAGATTCTGGCTACGTACAGCATCCAGAGTGAATTGGCTAATCCTAACCACAGATAAGATAATGTGGTGCCAGCAATATTAAAGAGGAGTGCAGGTCGTCGCCCGATACGGTCACTCAGATTTCCCCACAGGGTCGGTGCCAGGATACCCATTAGGGGAAATAGGCCCAGTAAAATGCCTACTTCTAAAGCAGATGCATTAAAGGTTTGGGCGTAGAACGGTAGCAGTGGAATCACAATGCCAACGCCAATGAAATCTATCAGGATACTAGAAATCAGAATGACTAATGTTCTCTGTTTTTCATCCATGGCTAGTGAAACCAGGTGGTGTCGAGCCATTGGATAGTCGGCTCAAGCACATCCCTGGCAGATCGAAATTCGATACCGAGTTCATGGCGGGCTTTTGAATTATCCATCATCCAATAACGTATGGCGTAGGGAATAATGCTGGGGTTGAAGGGCATGGGGATCTTCAACTGTTTCCCTAACCAGGCCAGGGTGAGGATAACAGCACGGGGTAGGGTGAAGATCGGCTTCTGTTGTCCCTGGATATTAAGGGTGAGTTTGGCCAGTTCTTTAACAGTAAGATTTTCTCCTCCCAGGATATATCGCTCTCCAGATTTGCCAGTTTTCCATGCTTGGATGATGCCAGTGGCCACATCTTCTACATGGACAATACTGGTACCACCCTGAGGGACGATGACAGGATTACTATTGAGAAAGTCGATGAGTGTACCACAGGTGACCTGCTCGGTATCCAGAGGTCCATAGACTTCAGTGGGGTTAACAATGACGATGGGTAAGCCTAATTTCACGAATTGTTGGCAAAGGACTTCGGTTCGATGTTTTGCGATCGCATACCCATAACTCTTCCCCGTCAGACTAAACGAGCTATTCTCATTGTGTAGGGTTGGTTGCAGACTGCCGTTGACAGCTGCTGCACTACTCACATAAACACAGCGTAACTGTCCCATATCTTGAGCAGCTTCCAAAAGATTTTGGGTCCCTGTGATTATGATTCCATCACTACACTGTTCAGTCATGCTATCCCAACTCGATAAACTGGCCAGGTGTATGACCCCATCACACCCAGCCATGCCTTGTTTTAGCGATTCTTTGTCACGAATATCTCCGTACTGAACTTCGTAGTTTAGATTGTCGAGGCGGTGTAATTTACTGGTTGTCCGGAGTAGACACCGAACTGAATGACCTTGTTCTATCAGTTTTTTGACAACATGGGAGCCAATAAAACCGTTTCCTCCGGTGATAAAGAATTTCATAGGTGTCTCTCCAGGATCTGAGGTTGCCATAACGATCCTTATTCTGGTTTTTTCCCACTAATGGAATACAAATCATACAGCCGTTCAGACTTCTGGCATTCCTTCAGCAACCTATTTTTGATCAAGGGATAGAACCAAAGTGTCCAACGACCATTGATCTCCTTCAAATATGTTCTTAACTTAGGCCCTATAATAGGATCTGAAACAATGTTGTTATAGGTTGGATATAAGGTTTGAGCACTGATATTCTCAAAACAAGAGTCTTGAAACCCTGCTTGTATGATGGCATCTTCATAGATCGATTTTGACTCTAAATGATCTTGTCCTAACACAAGATACAAAATGATTTTATCGATCAAAGAAGGCTGATAAACAGCTTTGTCGTACAGGTGAGTTGTTAATTTAAATTCGCCTCCTTTTTTTAGGAATTTGAACATTTTTTGAAATAATTTTGCTTTGTCAGGGATATGAAAAATGGCTTCTATGCTGATAATGTGGGTAAACTTCTGGCTGAAATCCAGGGTAATGGCATCCTGAGTGACAGCAGCAACGAGATCCTCTAATCCCTCTGCTTTAATACGCTGTTGAGCAGCTGAAATTTGAGCTTCAACCAGATCGATTACCAGGACTTTACAACCATACTTTTTGGCTAGCCAAATGGCACAACCTCCTTGACCACCACCGATATCCAGAACATGGCAGCTAGGATTAAGCTGGAGTGGAGCAAATAGATATTCGAGTTGGTGTTCTTGCGCTTCGGCTACAGAAACAGGATGATTAGCCCAATAGCCCGTCATAGAGTACGGTAGGCCTAAATAATCACAAATATCCAGGTCATAGACTTGTTCTAGCGATTGGTTGATAGTTGTATTCATGGTTAACTCCTAATTTGACTAGCAATATAGAATTTGATAGACCTTGAGGTTTCTCTCTCCCAAATTTATTGAGCTAAGGGGGCTTCAGAATCTTAGGCATCATTTGATTGATCTAGACATGCGTTATAAATCTTGTGATTTAAGCTCGGAAAGCACTTGCAGTAAATAATTAACCTGATGCTCGGTAATATTGGCGGTTACCGATAGCCGAATTCCGCATCGGTGCAAGGAGGTTGCCGGATAGAGCCCTGGTGTCAACAGAATTCCTTTTTCCCACAGATAGTCAATGGCTTTAATACTAGTATTCAAATCTCCAATCACAACAAAGACGGCTGGAAAACTATGGTGGTTATCGACCTGGTATCCCAGCTGTCGGGCTCCTTCAACCAATCGCGTGGTAAGTTGAAAGAGTCGTTGTCGGATTTCTTGTCCCCGAATTGCATTGATCTCTAGCCCCTTTAATGCAGATGCTAACGTGGGAATGGGAACTGGTCCCGAGAAAATATAAGGAGACGACAACTGCAACTTCCGTTTTATATCTGCGTTGGCACAAGTCACAAAGGCAGCATGGGACGAAAAGGATTTAGAGAGACCGGCGGCATAAAGAATTCGGTCCGTTGATAGGTCAATGCCATAATGCTTAGCAATTCCGTTGCCATGCAAACCATAGGGTAGTTCTTCTGTCGGCTTTTCCCCAATCACCCCAAACCCATGGGCATCATCGACATAAATTTGAGCATCAAACTGTTCTGCTACCGCCAATAACTTAGGCAAGTCAATAAACTCTGATGTCATCGAATAGACTCCATCCACAGCGATCAGCTTAGGAGACTCAGGATAGCGTGCCATTTTCTGGGCCAAATCATCGAAGTCCATGTAACGAAATTCACAAATTTCTCGACCTCGCGCCATTGCCAGTTCAGCCGCTTCTCGAATGGTGTTATGGGCGGCCTGGCACAGAAAAATGACAGAGCCAGGCACCGTTAAACTGGTTAGAGTGGCGATACTCGTCATGGCTAAATTTGGAAATACTGCCACATCTGGAGCCCCAACAAATTTTGCTAAGTTCGTTTCTAATTCTTGATAGGGCCTTGGGGACGCCACAGCACGGGTCCAACTGGGATGCACACCCCACTTTTTCATGGCCTCAGGGATCGCTGCCATCACCTCTTCATCTAAATCCAGGCCCAAATAATTACAGGATGCAAAATCAATAACTTTTTTGTTGTTTATGATCACTTCTCGGCCATTTTGAGCATCTACTGTTAAGAACTGAATCGGTACTTTAGTTAGCTGTTCAGCAATCGGTCCTTGAGAAAGAGTATGGAGTAGATTGTCTTTCCCTAACAGAAGATTTTTTCTAGTTGCATCTTTAGTCCTGGAAACTTGAGTCTCGTCAGATGATGAATGCAAAAGTTTAGCAATAAAATCTTCTAAGGTTGGATCGCTGACTAGCCAATCCATATATATTGAGCAACTAAAGGCGGCCTCTAGCTTAACCGCTAACTCTTGAATTGATAGAGAATCTAGACCTAAACTACTGATGTTGTCTGTTAATTTAATCTGCTTTGCTGGTATCTTGGCGAGGGCCGAAACTTCTCTGACAACAAACATCTCTAAACTTTTCCTGTCAGGTTGTTCTGAGATTGCATCCGGTGTGGATGCCTCTTGAAGGGATAAGATGGGCTGCAATTTCTGATCGTGGTATAGTTCAGAGCAATACGTCCGCATTAATTTTCCACTGGACGTTTTAGGTACTTTTGTCGGTGAGAGAATCACGATGTCATGTAGAGTAAGGTGATGTTGCGAGAAAACGGCTGCTAAAATATCCTTGAATACCTCTGGTGTGATCGATTTCCGAAATTGTCTAGCGACTTCTACGACTGCAATCGGTTTTAATTCTTCTTTATGCTCAATCGTGGTTATGATACAGGTATGGGGAGATAATAGTGAGCAGCTTTCTTCAACCGTTTTTTCAATGTCATAGGGATAGTAATTACGACCCCGGATATTAATGACTTCCTTCAACCGTCCAGTGATAAATAATTCTCCTCCTGAGTCAAGTATGCCGAGATCACCTGTGCGCAAATAGTTTTTTTCTGACAGGCCCAATGGATGGGCTTTAAACGTTTTCTGAGTTTCTGCTTCACGTCCCCAGTAACCCTGGGCAACATGTGCTCCGGTGACCCAGATCTCGCCTACCTGATTCGGAGGACATGGCCTCTGGGTATGGGGATCCACGATAACAATATCTTGGTTTAAAACGGTTTGGCCACAACCCACCAGTGTTTGGCAGTCCTGTTGTGAATCCTTATTTGCAATGACTTGATTATGTTTCAGGGCGTTCCTTTCTACCTGTTTAAGCACGGGGGTACGTTCAGGACTGCCGCCAGAGACTAGCAGAGTTGTTTCGGCCATGCCATAACATGGGTAGAACGTTTGAGAGCGAAATCCGCACTGTGAAAAAGCCTCTGTAAAAGCTTGTAAGGTTTTGGCGTGTATGGGTTCAGCACCATTAAAGGCAATGCGCCAGGAGCTGAGGTCGAGGGTTGCTTTTTCCGCTGCAGTAATCCGTTTTACACAGAGATCATAAGCAAAATTGGGGCCGCCACTCGTGGTGACACGGTAATGGGAAATGGTGTTTAGCCAACGAATGGGCTTTTGTAGAAAGGCTGTTGGTGACATTAAAATAGAGCGGCTGCCCAAGTATAGGGGCTGCAAAATAGTGCCGATCAAGCCCATATCATGAAAGAGTGGTAACCAGCTGGCTATTACCGTTGTTTCATTATGGTGAAATGCGGATTTAATCATTTCTTGGTTAGCAAGGATATTGCGATGGCTGACCATGACACCCTTGGGCTTACCGGTAGAACCAGATGTGTATTGTAGGAAAGCCAGGGTATCGGCTGTGATGATATGGTGAGTTTGCGGGTGGTTATTGCCGAGGTGAGTCGGGGTTTGGTTCTGGATATTCTCTGTTGTGACGCAAGGTAAATGGGCCAATTGAGGATGTTGTTTCCATTGCCGTTGCAAGTTGCTCAGGAGCCCATTGGTTGTAAGAATAGCTGATGGGTCGGCATCATTTGCGATCGCTTCTAGCCGCGATAATTTCTGATTGTGTCTGGGTGGGTAGGCGGGTACTGCTACCACACCGGCATACAGACATCCCATAAAGGCTGCAATAAAGTCTAGCCCTGAGGGATACAGTAACAGCACTCTATCGCCAGGCTGAATTAGTTTCTGTTTTAAGTGAATAGCAATGTTTTTAGCCTGTTGATCTAAAGTTTGATAGCTAAGATTTGTAGATTCTACTTCCCCATCCTGCAAGAAAGTATAGGCAATCTGGTTGGGTTGATAAGTTGCGCGATATTTTAGTAAATCAACAAGGATCGAGAATTCAGGGGTTGTCATAGTAGCTCTACCATTCATGATGGTTCTGTTCACTATGCTTCGATGTTATCGACAAAAGCTGGCAGAAAAAATCCCTAAAAGTTCAGGTTTCTTCAGGTCTAAATTCAGGTTTAAGCTTGAGGGACAAGATAAGAAATGTATCAATATCCATTGATTCGGTTGATAGATAAGGCCAAAATAACTGGTCTACAATAGCGGCCTGATCTCCTAAGCTTCTAGGAGAAGACTGACTTAATCCTGGAGGTCAACATGACCGCTTGTGGGACCATGGATGCCTATTTGCAGACCACTGACATTATTGACTGGCAACATCCAGCCATTCTAGACCTGGCTAAGACGTTAGCGGCAAACCATGAAGGCTCAACCGAAATAGCCAAAGCTTGCTTTCGATGGGTGCGCGATGAAATTTATCACAGTTTTGACTATCAGCTAAATCCTATTACCTGCCAGGCATCAGATGTGTTGCAGTCCCGTACAGGTTATTGTTATGCCAAAAGCCATCTGCTAGCCGCTTTATTACGAGCCAATGGTATTCCTGCTGGTTTTTGCTATCAACGCCTGAGTATTAATGACCAGGGTGCACCTTACTGTCTCCATGGGTTGAGTGCAGTCTATCTACCAGAAATCGGCTGGTATCGTATGGATGCCAGAGGTAACCGCCAAGGGGTGGACGCACGGTTTAGACCACCCCAAGAGCAATTGGCGTTTCAGCTAAAACTCACAGAAGAGGTTGATTTTCCTGCTATCCTTTCAGAACCTTTAGCCCTGGTGATTAAGGCCTTACACACGTATCAGACCTGGGATAACCTTCTGAAAAATCTTCCCGATGTTTCTCTAGAAATTGCAAAAAGTTATGGCCTTCTAGACAAGAGAGAGAGAGTCTTGCGCATATAGTTCATAACATCAGTGCTTGCTATAGCTTTAAACACTCACTTTATATCTTTGTGGCTGACAATCATACTTTTTCAGTATCTTTAAAACGTATTTCTCCCTAATCGGTTTGTGCAAAAAACCGTACGCACCTACAAACCTGGAACGTAGTCGATCGGCAATTCCATTATTGTTAGTCACAATGACAATGGGAGTCTTCTTAAAGGCAGAGATGCGTCGAATCTGGGCACATAATTCATAACCATTGGCCATTGGCATGACTAGATCTAAAAAGATAAGCTGCGGTTTAAGCTCCAACAGTTGTGGTAACGCTTGTAAAGAGTCAGAAATATTGAAATAGCTATAACCTGCTTTTTTTACAATTTCGGCCATAACCTCGCTGTCAGCTGGACTATCATCCACGTAAACTACTGAGGTAGACGCTAACGATTCTTCAAGGTTAGCGATCTTTTCAGGTGAAGAAGTGGTGTTAATAGGTACTGGGATAGCATGGGTATAGTCTGTTCCTGTCTGGATAGAGGCAGGAGAACCTAATAAAGCTTCAATTCTTCGTAAAAGATGCTTGAGAGATAGTGGCTTGCGATCATAGGCGTCAAAGCCTGCCTGAATAAGTAGTTGTCCTTCAATATCACGACTTGCCAAAGCGATGACTGGAATTAGCCAGGTAGCTCTAGACTGCTTCAGGTTTTTGATTATTTGCCAGCCATCTAATACTGGGGCCTCCATATCAACCAAAATTAAGTTTGGAGATTCGCTCAATGCTAATAGCAGCCCGTCATCCCCTCGATCAGTGGTTATCACCTCATATTCGTAGAGTTTAAGTCCTTGCTCCAGGGTCTGATAGCTAGATTCACCATTATTTATCAATACTATTTTGACCATGAGAAACGGATTAAAGATTATTCAAATGAAGCGCTCATCAAAAGCCTTCACACGTTAATAAAAAGAAATGCAAAGCTTTTATGTTGCCGCACTAAAACACTATGCGTATGACTAGAGCAATTGATTCATCGCCAAATAAAAATGATCTAATAGCCCTAACTATAGTTCCTATCTAAGCAAATCCCAGCATATAAGTCATGAGAGACTTATGAAAAAAATATGAGAAGACTATAACGATAATCAAAATGATTAAAGTTTTCTAATCTTCAGTTCAGATCATTTATTTCATGCTCTTATCTAGGTTTTCTGAAGCCTGTAGTTAGTTTTGATAGTACAGAATAAAATGAGCTCATAAATAATGATCTTTGCTAAGTAAGGGTAAACATTAATTGCGATTTTATAGTGGACTAGCTATATATAGGATTTCGCGTTTGACTATTATTATCCGGATTAGACGAATATATTTATAATATGGGGATCAAGAAAATCGTTAATTTTAACTGATGCTAGAGTGTGATTCTTTGTGCATGAAGCTAATAGTATGAAATTTATACTATCGCCTTTAATAGCTCTAAGCTATTAGCCTTTAGCATTATTATTGAGAGCTCATTTGTAATTTTTATTTTCTAAATATGGACTAATGGATTGATGTTTAGAGTTAAAAATTAGTCGTTTCCTAAGCCTTACTAAGCTAATTGTTTCTCACTAGTTACGACTGTTGATCAGTATCAAGTAACCATAACACTCATAATATGACTTGCAAAACAGGGCGGCTCTTCCGGAATTCCCGTGGAGCCCCCTACATTTAGTGTAGAGTTCAGATTCTTCCCCGTTAGGGATAATAGAGA
>NZ_JADOES010000079.1 GCF_018739885.1 Leptothoe spongobia TAU-MAC 1115 | reverse complement strand
TCATCACTTTTTGGCAGCTATCATCTTGATAGCTGTAACCTTTTTCTGTCAAGGCTTTTCAGCTCTGGAGATGTCTAATGCATTAGGTATCCAATCTAACAAAGTTGAGGCAATAGCTTGGGTGCTACTACAACGTTCTTTATTGCAAGCAATGTCAGATCTGACTAGTGATTGCAAAGACTCGCTCAATATCAACAAGCTAAATTTAAAAATGTTGTGCGAGCAGCTTGACTTAACAATAGAGAAAAAAAATCTGCCATTAGATTCTGATTTTTTCAAAAATCCCAAAAAGATACCAGTTGTTGAAGATGCAAAAAACTGTTACCTTTTATGGCTTCAGAGTCACGGACTGCAAAGGGCAATAGCTGAGGTCCTGGCCAATCGTCTCCCTCGCTATTTTGTTTTTGCTCTTGTTCAACAATGGATGACTAACTCACATGAGTATGCTCTTCTTCATGATGCAATAGCAAGTCCATTTGCCACGGCTAATGAGCGTGAGTGGGCTTGGATGCGTTACTCAGGATGGCTACAACGAAAAGTAGATGAATCCATGTTTGGTGAGTTGTTTGGACTTAGACAGATATATATACGCTTACGCGCTTATTATAAGCGTAGCGTAAAAGTGAATGGCAGCAAAAGGACTGAGCGAATTGTTGTTGATTTAGAAAAAAACATTAAGGAATGGCTTGAGTATGCGCATCATAATGATGCAATTCGAGTGATTTGCGGTGGACCTGGTTGTGGAAAATCATCGTTTAGTCGTATGCTAGCAGCCAAATTAACCGATGAGGAAAATGAAGAATTGCCAACGCTTCCTGTATTATTTGTGCCATTATACTTGTTAGACCTATCAGGCGATTTGTTAGAGTCAATGAGAGATTTTTTTCAAGCCGACTTAGATAACATTTTGCCTCTAAATCCTCTTGAGAAAAATAATGCGGAACATCGCCTATTGATTATTTTTGATGGTCTGGATGAGTTGTCTATGCAGGGTAAAGTCGCAGCCCAGGTTGCTAAGGACTTTGTAAGTGAAGTACAGCGAAAATTGCTTGCTTTCAATCGTCAAGAACTGCGAGTGTTTGTATTGATGACTGGTCGAGAACTGACTGTGCAGGCAAATAAGGAAGAATTTCGTAAGGAAGGTCAGATTTTGCATGTATTACCTTACTACCGAACCAGAGAGGATCTGGAAAAGCATATTTATGTTTCTGAATCGGGTTTGCTTGAACAAGATCAGCGTCAATGCTGGTGGAAGAAATATGGCCGCTTAAAATCTAAACCTTACAATGGGTTGCCAGACATTCTCAATCAAAGGGAAAAGATAGTTGAAATAACGGCACAGCCTTTGCTTAATTATTTGCTTGCATTGAGTTATGAATGCAACACAATTGACTTTCTATCTAAAAATGATTTCAACGAAAATGAAATTTATCATAGCTTATTAGAACAAGTCTATCAGCGAGATTGGGCAAATTATCAGCATCCTACCTTGGGCAATATTAGACAGGAGGAATTTGAACGTATTTTAGAAGAGATTGCTATTGCTTGTTGGCATGGTAATGGTCGTACTGCGACTACTCTTCAGATCGAAAAACGTTGTACTAGTGGAAGCCTTAAGAAGCTTTTAAATGTTTTTGAAGATGGAGTTAAAGCTAGCATAACTCAATTACTAACAGCCTTTTATTTTCGACAGACTGGATTTCAGGGTAGTGAAGCTACCTTTGAGTTTACACATAAGAGCTTTGGTGAATATCTAACAGCTCGACGTATATTGTTGGAAGTTAAGCTGATTCAGCAACAGCTAGAACAGTATCGCGAGAATTCTGATATTGGGTGGGATGAAAAAGAATGTCTTAAGCGGTGGGTCATGCTCTGCGGACCAAGCAAGATGGATGAGTATCTATTCAGCTTTTTATGCGATGAAATAAGATTAAATGCATTGGATCAAGTTCAGCGATGGCAGAAAACACTGTGCGATCTAGTTAGCTATATGCAGCAATGTAGTTTACCAATGGAAAAACTTTCCCCTCGCCTTGAAAAGTATATTGACGAAGTAACATATTCACGAAATGCCTCTGAATCTCTGCTTGCTACTTTGAGTGGATGCGCATTATTCACAAAAGAGATCTCATCAATTAACTGGCATGGCGTTTCTACTTTTGGAAACTTGCTATCGACTATACAAGGTCAACGTGTGAATCATGAGAACCCCCTGGTCTTTGCATGCCTTAATCACTTGAACTTAAATCGATGTAATCTTTTATTTCGAGATCTATATATGGCAAACCTTGAAGGTGCAAATCTTGAAGGGACAAATCTTGAAGGTGCAAATCTCCAAGAAGTGAATCTTAAGGCCGCCGATCTCCGTATGGCAAATCTTCAGGAAACAAGTCTTCAGAGAATAAATCTTGAAGGTGCAAATCTTGAAGGTGCAAATCTTGAAGGTGCAAATCTTGAAGGTGCAAATCTTCAAAGGGCAAATCTTCAGAGGGCAAATCTTCAGAGGGCAAGTCTTGAAGGTGCAAATCTTGAAGGTGCAAATCTTGAAGGTGTGTATCTTGAAAGAACTAAATTTAGCAGGGCAAATCTCAAAAATACCTTGTGGAGTAAGGAGATTCATCGGCAAGACTTAATAGGTATAAAGTCTACATTGAATATTCCTGATAGCACTGAATTTTAAGATCTTAGACACTACTTTATCAACGTCGTTAAAGTCGTCTCCAACAGATGGGCAGCATCTCCTCTAAACTCAATTTTCAAATCTCGGCCCCGCTCCACAATCGTATAAAACTGCTTCCCCTCAAATACCCGCTGTCCCCTGGGCTGATCTCTACAAAACCTCTCCAATAGCAGCACAGCCGTCCCCGCAATTTGCTCTGCCGTTTTGCGGTCTACTGATATCGGCACCCTGGTCTGAGAAGGCTTCACGTCAAGTCATTAATAAATGGGTTCAGTCCCGCCATAATCGCGGCATCTTCCCCCAGGAATGCTCGCAGTTGTGGGTCTACTGGTCCTGAGTTAGCAGCTTTTTCCATGGTTGTGGGTGATTGTGATGCGGAGATCGCAACCCCTGACTTTTCCACTGAGATCGCACCCCCTGACTTTTCCACTGAGATCGCATCACCCCTCTCTTTAACCCCTCGGCCACCATTCCCCAACGATAGCCCGCCCAATCCAGCTTCCAGTCCCAATAACTCCGGCAAAAACTGCTCCTGAATCTCCAAAATCTGTGTCGTCAACTGCCGAATCGATCGCAACGCCTGCCGTCGAACTTCGTCAGCTGACGCATCCACCGCCACCATTGCAAACGGAGCATAAAACCCATTCAACGCCTGCCGGGTTCGATAATGCAGGTCATGACGCGACTGCCCCCGGCAATAGCCAATCACCGCTACATCCAACGCATCCCGGCTAGAGTACTGAATCCGTGCCTTTGTTTCCCGTTGACTTGTCATCTGTCTGAACTTTCCCCTTCAACAACCCGATACATTCCAGACCCACTAGCGCGTCTTCGCTGGAGTGCCGTTGTACATAAACGCCTTGAATAGCCCATACACATCGGCCCATCGCACGCTGGTAATCAGGTCCGGTTCAGCCGTGCCAGACTCACCCCGTAATACATCTGTCATTTCCTGACGTAACGAGTCTGCCCAGGTGATTTGGGGTGTCAGTCCCCGCTGCTCAAAAAACTGGGTCAGCTCGGCTTGAATAAAATAGGCGGCACCTCCACCGACGATCACATCTACGTCAGCTGACGGTAGCCACTCCACCAGAAACTGATTCACCCGGTCCAGATAAAACTCACGAGCATAGCCACAGGCTTTGGCTAATGCCAGCGGTTCCCGTCGCCCTGGAATGCGGAACGTTTCATGGCCTCCCAATACCGCTTCCAGCAAGGCCGGATCGTCTGGTGAGATCGCAGGCAGCTCTGTCGCACACTGCTTCAGATATTCCACAAACCCTGGCCCCTGGGAGGTGCTGTTCATCTCCTGGGGTGTGCTGCCTTTTTCAAAGGTGAGGATGGATAGATTGCGATGGCCAAACATAAGCACGACGACGGTGCGATCGCGAATCGCCACGCTCGCCCGAGCCAGTTGTAATCCCTTGGCCAGATATAGGCCAGCTCCTTCCGGCTGCATTTCAATCCGGGTCAGCTGACCAAATAGGGTTTTGCCTCGGAAGCCAAATTCTGCGTTTGCGAAGCATGTCCACAGGACACTCGCACCCTGAATTTGGGCCTTCAGTTCTTTGCGATCCTGCCAGTATTCCTCCAACGGCAGCAGCAACCCAATCTGGGCTTCAAACTCATAGCCGGTTTCTGTAGAGGCTTCTCCAGGGCTGGTCTTTTCAGCGATCACCCCCAGGGTAGCCAGGATTTTGTAGACGGCGCGATCTCGTTTTGGTAGGGCCAGACCGGAGTCGCCTTTTTGTGCGATAGCTTGCGCTGACTTGTCAGTTCGCCAGTGCCCCGATCGCATAGGCACTGTTACCCACCATTACATAGGCACTATCCTCTGGTTCCTGGCTGGTTAACCCACCCAACATCAGCCGGTCTAACCGGGTGGGGTTCAACCGGGCTACCTGTGGGTCCAGGTGCAGTAATGAGGGCCTGCCATGCCAGTAGAGACATTTGGTGGCGGAGCTACCCATATCGATGTAAGTCTGAATGGATTGGGGCATTGGTTTGGCTGCCAGTCACAACAGGTCATCAACCCGAATATCTCACAAAACTCAAAGAATGGGAGTCTCAAAATGAGCGAAAGTTATATAGAACAAAGACTTTAG
>NZ_JADOES010000078.1:3944-5608 GCF_018739885.1 Leptothoe spongobia TAU-MAC 1115 | reverse complement strand
TGCCTATATAGCGTGCACAGTGATGAATTCGAAGGCAGGTGAGACTGCCGTGACCTTACGAAGGAACAGACAATGTTGAACGCAATCTTCGGCAAACGCCGCACACGCCAGAACCAGTACCAGTGGAAACCGGCTCTCGACCTCAGCAACCCGCGTGTTGTTGCTGCCCTGACAACGTTCCCGAGCAACTAAGCTTCGGACGAGCCTGCGGAGGCAGCAAAAATGCTCGGTTTTGTAAATGTCGTGAATGCGACGCTGCGCGAGACGACGCGCACCGCAAACACGTCCACCGGCAAAATTGCGAGGCCCGCTGCGGCCAAGTAGGCAGCAGCCTCGGGCTGGAATGCCCTTTTTCAAAAAACAGATGCTCAGCAACCGGAGCGCCGCGTTATTTTCTTGACGCGGCGCTTTTTGCTTTGAAGATGCGCCCCCATGTTCACGCTTGCGCATATCTCCGATCCTCATCTTGGTCCCCTGCCCGATCCCAAGCTTATCCAGCTGGTTTCAAAACGTATTCTGGGATACCTCAACTGGCAGCGAAACCGCTCCAAGATCATGGGTACGAGCTATCTTGACCAGCTCGTCGAGGACATGAAGGCAAAGTCTCCCGACCACATCGCCGTTACGGGAGATCTTGTGAACATCGCCCTTCCGCTTGAAATCACCGGTGCCAGAGACTGGCTCGAAGAGATCGGAGAACCCGGCAATGTATCCGTCGTCCCGGGCAATCACGACGCGTATGTTCCCGGTGCCGTCTACAAGGCACGGGCCGCGTGGTGGCCCTACATGTGTCCTGACGACGCGGCTGCCAAACCGCCAGAAGGCACGCGCGTGGAGGCGACCTTTCCCTACGTCCGAATACGCAACGGCATCGCCCTGGTGGGTGTGACAACCGGGCGTGCCACCGCCCCCTGGTTCGCAACCGGCAGGGTCGGAGCCGAACAGGCGCGACGTTTGCGGGACGTATTGGAAGAACTCGGAAAGGACGGCTACTTCCGCGTCGTGATGCTGCATCACCCGCCTTTCAGACACGCCACGAAATGGCACAAGCGGCTGTCGGATGCTTCGCGCGTGCGCGCTGCCATCAAACAGGCGGGCGCGGAACTCATCCTCCACGGACACACGCATATCGACAGTTTCGAGGATATCGAAGGCCCCTTTGGCCCCGTTCCCGTTGTCGGCGTGCCGTCGGCAACCAGCGCACCGGGCGGGCGGCACCCGGCTGCGCGCTACAACCTGTTCAGGATCGAGAAAACCAATGGAGGCTGGACCTGCCGCATGGAAGAACACGGCTTCGACGCCCCGGATACACCGGTAAAGCTGCTTGCGCAGAGAGACGTCGACATTCCAAAAGCGGGTCTAAGCATCGAGGCTTCATAGTGTCAGACCGCGCATATTGCGCGCGGGGCATTGCAGAGTTTGACGAAAAAGAGTGAAAGGCAAAGGCCACCTCCCGTGCGTGCGCGGAGAGCTGATGCGCACAATCCGAAGTGAGTTTTCCCTCTCCCGCTGGGAGAAGGTCAGGGTGAGGGATCAGACGTTTGCATGTTTCACCGTGGTTGGGGCCCCAACCCCGCCCCGGGGCGCCCCCCCCGACCCCCGGGGGGGATGTCCGGGGGCCCGGGCCCCCGAAGGGCCCCCCACCCCCCGCGCAACACAAGCCG
>NZ_JADOES010000078.1:0-3934 GCF_018739885.1 Leptothoe spongobia TAU-MAC 1115 | reverse complement strand
CCCGCGCTCATCACCTGACTCTGCCGTTCGCTCCGGCGGTTCCAGGAGCAATGATGCGAACTTCAAATCCACCGCACTAGCGGCCCCTTTCGCCACCACGGAGTACTGGCGCCCGGTCTTGCGGCCTGCGCAGCAAACCGGGATGACAACGACGGGAACAAATTCCGTATCCCGACTTGGTTTCGGACGGGATCAGACGGTTTCATGTCTCACCGCGGCAAAGACCACATTCTGACGAAGCGCGGAGGGCTGTTGCGCACGGGCCGAAGCGAAAATCCACTCTCCCGATGGGAGAGGTTACCAGTGTTCAGCAACCAAATGGCCCGTTCGACCCCAGGCAAAAACCACTCGGTCTTTTCCAACTCAAGCCACAAAGAGGACTGGGTTCCGGCCTTCCGCTGCGCCGCAGCCGGAATGACAAGTTGACTGACTGGAGATCGTCTCACGAGAGCCGTATTGAGGTAAAACGCAAAGCAGCGGCTCAAGCGAC
Organism: Leptothoe spongobia TAU-MAC 1115; assembly: GCF_018739885.1. Taxonomy (GTDB): domain Bacteria; phylum Cyanobacteriota; class Cyanobacteriia; order Phormidesmidales; family Phormidesmidaceae; genus Leptothoe; species Leptothoe spongobia. The sequence continues at coordinate 3,444 of NZ_JADOES010000078.1, read as the reverse complement.
GGAATGGCAACGGATGTCAAATCGGGTTGGAAAACCAGGCGAAGGCAATAAGGCCGACGACGCCTGCGGCAATCCCAATGCCGAATGCGCCGGCAACTGCAAGCCAGGACGTTCTGCTTTCGCGCACCCGGACGACCTTGGACTCCTGCGCGACTTCCTTCAGACGGTTGTTCAGCCAGTCGCCTTCAAGAGCTTTTTCGCGTTCGATCACGCGTTCCGCGATGTATTCGGTCAAACAGTCGGCCATATCGTCGATATTCGCCGTCTCCAGGATGACGACCCGGCCGAGGCGCGTGTCCTTGAGGAATCGATAGGTCTTGCGGTCCCCTCCTACGGCGACGTGGCTGGTCGCATCGATCCACAGACGCGGCGTGGACCCGGAAATGATCTGCAGGGAAAACTGGTCGTCATCCTCCGGTATCTCCTTGAAGACGTCCTTCAATTCGTCGGCCAGCATGTCGAGCCGCGCCCGTTCCGTGTCCTGCAATTCGACAACCACGTCCGATCTTTCGACTTCGCCCAGCTGCACCTTGCGGATGGCATCGCGCAAGGAGCGAATACGCGTGTGTGGGACAACGTTATCCTGCATTTCAGACATAAGGCGCCTGGCTCCGTTCTTCTGCCGTCTCTGACCCCGAGTCTTAACCGACTCGCGCAGGGGCAGAACGGCGCTCCGCCGTCACCTGCCGCCTATCCACCGGCAATGATCTCAAAATGGTTAACAAAGCTTAGGGGAAAATTAACCGTAACGCCAGCAAGGCGGCGCTGGCTTCACTCCAAATCATGGGTTATGCAAAGTTAGAATGTTTGTCGTCCACCAGCCACGGGGAGACTGCGTCATGAATGTTGATGGCAAGAAATACCGCACGATCTGGCTCGCTCAGGACGGAGGCAGCGTCGAGATCATCGACCAGACCAAGTTTCCCTACGCTTTTGAAATCATCAAGCTGCACACGATGGAAGACGCAGCCCATGCCATCCGGGTGATGCAGGTTCGCGGGGCACCGCTGATCGGAGCGACAGCCGCCTACGGCGTCGCCCTGGCGATGCGGGCAGACTCCTCCGATGAAGCTCTGCACAACGCCTGCTCCGCTCTATTGCAAACGCGTCCGACGGCCGTGAACCTTCACTGGGCACTGGATCGCGCCCGCAAGAGCCTCATCCAGGTGGCTCCCGCCCTGCGCGCCGCGGCCGCCTTCACGCTTGCCAACGAAATCTGCGACGAGGACATCGGCATCAACATGGCCATCGGCATGCATGGCATGGAACTGATCGCCGCCATTTCCGAAACCAAGCGCAAGGGTGAACCGGTCAACATCCTCACCCATTGCAACGCCGGCTGGCTTGCCACGGTCGACTGGGGAACGGCGACTGCTCCGGTCTACATGTCCCACGACGGCGGCATCCCGGTTCACGTCTGGGTGGATGAAACCCGCCCCAGGAACCAGGGCGCATTCCTGACAGCATGGGAACTCGGCCATCACGGGGTGCCGCATACGGTTATCGTCGACAACGCCGGCGGGCACCTGATGCAGCATGGCCAGGTTGACATGGTGATCACCGGAACCGACCGGACGACGGCAAGCGGCGATGTCCGCAACAAGTTCGGCACATATCTGAAAGCCTTGGCCGCCAGGGACAATGATGTGCCCTTCTATGTCGCCCTGCCCTCGCCGACGATCGACTGTGCCCTGTCCGACGGTGTCCGCGAAATTCCGATCGAGGAAAGGGCGGGAAGCGAAGTCAGCCAGATGACGGGACGGACAGATCGCGGCGATATCCAGACGATCAACATCGTCGCCGAGGGATCCGATGTCGGCAACCCGGCGTTCGACGTCACCCCGGCCCGGCTGGTTACGGGCCTGATCACTGAGCGTGGCGTTCTGGAACCTAACCGCCAGGCGATCGCCGAAGCCTTCCCCGAACGGGTCAAGATGAGCGCCTGAAGCCGAAATCCGCTTAATCTTTTGCCTCCACGTCATCCCCGCCAGTCAGTCAGGACAAGTGAGGCACAGCCGAACGTTGATCCGGAAAAAAGTGGTCAACGTGAGCGCCGCGAACCCATGTCGTAGCTGGGCTTGATTGGGCCGCGCCTACAGCGCGAATGATATCTGGATTCCAGATCTGCGCGCAGCTCCGCTGCACTTGTCTGGAAGGACGGTGTTTCCTTTGTTTTGGTCTTTCTGCACAAAGCTTGCGTGAATTGTTTCAAAAGAAAGCGCTCTGACAGCGCCGTCAAACATTGGTCAAGCCCTCACCCTCCGGCACCGTCGCTCTCCGTCGGTCATTCCGGACAAGTGAGGCACTGCCGAACGCCGATCCGGAAACCAGAGATCAGCGTGAGCGCAGCGAACCCAGGTCGTAGCTGGAATGGTTCAAACCGCGCCATCGGCACAATTTCTCACACCAAGGTCATCCCCGACTTGATCGGGGATCCAATCCAGATCTCGATAGCGACCGGCTTGATAGATTGGTGAAGCGATTGCAGAGCCTTGCTGGCGCGCATCTTCGGCTCTGGAAACGAGTGGATCCCCGATCAAGTCGGGGATGACCGCGGAAATTGCTCTGAAATGGGCGATGCGAACTTATCCCGCTTCATTTCGAGGAAGCGCGATACGCAGTCTCGAAGCGTGTGCAATTTACGCGTTTACCTCGTGCCATCTACCCCTTGATCACGGGTACATGCGGAGCCGTCTCGTACGGGTAGAGCCCGAGAAGCCTCGGGTCGTCGTCGATCTCGATGGACCGCTTGTAGGGCTTGAAGCCGCAGGACGTATAGAACCTCATCGCCTGCGGGCTGTCACCAGTGCAGGTATGCAGCCACAGGCGCTTGGTTTGCGGCCGCGACCAGGCGATGTCGACAGCCTGCGCCATCAGCCAGCGCCCGAGACCGCCGCCGATCGCGTCCGGAACAAGACCGAAATAGGAAAGCTCGGGTTCTTCAGGGTTGCCAAACTCCAGTTCCAGCGTTCCGATTGGCGTATCGCCTTGCATGGGCAGGTAGTTTTCACGCACCGGGTCGGCCAGCATTTGACGAAGTTCTTCGTCCGTATGGGTCAACCTGCCGAACCAGATCCAGTCTTCGCCCACCTGCCGGAACAGGCGCCGATAGGCCTCAAGATCCGGCTCGTGCCACCTGACCAGTTCGACATCATCACGCGCCGGCGCGAGCGGTTTCGCCGGCGCTTCCATCATTTCCAGAAAAGTGACGACAAAGGCGATCTTGCCGTCAGGCACGTCCGTGTATCCGGTCAGGTTGAGCGTTTGGTCAGGCATGAGACGATCCTGGATCAGAAAAGAAAAAGCGCCCGAACGGCTTATCAGCTGGTCCGGTTTTGACCAAGTGCGCCAGTTGCGGTTTGCACGCCTTTAACGCTTCATTAACCACGTCCTGAGAGATTGAAACCGTATCCAGGAAAGATGCGCTGATGCCCAAGGTCGGGA
>NZ_JADOES010000077.1 GCF_018739885.1 Leptothoe spongobia TAU-MAC 1115 | reverse complement strand
CATTCGTATCACTTCATGTCTTTGCTATCTTGTCAATGCGTAAGTCCTAAATCTCTTGAAAATTCAGTCAGCGGTAAGATTCGCTCATCTTCCCACCAGGCCCCAATCACCACATCTGTATCGAGCAGCAACGATTTTATAGCCGCCGCTGCTGCGATCGCATCCTTCTGATTAGCCCTGGCCGATGGCATCAGCTCACCTACGCTGCATTGTTGTCATTCCATTCCTCCATCAGAATTTGTGCAAATTTCTCAGGATGAAAGCCAGGTAATTTAACCACCCATCGCGCTGCCTCTCGCATCGTCAATGGATACAGCGCACGAATCGTCTTCAACGCATTCATCGCAGTCGTTGCCGCCTCACCTGCCGTGTTAAATCCTAGGCTTCGGCTTTTATTTAAAGCTTCCTTGGCTACCAGCATCAGCACCTGAGCAAAGTAACTATCATCTACCCCTTGTAGTTCCTCTATCTCCTCTGATGTCAGTCCTTGAGAGACAACAGACTCAACCGCTTCATTAACTACTGTCGTAGCTATCTTTGCGATCGCGGCCTTACCGCCCCCTTTAGGGATTCCCTTTATGGTTCGCTTGATCGAAGATTCGGAGACACCATACTGCTTGGCCAGGCTGGGAATAGTGCAGTCCCCTTCCATCCATGCTTTTTTGATTTGCTGCTTTTCTATATCGTTTAACCGCTTGGCCATGGGGTCAGATGAGGTGAGCTGGCCAGCTCAGAATTTAGGGCAGTTCAATTCATACTAAACCAAAACCCTTTGTTGACAATTATCTGACAACTGACCTGCTTCGACCTGATTCGGGTCGAAGCAGGTCAACCGACGATCGTGTATAAGTCGAAGAAGTACACGTCCTATGAACTAACCAAGGCTACCCACCCAGATCATTCAAACCCGGAAGCGAGGCGCGTACTTTTTGAATTTGTACGCGACCCATAAACTCTTTAGACAAGTAACCATGGACAGAACATACTCCAAACCCTACGCACCAAACGATCGCACCACTGCAGCACGATAGGTGCCCCAGTCTCCTCAATCCACATCAATACACGCAAGCTGAACACAGCACAGCCACCAACAAAGGAAACAATCAAACGTAAATGCACCCAAACGCGACCGCTGGCAACACACCAGGTATAAAGCGTGGTAGCTCCATGCCAGGCAACCAATGCTATAAAGACTGCGATCGCAACCAGATTCTTCAGAATATTGACGCAGAACCAATCGAAACTCTCAATGATGAGATCTCGCTTCTCATCCCAGTTCGGTACGATGCCATACCCGTTATCACAAGCAGCCTGCCATAAATTGATGAACGTAAAGAAGTCGTTGATCAATGACTGACCAAGGTGATCAGTCGTAGGTAAAAACTCTGTCAAACCATGATTAGCAAATTTCATCAATCTCTCCTATTTCTTATCTTCTTCGATCCATTGCTGAATGATTAACGCTCGTCGCTCAACCTTCTGTAGCTGATGCCTGCGATCGCAGCGAGCTTCCCAATCACGATGCTGGGCACCACCAAATCTTCCAAGTCCTTTTGACTTCTGATGGGTGCCAGGGATGTTCTTCCCTGTAGTAGTACGAACCCGAACCCGTGGCTTTCCTTTAGACGAATACTTGTCAACGTAGACACCGGTTGGAGCAACTTTCCCGCTATCTCTAATAGCCTGAGATTGTTGTTTTAATTCCTCAAGCAAAGATTCTAAATCTGGGCCATCAATCGGGTCTTTCTTCGAGGAATCAGTCTGGGCGTCAGCACTAAAATAGCTGATATCAAAGGCGTAGTCAGCAGTTTGTTGTTGGTACAACCCAGACGCATCATCCATCGTGTCGCGTACTCATCGCTTAACCACACGACCACTATAATTAGTGACAACCACAGTTGTCAACTGTGTGTCAGAAGCTGATTGATCACTGTGGTTATCGTTTTGCCAATGACAGAAACTCTTGTGAATCTACAACAGCCTCACACGAAGCAGGTAAATCAAGGCTGGACGCATAGCGCGTGTAGTTAAAGCCCAGCCATATCTCATGAATACCCATGTCTGGTAAGGGTAAAATCTTCAAATAATCTTTTTCGATTACTTGTAGGTAGGCATCTTTATCATCTGGTGGCAGTGCATTCCTGATGGGTGCCATTTCAACTGCGATCTCACGAGTTTTCGCAAAACTTGGCAGCAACCTGAGTGAGATCAACTCCGGTGGTTTGCTCGACAACCATAGCCAAGAGCGCTCGATCTGGTCCCCACCGACCAGCCTGGAAAAATGAATCAACCCAGGCCGATCATCCTGAAATAGGAGCAGCCCCCCTTCTATCTCACTAGGGCCATTTTGTGTAACTGGCTTAGCCCAGCTATATAAAACATCAGGCAGCTTATACATACGTTGCACTTATTTTTGATGTTGAGCAGATATAAAAAAAATTAAGAAACTTACACACGCTCTTTCAACCAAGCTTGTAGATCGGGCGTACTAAATTTGGAAAGCATCAAATAGACTTCCGTGTCTTTCTCTAATAATTGATCTGCTTGCTGGAAATATCGAGTCAACGCTCGACTGGCCAGATCATGGATGGACTCAGCCATATGCTGCTTGATCGCATATTCCCAGAATCCACGGTCTTTGGTCCCCATATAAAACGCGACCCCTACCGTCCCAGCGTAGAGGTCGACTTCCACATCCGGCTCCTCGCGCTCCATGGCTAGGACATAGAGGTTAACGGCCCATCGAACGATATCCGCCTTGGATTTGATCGATGCATTGTCACCTACTCGAAAGCAGTGCTCACCTACCCCCATGAACTCAGCTTCTGTTTCTAGTCGCTGAGCAATTTCCGTGGGGACCAATAACCGGATGCGTGCATTCTGCTTAGCCTTAGTTGCGTTAGTCATTCAGCAGCACCGCCAGAAATAATTCCTCAGCTGTCAGTAGATGTGTAGTCATCCTGGGGATGGTACATGAGAGCACCCGAGCCAGACGATCCTCAGTCCAACCCAGCAAATAACGGCAGACTAGCGATACCGCATGATCCTTATGGCGTTCCAGCATCACGGTTAGCGCTGTCGATACATCATCCGAAGTGTACTGATGCACCAATGACTGAGCCTTAAACCCTTTCCCACCAGCGACTACACACCCAGTCACCCCAGCAACGACATGCCCATGACTCATGACGTCATCCAATCGATTCGACCCCCACAACTGGAGTAGTAGCTCTACTTCCGCAACTCCTTGCATAAAAATTTCGTGACAATTATGTGACAGGCATTTTATAGGATACCTAAAAGCACTGTTATATATTGCTTTCAAGATATGGAAGTCTTCCTTGGGGTAGTAGGGGTCGTGGGTTCAAATCCCGCCGCTCCGATTGATTGAAACCTCCCATGTATGGGGGGTTTTGTCGTATCTAAGGCCAATGGCTTAACACTTCATTTTGGGTATGTACTACCCGATATTGCACGAAAGAATAGGGTTTTTAGCATCCTAATAGTTGCGGATTGGTTGCGGATATGACCTGGGTAGTACAAAAATAGGTCAGTTCGATTTTTTGTTTTTTGCTGGGTGCCTGGAAGTGTAGGCAAGTCCTTCACATCCCTACACACCGGATACACACCTTGTGGGACAAGGATTTCAGCGTGTAAGGGTTGCACTGCAGTCCTACATACCGTTTATTCAAGCCCCCCACCTCCTACACGCCCTTGCAATGTGAGGGTTTCAGCCATGCCAAGAACACCAAAGGGTGAAGTTAGCATCCTGAATAAGGACGGGATGATACAGCTTTACTGGAGATACCAAGGCGATCGCAAATACTTGAGCCTGGGGTTACAGTATGACCCTATCAATATTGAGGTTGCAAAAAGACGGGCATCACAAATCAAGCTCGATATGCTTTCTGGGCACTTCGATAAGACTTTGGATCGCTATCGAAGTGATCGCCCACCATCCGAAGGATTGGGAGCTGTAGAGCTGTTTGAAAAATTCATTGAGTGGAAAGCCCAACGGGTACAGCCACGAACACTAGACAAATATAGGGGTTTGGTGACCTGGCTTAGAGAATTCTTTGGTAATCGCACTGCTGATGAAGATAGCGCCACAGAATTCCTTGGCTGGCTCCAAGAAAATATGGAGCCCATCACCGTTAGGGAACGCTTGGTCTTGTTGCGGGCTGGGTGGAAATGGGGCCTGGACAAGGAGCTTGTCAGCAGTAATCCTTGGGCTGATTTGCATGTTCGCAAACCGCCAAAACAACCTACCAAACCATTCACTAAAGATGAGGTTAGACGCATCCTGGAAGGTTTTGAGAATAGCCGCTATTACAGCTATTACATCGACTATGTGAGATTTCGTTTTAGAACTGGGTTTCGTAGTGGAGAGATCAATGGCCTACGCTGGCGTCATTTCAACTCTGATTGCTCAGTGGTCTGGATAGGCGAATCACACACTCATGGCGAGTTCAAGGACACCAAGACCGGTAAAGCTCGTGAGGTAAAGCTATCGGTATCGTTAGTAGGGATGTTGCGATCGCAACTAGAAAAACTTAAGCCTGACCCTGATGAGCTGGTATTCCCAGCACCAAAAGGTGGGCCTATACATGAAGGTAACTTTGCCAAACGCGCCTGGAAAACTGTTCTAGAAGATGCAGGGATTGAATATCGGAAACCTTATAACACCCGTCACACCTTTATTAGTCATGCACTTGAGGCTGGTATGAGTCCAATGGAGGTTGCCAAGATTACGGGCCATGATGTCAGAACACTCTATGAAGACTATGCAGGGCTAATTAAAAGTCATCCCACGACACCAGAACTGTTTTAGCGTCTACGTCTTTTGCCACTGGGGAGCGAGCGTCTAAAGTTTTCAATTGCTGCCTGATGAGTCTCGGGTGCATCCTGATTGACCAACCAGTCAAGAATCATTTCTCTGATGTAGAGGAAAGGAGCCGTAGGGCCTTTACCACGCCTGACATAGTGAACGCCCTGTATCCAGTTCCCTCGCAGTCCTTTAAGGGCATCAGGCTTACATCGCAATAGTTCACAAGCTTCATCAGTAGTCAGAAGATTAACCTGCATTTACTGGATGCCTCCCATTAGTTGAAATCTTCTGATAGAAAAATTCCATCTGAGGCTCACTCAGGCGCTCAATTTCTTTATCAAATGTTGCTCCATCGGTCTCGTATAGGTTACTGAGTCTTTGAATATCTCTAGTAGATAAGAGTGTGCATTCATCATGGTTATAATTACCTTTTAACGCATTGGAAACAGTTTCTGGAGAAACGAAGCTATCAGGCTGGCCAATGGAATCAACGCCAATTAATCGAATGCCTGTGAATCCACTGCCCCGATTTCGTTCTCGTTTGCGCTGTGCATCTATGCCAAGTTGCGTTTGCAGTAAATTCTCTAAAGCGCTTGAGAACTTTGACAGGCTCAGAGGTTTGACGTTAGCTGACTCGCAATAATCCACATAATTTGCATAGAGACAGTTGGCTTTGGGGTTCGATTTGTCACCTATTTTTGTCCAGGACTTTTCATCTACGACAACGCGATCGTTTACCCACTGAGCTAAGCTATCAGTCTTTAAGAGACTGGTAGCTTGGAATTCAGCCATTGCTCCCACATATTGCCGTGGGTTGCGGATATAGGCTTCCATTAGTTCATGGGGCATTTCTAACACCCAGTTAAAGAGCCCTGGAAGGTGTTTTGCAAACTCACCCCTTAGTGAGCCGTCAGGAGCAAATTCTATTAATGATCGTCGTTGGCCGTCTGGGACAATTCGATTAAAATAAATGGGTATGCGTCGCCTGAATAAAGCATTGGTGTGATCAGAAGCAATCACTTCTTTATTGGTGGCTACCATTACCCAACCTTCAAGACTGAATCCGTCTGTATAATCGGCATTTTCGCCTTTTCGCTCCCATGGGATATAGTCTTCACCTGTTAGTTGTTTAAGGACATCAACCGCCGTAGGGTTATAGTCTGCATCAGGGATAAAGACCAGACGCTTACCCATAAACCGGGATGTTTCAAAGCGACTACTGGCAATTCTTGAAAGACTTGTACTGACAGTGTTAGAGCGTCCTAATAGGGCTTGGATTAATCGAATGAGGGTGCCTTTCCCAGTACCGCCGCCGCCAATAACTTCCAGATATCGCTGGAAGTCAGGCCTACCCATCACCATTGCCTTTAAGCAAGCTCGGATCAGTTGAACAACAGTTTCATCTTCATTTGCGGCCCACCGCAACCATTCAAGGATGGGGTCACATGTCACGCCTGGTAGATACTCATAGGGCAACTGCCAGGTAAAACCATACTCG
>NZ_JADOES010000076.1 GCF_018739885.1 Leptothoe spongobia TAU-MAC 1115 | reverse complement strand
AGCGACTCATGGCCACTACACTACCTGATCATCGCAATATTGACGAGAAATTCAGGGGACCCTGTGAATTAATACGCGCGAGCTGTATAAAAAACACGCTCAAGACTATTCTTTCTGGATTCAAAAGAGTATCTCCTATGATTCCACACTTTCAGGGACGCCAGATTACATCTTTTCAAAGCGCTCAAACCTCGGAAAAACAGTCCTAGAAACACCGATTGTCGTCGTCGTAGCAGCCAAGAAAAACGACTTTGAGCATGGATGGGGACAATGTTTAGCCGAGTTAGTAGCCTCCCAGAAAATAAACGAGGATGCCACATTTCCAGTCTATGGCATCGTCACCGATGGTAACCTTTGGCAGTTTGGTCGATTGGTGCTAGACACATTCACCAGAAGCACCGGTAACTACACAATTGATAATTTAGCCAGACTATTTGGTGCCTTGGAAGCAGTGGCACAGCTGATTGAGGAAGCCAAACGGTCATAGGTCTGCATCATTGTAGGCACACTGGCATCATCTATTTTATTAGATAGTTTGTGTTGAGTTTGCCTATCATCCAGAAAGGCGAACTATTTACATCCAGCTTTCTATCTATGAAATAGAATAATAATGTTCACTTTTCTGAGTTCTATGGCTCAAACTGTCCTCGACTTCACTCCCGAAGAATGGAAGCAATATACCCTTCCGAAAAAGGTGATCACCCCTGAGATTCAAGTGCGGTGGGAAAAAGCCTGGGAACTGATTCCAAAGTTGGCCAAGCTCCTACGTGACAAGTATGGTGCAACCAGAGTACAGGTATTTGGCTCAGCAATTAAACTAGAGTATTATTGGCCAGATTCAGATATCGATCTAGCAGCTTGGGGACTCAAACAGGGAACCTATTACGATGCAGTAGCTGAGGTGGCCGAATATAGTAATGAGTTCAAAATTGATTTAGTTAATGCTGAAACCTGTCGGCCTTGGTTGTTAGAATCTATCGACGAAGAGGGCATCAACGTTTGAGTAGGCTAGCACGTAGGATTACACAGGAATTTTTTCCCATAAATGCGGCGCTTGAGCGAGCAGCAGCAGGGTGGCAAAAATTTAAGAAATCTCAGGATGAGCTATACATAGACTCTGTAGCCTTAAATATTCAAGCCGCCTATAGTGGTTTGGAACGTTTGTTTGAACTGATTGCGAGAGAGATTGACAATACCCGTCCTGAAGGCATCAATTGGCACCAATTATTACTTCAGCAGATGGCAACTGAGAGAGCTGGTGTGCGTCCGCCCGTCATTTCAAACGAAACGCTTAAACTCTTGGATGAATATCGTAAATTTCGTCATGTAGTCAGGCATATTTACCCAGATGATTTTGAGATTGATAAAATTGAAACATTAGCAACACAGATGAAAGTAACTTTTTCTCAAGTTACTGAGGAATTGATGATATTTGCTCAATTTTTAGAAACAAAGTCTTAATGAAACACATATTTAAGCTTTGGCTCTTTAATCGTCCCATAACAAACCTGGTGCAGAAAATTGAACAAATCTAAACCATCTGCTGAGCCCTGCGTCACCACATTCGATCAGTTTGTGCGATTGACGGATTATTCTCTGATGGATACCTTAAATGCCGATCCTGATGCTACGGTCGATGGTGATGATCACCAGGCTCGCCAGGTTTTTTCCGGTCATTTCGTACCGGTGACACCCACGCCGCTTGCAGACCCAGACTATGTAGCCCATAGCAGTGCATTCTTTAAGGAACTTGGGTTGAGCGATGAGTTAGCGCTGGATGAAAAATTTCGCCATCTATTTTCTGGTGATCTCTCTGTCGCCCATGAGCCGATGCGTCAGGTTGGCTGGGCGACGGGTTATGCCCTGTCAATTTATGGCACCGAATATACCCACAATTGTCCATTCGGTACGGGTAATGGTTATGGCGATGGTCGGGCGATATCTGTATTTGAAGGCATTATCAATGGCCAGCGCTGGGAAATGCAATTGAAAGGGGGTGGCCCAACACCTTATTGCCGTGGTGCCGAAGGGCGTGCAGTACTCCGTTCAAGTGTGCGTGAGTTTCTAGCGCAAGACTATATGCACGCTTTAGGGGTGCCAACATCGCGCTCTTTGACACTGTATGTGTCTAAATCTGAGACCGTTACCCGGCCCTGGTATTCTCAAGACTCCTGCTCGCTTGATCCTGATGTTTTGGTGGAGAATCCTGTGGCCATTTCAACCCGCGTTGCCCCCTCCTTTTTGCGCGTTGGCCAATTGGAGCTATTTGCCCGTCGCGATCGCAACAATGCCCATCCCAAAGCATCAGAAGAGTTGGGTATGATCGTGTCCCATTTAATTGAGCGAGAATACAAAAGCGACATTAATCAAACCCTTGGTTTTGCAGATCAATTGGTTGAGTTAGCTAAGCTATTTCGCCAGCGTCTTATTTCATTGGTGGCCAATTGGCTACGTGTGGGCTACTGCCAGGGTAATTTTAATAGTGACAACTGCTCCGCTGGCGGCTTTACCCTCGACTATGGCCCCTTTGGGTTTTGTGAAATTTTTGACCCTTGGTTTCAACCCTGGACGGGCGGCGGCCAGCACTTTGCATTCATCAATCAGCCAGTCGCAGCAGACGCGAACTATTATATGTTTTGGAAAACTGTGAGGCCGTTACTGGCAGATGATGCTGACGCTTTAGAACAGTTCGACCAAATAGGCCGTGGCTTTGCAGAAGCCATGCAACAACAAGTTCAAAAAATGTGGGCGACCAAACTTGGCTTAACTGAATTTAACCCAGAGCTGTTTAAGCAGTTAATGCAGTTAATGACCCACTCAGATGTGGATTACACCATTTTCTTTCGCGAGTTATCCCACATACCAGACGATGTTTCAGCCTTGAAAAAAAGTTTCTATGGTAAAACGTCACAACAATTCGATGAACAATGGCAATCTTGGCTAAAAAGCTGGCGCAGCCTTATTAACGACGGCCCAGTTGAGATATCACTGGCTGAGATATCAACAAAGATGAAACAGACTAACCCAAAATACGCATGGCGAGAGTGGTTGATTGTGCCTGCCTATCAACAAGCCATGCAGGGTGACTACACGTTAGTTAAAGAGTTGCAAGCAGTATTTAGCTATCCCTATGATGAGCAATCACAAGATGTGGAAGATAAATACTATCGTCTAAGACCTAGTGCGTTTTCTGATGTGGGTGGCGTGACGCACTATAGTTGTTCGTCTTGATGATGCGCGGGCTTATGATCGGAGGGAAGCAAAACCGATTGCTTGGGGTCTCTCCGAGTTCCCTTTCCGGAAGTATTCATGTTAAAGCTGATTTGTGACTAAACCACGTCCAATTTGAAACCCGGATTTTTAGCTGAAGGAAAAACTGTGGATCTGGATATGGACGTGGTTTATCTTGTGTGACTAGACCTCATGAAGGCAGTCATCAGGGGCAAGGAGCGACTCCCGCCGTACCCTCTACAAAGTCCGCATTGGTGTCAATATCGTCGGGGTTAAAGGTACCAACATTCCTGGCGGTAACATTTGACCGGTCAAGCACTTGAAACTGACCTGCCCCATTGCTCACGAGTTCAAAACCATCGCCGCCAGGAGTGGTAACACTGTTGTTATCGAGTGCCAGGCAGAAGTCTGTATCAGCCGTGTGCTCAATTCGCACGCCATTAGCGCCAGGATTGGTAATCGTATTGTCGGTCACAGTCGCAGTGACGTTGGCATTGTCTTCGATTAAGGTGAGTTCAATCCCGTCATCACCTGCATTGGTGATGCTATTACCAGTTACTGTAATAGCCGCCGTGGCATTTTCTTGAATGTCATTAAAGAAAATGCCCTCTTCTCCTACGTTCGAGACTTGATTGTTGACGATGTTAATAGTGGCATTGGCATTATCTTCGATAACGTCAAATTCTATGCCTTCTGTTCCCGCGCTGAGAATGTTGTTCTCTGCGATGGTGATATTTGATACGGTATCGTTTTCAATGTCATCAAAGAGAATGCCTTCTTCATTAGCAACAGTAATCGTATTGCTGGTCACAGCAATGGTAGCATTAGCACGGTTTTCAATATTGTCAAACTCAATCCCTGTCTCATTACTGTTAATTTGATTATTTTCTACGGTAATCGTTGCGATCACATCATTTTCAAGGTCACCAAACTCAATCCCCTCAAAGGCTACATTGTTAATTTGATTGTTGGCGACGGTAATGGTGGCATTGGCATTTTCTTCAATATTATCAAATTCGATGCCATCCCCCCCTGCGACCAGCGGATCTACATCTCCTGCCTCAATCACATTGTCTGAAACAGTAATCGTGGCAACAGCATTGACCTCAATGTCATCAAAGAAAATATTGTCGAGTTGAGCATCCGTAATTTGATTGTTTGCCACTGTGATATTGGCGGTAGCGTCTCCCTCAATGAGACCAAATTCAATGCCCGCTGCACCAATTGTGGTCAAGGTGTTATTGGCGACGGTAACTGTGGCATTATCTGTTCCGTTAATGCCATCAAAGAAGATGCCATCGTCAGTTGTATTCGAGATTTGATTGCGAACAATCGCCACCGTGCCATCAATATCGGGCAGGTTAATACCTACATTAGCATTGGTAATTGTATTATCTTCAATCGTAATACCCTCACCATTAGCCAAAATGCCATCTGCCCCAGCCGGATCAATCGCCAGGCCCGAAACCAATGTGTTGTTGCCGATTGTTGCAGTGCCGCTGACTGTCGGTAAGTTGCCGCTGCCAGATCCTGGCAATATCACTTCTCCAAACTGAGTATTTAACAGTTGTGTGGGCCCTACTGAGCGCACGTCTACCCCATCTGGCAGTGTAAAGGCACCGCCTGCATCACCCGCCTGCACATAAATAATGTTGTCGGCGTTGGCTGTGGCAATAGTAGTGGCATTGGCAATGGTATCGAGCGGTGCTTCAAAGGTACCCGCCGCTATGGCTGCCCCTGTAGTCGGGTCGACATGATGGAAAACAAACGCCTGGTTCGTATCTGGGTTTATAGCAATAATGCTGGCTTCGAGAATCGAAACATCCGTTCGATCCTCTACCAAAACAGTGTTGGTACGGGCAATGGGTTCTGCTGCTCTGGCCCACAGCCGCGCTTGTGAATTCTCTTCCGTATCAGATGGACGTTTTGCTGGGGCTCCTAACAACGCACTCACTGAAAAGACCGCATTCGTGCCAAATACGCCGTCATTCTGAACACCTAGACCAACACGCAAGTTGTTTTGAACGCGGTAGTCCAGTGAGGCCCGAATACCTAAACTATTTTGAGAGGCTTCTCCCCCCAAATAATACACACCGCCTCGCCCCCACAAGCTGCTCCTTTCACCAAAGTCAAACAGCTCAAGGCCACCGTCGAGTGACACGGTGGTGACGGCAGCTTGTATCTGGTCAACTTGCTGCTCATCAAATGCCAATTGATTACCGACAAACTGAGGGTTTATGGCCTGGGTGTCGCTAGCAACGACCTGACGGGCATTATCCAAAGGAAGGTTGGCATTGAAGGTTAAGTCCCAGTTCTCTCCTAGTAGCTCAGTGCCAAGGCCCACCTGGGTAAAGGTGCGATCGCCCGTACTGCGAGCATCTAGCCCAGCATAAGCCCCCCCTATTGTGCTTTCGTTTAGCAGGCCTCGGTAGCCAGCTTGCAAGCCACCGCCAAAGTCGCCGGTGTTATCTACGCTCACACGACCATCAATAAAGGTGACATTTTGCCCCGGTGTTTGAAACACAGGGAGAAAACCACCAAAGCTACTAAAGCCCCTGAAGCCAGCACCTTCGTTGTAGTTGAGATTGAAGAAAGGTTGCAGACGGAGCGCAGCAGCTCCTGTCTCTGTTGGGATTGTTTCTGGGGTAGGGGACTGGGCAGTCTGGGCTTGATTAGCCTGAGTTTGAGCGATCTCATCGACGGAAACCGGTGTGGCGATTGCTTCAGCTGAAATGGCCAATACACTCGCTAAGGATAAGCAAGAACTCAGGCATAGCTTAACGCCTTTATTGCCAGTAATCCGTAGCTTTTGAAAACATTTCGAGAGACGAGATAGATTTTTAACATCCTGTGTGGGGATAATGGGGGCACCATTGACTGTCATGGGACTTTCCTGTTGTGAATTGTTGTGAGCTATAAATATTTGAACCTTGACCACATCAAAACCAGCGTCTTCTCTAAAGAAAACTCTCAGGCTTGAAATTGAGTTTGGTTAAATGAATTGTTGAAACTTTAGATGGCCTAAATTTAGGTGCTTAGGTCATCAAAGAGTCACACAGAAGATTACTTCTATCTATGTTGCTTGAATTCCGGAAGCCATGAAAAAGTTGTTTTCAGAATCTAACGTGAGAAGAATTTAATCGGTAGATCTTCTGTCTAAGCAGACTAAAAGCAAAATTCCAAAAAGATATTGACACACTCAAAAACCCCTAACAGAAAGGAATATAAGTATTGTTGTAAATATTCTTTTTGAGGTAGAGCACAAAAAATAGATAAACAATTGCTTTTCCATGACAATCCTATACGTGAGAAAATCACGTATGCAGAAAGCTGGATAAGAACACAATTGGTTGTCAGTTACGGATACGAATAACAGTTAAACTTGGATGACTTTAATTTTTAGTACTTGTCGAATGTTTTCTGCCGTTGCTGATTTGGGGGATGCACCGATCTGTGAGGAATGCCATGATTCAGTATTTTTCAGATAAAGCCATCCCGAGGATCAGCAACGCCTGTTTTCTATTCAGATTAGACAAACCACCATAAAGCAAGCGCTCCATAAACCAGCCCTTGATGTTCAACGTGAACCTCCTCATATCAATCAATATTTACCTACTTGACTATCATAGGACTTACGCATTGACAAGACAGCAAAGACATGAAGTGATACGAATGG
>NZ_JADOES010000075.1 GCF_018739885.1 Leptothoe spongobia TAU-MAC 1115 | reverse complement strand
GCGACTCATGGCCACTACACTACCTGATCATCGCAATATTGACGAGAAATTCAGGGGACCCTGTGAATTAATACAATCAACCGCTACGCCATGCACATAAAGGCTCCAATAGTTTTTGGCGAACTTGCCATTGTAATATCGCCGGACGCCAAATACAGTACTGACGTAGCCCATTTACTCAGTTGATCTGTCTAACCTGACGTTTCAACGGTTTTAATTCAGATTAAGCAATCACTAGAGAATTCTATGCTAAGGCACTCAGCATAGTTACTTGGTTATAATGCAGATGAACTATCACTGTAGTTGATATCTATTTGTACCAATGATTTACAGCCTAATACCCAAACAACCTGAAGCTAATCTATTAAGAAAATCATGAAAACCAGCATTGAAATAGACGATGCCTTAATCGCCGATGCCCTACAAACTACTGGTCTAACCGCTACCGATCAAGTCATCGAGTTAGCCCTAAAAATGCTAATACAACTCAAACGACAAGAAAAAATCAAAGCTTTTCGAGGCAAGCTACCTTGGGAAGGTGACCTCAATCAGATGAGGACAGACATATGATTCTAGTCGATTCCAGCGTTTGGATTGATTACTTTAATGGTCAAGATACCCCTGCTGTCGAACGACTAGATCAACTTTTAGGCATACAGCCGCTGGCCATTGGCGACATTATTTTGACAGAAGTCTTGCAAGGTTTTCGTCAGGATAAAGACTATGCAACAGCTAAAGATCTCCTCTTATCATTGACCGTATTTCAACTCACGAATAACCATTTAGCAATAAGAAGTGCCGATAATTTTCGCACCCTAAGAAAGCAAGGCATTACCATTCGAAAAACAATCGACGTGATTATTGCCACGTTCTGTATTGAAGAGAAACATTCTTTATTATTCTCAGATCGAGACTTTCTCCCCTTTGTGAAGCATCTTGGTCTCGATACTATTTAATGAGACCACTATGGGACGAAAACAAATTATGGATGAGCTAGAAACAATTAATAGGAGGCTCGATGACTAATCTGAGTGATATGCGTCAGAAAATTGAAGCTATGCGTCTGGATCGGGAGGTCTGGACTGCACGCATGCGGCAGATCGATGCAGATCGTGAAGCTAGAAAGCTGAATGCAAAAAAATCTATTATGAGTCGCCTGAGAGTTTGGTTTTCTTCGCTGTTTGAGACAATTAAGACAAAAATTACCCATCGCTGACTGTAGCTCTTCTTGGAAGAGCCCTCTGCTTGACCCAAAATCTTAGCGTTGGAACTATGGTTTGGGTTGCGTTTGCCCATCACCCAGTTGCATAGCAGTCAGTCATTTGTAGGGGGCGACCCCAGCCGTGACTTCTAATACTTCACCAATAAACTTATAGATTACCATTAGCCTGATTCCGATTCTGTAATCGATGTGGACAGAATGAACTCTTAGCAACTGCTCTAGCCTTTTTAAGGAGGTAAAGAAATGCTATAATTCAATGAGAGATAATTGTAAAATCGCTATTAATCGCTTATTGAGATTGCAGCGATCCTGCAATAAATCATATTGGAGTTACTTCAAATGCCTCCTCTTCTGGCTGAAAGGATTACAGTCAATCCCAAGCAATGTGGTGGTCGTCCTTGTATTAGAGGTATGAGGATTCGTGTATCAGATGTTTTGGATTTATTTGCAGCTGGACTTAGCTCTAAAGAAATTTTAGATGAAATGCCCGATCTGGAATCAGATGATTTAAAAGCAGCACTTTTGTACGCATCACGTAAGCTGAATCATCCAGTATTAGTTGCATGATCATTTGGGTAGATGCACATCTGTCGCCATCTATTGCAACGTGGATAACCGCAACATTTGGAGTGACAGCATTAGCTTTGCGCGATCTTGGTTTGAGAGAGGCTGAAGATTTAGAGATTTTTGAAGCTGCAAAAGCTCAGAACATCGTTATGATGACCAAAGATAGCGACTTTGTTGATCTCATTGATCGGCTTGGTTCACCTCCACAGATTATTTGGTTAACATGTGGCAATACTTCGAATGCTCGATTACATGAAATCTTAACTAAGACATTGCCTACAGCATTAGAACTTTTGAGGGCTGGTGAGCAACTGGTGGAAATCAGCGGAGATTAGTGGCCAAGCTAACCTAACGTAGGAATGGGCTGAACTTGATTTATCGACTGAAATAAAAACATCCCGACCGCCGCTCAGCTCTATGTTAGCGACAACTGACTGTGGAAAATGTTAACAGAATTCGCAAGTTTTACGAAGCATACTGTTGCACAGAATTCTCTTTTTAAGACTCACTCCGGCTTCTGAATTATGCATTCTAGCTGACGTTGTTTTGCCCTAGGGGCAATGCTCAACAATCACACATAGTCGGTCAGGGTAAGCACCCGGTATGGAAGGGCATCCAAAAGGGAGTGCCCCTACGGAATTGTCCATTTTGAACCTGGTAGGGGCGGTGCCTTGTGCCCGCCCTACGATATCGGATACAGACAACCCGGATTCCGTATAAGATAACAAAAGACTACTCCACACCATCAAACCGCCAGGGCACCGGATCAACCGCCACCCCATTCACATAAAGCCCCCAGTGCAAATGCGGCCCCGTTGACGCCCCCGTTGACCCCACACCGCCAATCACCTGTCCAGCGTTAACAAAGTCTCCTTCCGCCACATCTATGCGGCTCAGGTGAATCATAATGCTCAACACACCCTGACCATGGTCAATACCGATAGTGTTGCCATGCAGCTCGAAGCCATCAGCCACTCTCCCTGTCAGGCGGATATATCCCGCCGCTGGAGAGACAACGGGCGACCCGGTAGCAGCAGCGTAGTCCACCCCTCGGTGGTAATAGTTTTCGGCGAACTCGCCGTTGTAATATCGCCGGACGCCAAATACAGTACTGACATAGCCCTGGCTAGGACGGGTCAAGGCACCGTTCCAGTGGCGCTCTGGCGTGACAATGCGCTTGAACTCGGCGACGCGGTCAAATTCGTGATCGGTACCCAGGTCGGTGCTGCCCGCAGGGAGCCAAATGCGCTGGGTGGAAAAGGAGCGGTTTGCCAGATTTACCGTTAGACGACGCGATGAGCCTGCCGCAGAAACATCCAGCGTTAGACGTCCGGGGGTATCCAGCGGACTGGTGGGAATCAACGCTCGGTAGCGATTGCCGGATACCAGAAAGCTGGGATAGTCGGTGCCGTTGACCGAAACGACTGGGGCAGTGGTAGCAGCTGAAGCGCCGGAGATTACCACCGAAATGGTGTCGCCCAGCCTGGGGTTTGTTGGCGAGAGGGTGACATCGTAGGCATGGGCAGCAGGACTCCAAAGGCTGCCGCTGACGGCTGTGCCGACCATCGCCCCCGCCATTGCGAGAAAAGCGCGGCGACGTAGGCGGGGGGGAATGACAGGATTTATTTTGGGCTGCTTCATAGCTGTTGTGCGTGGGATGGGTAACAATATCGCATAGTGAGTGACAGAGTAGACCTTATAAGGTGCCAGTTTCTACTAGCGATGGATAATCCCCTCCTGGGAGGGGCAGGGGTGGGTTGACCGTTAGCGCAAGTTGCCGAAACCAATCTCGCCTATGGCACTACTCTAGGTGGCAGGGTCATTTCGTGTTCACTAGAGAAAATCTGTAAGGTTTATTACTGCGTTTATACTAAAGCGAGATATGATCGGAGGGAACCAAAACCGGTTGCTTGGGGTCCCTCCGAGTTCCCCAAACTCCCATGGCTAGGGCCGGGAGGCCGCCCTAGGACCCAGCCTACATAGGTTGTCCTCAATTGCATTAAAGTAGGGGTTACGGCGGGGTCGATTAATCAGGTTATCGCATTGTTGTTTGGCCCACCTCCAAGTAGAGCATGCCTTTCCTCAAATGAGCTTTCAATGCCTTCAAATTTTCTGTCCAGACAATGAAACAGCCCTGCCTTGTAAAGGGGAACCCAGGTATCGTCAAGCCTTATAGCGGTGTCTTATTTTCATGGGCATCCCTTACTGGCAAATGATTTAATCTTTGATGCTTACTCTGGCTTTTGAATTATTTTCTCTAGCTGCCGCTGTTTCGCCCTGGGGTCAATGCTCAACAATCGCACGTAATCACCGGGGTGATTGGTCACAAACTGTTCTACCTGGGTGAGTACCTGAGCCTCATGGGTGCTGGCAATCGTCGGGCCACTCTGCCAGGAACCTACCTTGAATCGGCGCGTATCGGCAAATTCTAGGCCAATGTGGTGGCCCTGGCGGAGTTGTTGCCGGATTATGTCTACGATGTCTGTCTGTAACTGATCCGTCTTGCCATTCTGAGATACCGACCGAAAGCCATTACTAGATCCATTACTGGAGACCGAATTCTGCAAAGCGGTGGCGCAGGCGATGCCGTCAGAACAGCGATACCCGGCCCGTAGGGCTTGGTTGACTTGGACTACGTGGTGAGAGAAGGTGCGATGGTCAAAGACCGGCCTTCGGCCATCGCTATCTTTAGCATCCGGTAACCGATCGGCAGCTTGCTGGGTGGTAATCACCGCTCCCGACGGCACATACTTACCGGCGGGAATCTCCACATCCTGGATCAGGGCGTGCATCATCACAATGCAGCCATAGCCCACCTGGGCATTAAACACTGTCGAACGAAAGCCAATAAAACACTCATTGCCAACGTAGGCTGGACCGTGGATCAAGGCCATATGGGTAATGCAGGTATCATGACCAATCCACACCGAGTAAGCTTTCTGGTCATCACCCAAGATCCGTCCTTGCTCCAAACCATGGATCACCACCCCATCCTGAATATTGGTATTCGCACCAATGTAAAAGGGAGCCCCTTCATCTGCCCGGATGGAGGTATTGGGGGCGACGATGACATTTTCCCCCAGTTGCACATCCCCAATTAGACTGCACTGGGGATGGACATAGGCAGATGCAGCAATGATGGGCTGATCTAGATCGCTATCCCAGGGAGTGGGTGGTGCGGGTTGATGACGCAGCGGCATAATACTTTCCTTGGTTTAAAGTTGAGTAGGATTGGGGGCATCCCCATAGACGGCGACGGGGTTAAAGGTCTTATTGGTTTCTGTAAAGGTGAGGGCAACGGGACCATTGGCCAACTCGCCAGGAGAAATCTGGCGGTAGAAGCAAGAGCGATAGCCCACATGGCAACTGGCTCCTAACCCGAACACCTTGACCTTCATCCACAGGCAATCTTGATCATCGTCAATCAACAATTGCTGCACGGTTTGCACCAGTCCACTGGTGGATCCCTTATGCCACAGATGCTGACGGCTGCGGCTGTAGTAATGGGCTTCACCGGTTTCCAGGGTTTTTAGCAATGCGGCTTCGTTCATGTAGGCGTGCATCAACACCTCACCGGTGTCAGCATCTGTGGTGACAACGGGGATAAGCCCATGGGCATCAAATTTAGGAGCCAGGAGCATCCCTTCTTCGACAGCTTCAACCGAGGTGCGGGCAGCAAATGGAGACGACATAGTGCAGGAGAACGAGAATGATAATCATTGTCGCACATGGAGCAATCGTTAAATTTTGAGTGCTGCGGACCGTGATTGTGTCGTTTCAAATTTTCTTTCGTGATTACCTTCCAAGTTGTGTGATTAAAGTGTTGGTCAAGAGCGAAGCCGGTTGCTCGGGGCTCCTCCGAGTTCCCCGAACCCCTATGGGCAGGGCGGACCGCCGCCCTACAACCCTCGGACCGGAGAATTTCGGTAAATAGCCACATTGGTTGGGAGGTGGTCGGTCAAGCGGTTTAGAATTTTACGCTCGGTCGCGCAAAATTCTAAAAAGGGTTATTCCATCGATGTTTTGTTAATCGATGCTCAAAGAAAACTTTTTTACAGAGTTTTGATTCTCTGTGACAAGGCAGCCTGACAAGAAAATTAGACACCTTGTCTTTTACGGTGTGGAGCGGATGCGGAACAGCGTAACCCACTTAACCAACCACCCATATCAGTGATTGTAGCTGTTAACCAATACTCTCTTGTGCGAGGGGCCTGGGGACGTTGAGGTCCCCAGATTAGGGAGGTTTCAGGAGGGAAAGTCCTGAGCGCCCCTTTTATCTATGTGCCGATTCTTAAATGCCTCAATCAGCTTTTAAGTTATAGCCAGTGTCCGCCCCAAGCCAACAGCATTGAAAATGCCACCGCCGCAATCGCCTGCCTGGCCATCAACCCCACTGCAAACCTTACCGACTGTTCACGGGCGATGGTAAGTGCAGTAACCAGGCAGGGCAGCAACACTCCGGCCAGGTACACGCCCGTCAAGATTTGCAGGGGGGTGAGTAGGGCCAGGGTGTCCGGTTCGGCAAAAAGCAGCAATCCGTCTTTGCGAATGGAGGCCAAAATAACGGGTACAGCCGCCTCTGGGGGCAGACCAAACAGCCCCATCAGGGGATTAATCCAGCCCGCCAGCAGGGTGATCAGCCCCAGACTGTCCAGCACCGAAGCGATCACCGTAATCACTAAAAAGATAGGGATTGCATTAGAGAGAAACTGGTGGAGGGTACCCCGAGTTTCGCGCCAGATGGTAGACCAGCGGGGAATTTCTAAAAAGGTGCGCTGTTCGATCAGCAAGGTATTGTGGACCGAGCGGGCGGCTTTAGGCGCAATCAGGCGGGTGTAGATCAGGGTGGTTAGGGTTAAGTAGCCCAGATAGGGCACCACCAAACCGGGCATATTGGCCGCGCTGAAAACTCCCAGGGTGGCTCCAAACTGGTAGGAACAGGCGGATCCAAATGCGATGGTCCTCCGGACCGGCTCCGCCATCGCACTCACACAGGTCTTCCTAGAACAACTAGAACAAGCCCGAGTACTAATCACGGCGGGCACATTGCAACCAAACCCCATGATCACCCGCACCAAATCTCTCCCGGATAGGCCAAACGGCCTCAGGAGTGGGTGCAGCGCCACAGTAATACGTTCCACCAATCCGCTAGCCTTGTATGCACCTAAAAACAGAGCGTACAAAATCACCGTAGGCACTGCCCAGACAAACAACAGCGGCCCCATGGTGACTAAGCCATAGCGGCCAATCAAAATCTCTCGTAGCGGCGTTTGAGACAAAACCGTAATCAGAGGATCTAATCCAGCTTGTACGAGAGGATCTAGCACCCCCGCTACACCATTGGCCACCCCAACGGCAAGGACGGCAGGCAACAACAATAAGAGTACTGCCAACAACCAGCCCCAGCGCGGATGTTCTAACCAGGTGGGATGGGGTTCAATGTGCCAGCTCGCCGGAATCGGATGCCACTGTTTGGGAAAAACGGTCGGTGTCTGGAGCCCTTACTGTCTTGATAGCACTTGGGGCCTGTGTTGTATGCGGGGCCTGTGTTGTATGATTTATCGAAGTCAAA
>NZ_JADOES010000074.1 GCF_018739885.1 Leptothoe spongobia TAU-MAC 1115 | reverse complement strand
TTCTGGACCATGCAACAGAAGCTACCTTTGCCTGATACTATTGATGGACTTTTGTCAATGCGTAACTCCTATATCAATACGAATGAAGGGTCGATTCGGATGAAAAATATTTAAATTGACCTAAACGCCAGCAAACGTAAGGGTCGCTCCTTGCTGCAGCTTTAATGGCTTACCCATAATTTTTGGGGACCGTGCCCTGCTCATAAATTCCTTGACGCAGGAGATCCCAGTTTAATTCTGAGGCGGACACGGACAAAGCTTCTGGCCTTGACGCCTATTAATCGGCTTGCAGTTTTAGCTGGTACTTATACGTCAGATTGAGCATCTAAAAGAACAACTGATGGCAGTTCGGATAAATTGAAGGCAACAAGGTTACTACTAAGACCTAAGGCGTTTTCTGACGTTGGTGGCGTGTCTCACTATAGTTGTTCATCTTGATAATGATTGGGCCAACCTACCTAATCACCTATCAACAACCGCAATCCACTCAACGTTACGAGCACTGTGGAGCCTTCATGGCCTAGCACACCAAACGGCAGGGTGATATTGCCTGCAAAATTCAGGATTAACAAAACTATGACAAAACTCAGGGCAAAGACAATATTTTGCTTGACGATGCTCTGCGCACGACGACCTAAACGAATCGCGTGTTCTAACCGCTCCAGGCGATCGCCCATCAAGACAATATCAGCGGTTTCCAGGGCCACATCGCTACCCGCCGCTCCCATGGCAATACCAACGGTGGCCTGGGCCAAGGCTGGGGCATCATTGATGCCATCGCCAACCATGGCAACGGTCTGATACTGTTGCTGAAGTTTACGGATCACCTCAACTTTATCTTCGGGTAACAGTTCTGCATAAACCTGATTAACCCCGACCTGCTCAGCGATGCTGTTGGCGGTGCGGGGATTGTCCCCCGTCAGCATGACCACCTGCTCTACGCCCAATTGTTTGAGGCGTGCTATAGCCTGGGCAGCGGCAGGTCGAACCATGTCAGCTACGGCAATCAGTCCCAACAGCTCTCCTGCCTGGGCCACCCAGACCACCGTTTTGCCCTCCGATTCCCACTGCTGACTTTGTTCCAGCCAATGGGTAGAAATCGTCTTTACCTGTGTGCGAACAAAGTCAGCTTTACCCACGACGGCGCTCTGATCCTCTAAATCGGCGGTGATGCCCTGTCCGGCCTGGGCCTTTCCGTTACTGGCTGTTGTCCAGGCAATATTGTGCTGGCGGGCTGCCTGCACAATGGCCTCCCCAATGGGATGTTCCGACAGACTCTCCAACGCGGCGGCTACCTGTAGGAGTTGGGGGGAGTCGGGCTGAGATGCCAGCACGTTCACGACTTGCAGGTGGCCTGTGGTCAGAGTGCCGGTTTTATCAAATGCGATCGCACGCACACGCCCAATCTGCTCTAACTGGGCTCCATTCTTAAACAGAATGCCTCGGCGGGCTCCGTTGGCAATGCCTGATAGTAGTGTGGGCATAATCGAAGCCATCAGGGCGCAGGGGGAGGCCACTACCAGAAAAATCAGGGCTCGATAAATTGTTTCCTCCCAGGTCCATCCCAGTAGGAAAGGCGGTAGTATGCCCAGCAGTATGCCAGCGATGACAATCACTTTGGCGTAGCCCCGCTCAAACCGCTCGATAAATTGTTGAGAGGGCGGTGCTTCTGTCTGGGCCTGCTGCACCAGCCGGATTACCCGCTGAATTAAGCTACTTTCCGGCGGTTGATGCAGCTTAATCCGCAGGACTCCGTGGCCATTCAGCGTCCCCGCAAAGACTTCATCCCCAATGGTTTTGTCCACGGGCACAGATTCCCCCGTAATCGAAGCCTGGTTGAGGATACTGGTACCTTCTACCACCACGCCATCGGTGGGCACCAGTTCTCCCGGCTTGACCAAAATGAGATCGCCCACCTTAAGACTGGCAATCGGCACCGTGCGCTCCTGGCCGTGGTTCAGCAGTCGGGCGGTATCTGCTGTTAAGCTCATCAGCCCCTGGATACTGCGCTCGGTGTGCTGCATGGCGTAGCCTTCTAACGCGCCACTGGTGGCAAAGATCAAGATCAGGACCGCGCCATCGACGATCAGGTAGTATTCTTGCCGCCATAGTCCCAAACTAGCAGCGCCCAAAGCAGCCACGATCATCAGCAGATCAACATCCAGCTCTTTCTCCTGTAGCAGAGTTGTAAGACCGTCACGGGCACTGTCCAAACCACCAATGACATAAGCTGCTATCAGGATCAAAATCCCCCCTCCCTGCCAGCCAAAATTGAGGGACTGCCAGCCCAGCAATACCAGGATGGCGCAGGCGATCGCAGCGATGGCCTCGGGATGGCGCTTGAATACATCCTTAAATAACTTAAATAAAGTCGAAAGACGCGGAGATGCAAGGGTATTGGCAGCCATAGTCCGATCTGTCCCATAGAACACTATCTGCTAGCCTAAACCTTGACATTAGTGTCAATGTCAAGGTTGCCGTAGACTTAAAGAATGAAGACAGACCATCTGACGATTAAAGAACTGACGGATGCCGTGGGGGTGGGCGTCACCCCTCGCATGGTGCGGCATTACCATACCCTTGGCTTACTGCCTCAGCCCCAGCGGTCTGAAGGTAACTACCGGCTGTATACCCGGCAGGATGTGCAACGGCTGCGGCGGATAATGGCACTGAAGCAGCAGGGGTTTCAGTTGTCTCACATTCGCCAGCTTTTAGACAGCCATCCTGAAGCTACTCTAGATAATACTTTGAGCATCCAGCTGCAGCAGCAATACCGTACGGTCATACAGCAGATAACCCAGCTCCGCCAAACAGCGGCGGCGCTAGAAAGTCTGTTGGGGCGCGATCGCAACTGTCAGATCGCCCAGGCTGAAGCGCTATCGCAACTAAAGCAGTTGGATGTCGATGCCCAAACTGGATTGGGACAACTGGATCAGATCTGGAGCCATTTCGATACCGAAGTCACCACACATCCGGAGCAATTTCAGGAGTCGTTAAAGCTGTTACTGCCTGATTTATCTCACTATTCTGAAATCACGGTTCACTTGTTGCATCAACTGGTGTTGGCCTGCGGCGATGTCAGCATGGTCAGTTTTGTGCGCTTCGGCCACGAGGCCGTCGCCGCTGCCCGCACTGCCCTCAAAGCAGGCTGTTCTATTGTCGTGGATGTCCCCGCTGTTGCTACCACACTGGATCACACGCGGCTAGCCCATCTGGGCAGCCCGATTACAACGCTGATTGATGACCCCCACATTGCCGGAGCCGATGATGCCGAGCAAGCATTTTGGCGGGATAACCTCTGGCAGCAACGGTTGCAGGAGGCTCCTGCAGGCTGTGTGCTGGTGGTGGGTTATGCACCTTCGGTCTTGCTCGCTGCCTGTCAGTTGATTGACCAGGGGAAACTTCAGCCCGCTCTCGTGATTGGGATGCCCATTGGCTTTAGTCATGCGCCTGCGGCCAAGCGCCAGTTGATGGCGCTGCCAGTGCCCTACATCACCATTCAAGGCAGTTTGGGGGGCGGCCTCTTAGCGGCAGTCGCCCTGAATGCGCTAGTGGAAACCCTGATAGAAAAACCTGATTGCCACTGCTACCTCACCCGTCCTTAGATAACTTCATCGTTAGCGGTGGTGGGTAATTTAGTTCAGGCAGGTTGGGTTGTCTCCCACGATCCTCTATCTATCCGGATTGGGAAAATTGGCATTCATGTTGATTTAGGTCTCGAAAATTTGCTGGGTGCCGAAAAAGAACAGCAAAAAATAGCAGTTGAGATCAAAGGATTTCTAAATTTCTCTAAAATTACAGATTTTTACGCTGCTTTTGGTCAGTACCTTTGTTACAAGGTTGCCCTAGCTAGAAAAGAGCCTGATCGAATACTTTATCTGGCAGTTCCTGCACCTGTTTATCAGAAGTTATTTCAAGAAGTTCTGATTCAAGATGTGTTGAAAGAATATCCGGCAAGATTATTAGTATACAAGCTGTCAACTCAGGAGATTCAATCATGGATAAACTAGAGCATTATCGTAAATGTATTCGCGATTTTCTCAATCACTATTCTCAATTTTGGCAAGAAAGTGATATCGAGAATCAAATAATTTTTGATACAGAACATGATCATTATCTGTTACTCAAAGCAGGGTGGGATGAGGATCAAAGAATCTATTATCCAGTTTTTCACTTTGATATCAAAGACGACAAAATTTGGGTGCAAGAAAATACTACAGATATTGAAATTGACAAAGATTTTGAAGAAATGGGCATCTCCAAAAAGGAAATTGTGGTGGGTTTCCACCATCCTTTGATGCGAGAAAATTCTGAATTTGCGGCTGCCTAACCAATAACCTCTTCCTCACCTAATCCCGCCCTGCTTGACCCCTTATTTGATCCGTGGAGCGAGCAGCTTAGCTCAAAGGCCGCAGACATGCTGGAAGATCCTAACCAAAATCTCTACTTCAGCATCGCTAGCCTTTGTTATGATTGCAACGACTGTGTGATGGATGCTTACTGCATAGACATGATTACAACGCTGACTAAGTCAATCCGATTTGCTGAGTATCTATTGCTACCCTACGATGGACAGCGCACAGAGTTAGTGGACGGCAAAATCATCAAGATGACTGAAGCGAGTCCGTTACACATTGACATTATTGATTTTTTGATTGATTTGATTAAGGCTCATATTACTGAGCAGTCACTTGATTTGGTAGTGCGTACAGGGGTAGGAGTGGAAATCCCTCGCGCAGTGGGGCCAAATAATGCTCGCGATCCTGATATTGTTATTTGCCCGAGCCAGCAGTGGAAAGCGATGCGTGATTTTACGAAGGCTATTTTTTTGATGGATAATCCGCCTACACTAGCGGTGCAAGTGGTCAGCCCTGGTAACCAAACTGTGGATACGGTGGATAAACGTCAGGAATATGCTCTGGCTAGGGTGCCTGAGTATTGGATTGTTAATCCTATTGATGGGTATGTGTTGGTTTTAGTGCTTGATGGTGATGATTATCGGGAAGTGGGTGAATATCGGGAACAGGAGCTGCTTGAGTCGAAGTTGTTATCTGGGCTAACGGTAACGGTGGATAGGATTTTAGACCCGTAAGGTAGGGATGCAATGCAACGAATCAAGTGTTGGAAATTCCAGAGCGCTGCGTTAGTCACTCAACCTACTGGTTTTGCGTCATCCTAAAACCTTGTATTGCCCTCAGAAAGCGGGCTGCTTGCACAATGGCTTCGCCAATGGGATGTTCCGACAGACTTTCCAGCGCGGTTGCTACCTGTGTGAGTCCGTCACGGGCGCTGTCGAATCCGCCAATGACTTAAGCTGCGGTCAGGATAAAAAGGCCGCTGCCCACCCAGCTAATGTTGAGGGATTGCCAGCCGAGTAAGACGAGGATGGCGCATGAGATCGCGGCGACGGCTTCGGGATGGTGTTTGAATAAATCTTTGAATGGAGTGGAGAGACGCGGCGGTGCAAGGGCGTTGGCAGCCATAGTATGTTCTGTTACGTAGAATACTATTTGCCAGTTTAAAACCTTGACATTGATGTCAATGTTAAGGTTGCTGTTGGATTTTGATGACTAAGCTGGATGTTGATGCTCAACAATTGCCCATAGTTGCCCGAGAGCCATTACTGGAAACCGGATTATGCAAAAAGGTAGAGGCGCTAGTAACTTTCGGGGTGGGCTAGAGTGGGGTAGGACCAATTTAAAGCGGGAAGTTTTCCTTAGGAATCTAGAGTACTCTCCGAGAATGGCATAGCCCTAAGGACAGCGAGAAATATTTCCAGTACTACCCGCTAATGTACTTCTTTGTCATAGTCTACGACATTAGCTTCTCTTAAGCCTTCAAAATTGGATGAAAAACTATCGGTGTTTGAATAGTTTTGTTCATAAATTTTGTTCTTAGTATCTTCAATGAATTTTGCTTTACTCGTTAAATCTTTTACCCGACGTTTTGACGAGTCATCCATTTCTTCAAGTTTTTCAGGATATTTCAAGTTCAACTCATCTGCTAAGCCTAGCAAAGATGAATAATAACTAAGGTAAAAAGAGTAAAAAGATTTTAATTGTTGTGATATGGACTCGTTTAACTGTGATCTTGAGAGAGAAGTTATAATTATGTCTGACTGCAAGGTAATATAGTCGCCTTCGTATTCAAAGGCAATTTTCAACCCATTTAAATAAGAATTTAAGCGATGAATAGTAGCATAGAAAACTGATAGCTCTTTTCCAATCAAATACTTGAAGAGGAGTGATGTAAAATTCAGCCAATTTTCATCTAAGCTTTCATCTAGAAAAATCTCTACACTGAAGCTTTTTATACTTTCTAAATCTATAGGAATAGTAATAAGCCATCTATATTCTGTAGGATGCTTCTGACAAAAAAATCCTTCACTCTGGCTTAACTTATCAATAAATTCCTGAATGACCTTACTATAAAGGACATTTTCTGAAGCTAGTAAATCGCTATCTCCGTACATCATGCGAATTGTAACTCCACGACTACAAAATCCTTCACGAAAAATTCAACTCTTTGATTTACTTATGATCTGGGGGGATTGCCATTGAACTCTTGTTTTCAGAAGCTGGCGGCTGACTATTTTCTGGATTGAATGTTAGCATCGCATTTATCAAATCTTCGGGAGTCGTTTGGCTTGCTTTGAGCTGAGCAATTGCAACTCCAATCTCTTTAAATTTTGACTCCAGTTTCTTTTCTACAGCAAGACTCAGAATAAAGCTAACGTCTTCCATAAGATAAATTTTTTCAGCTCTGCTCCTACGACTCTGGGCTTTTCGATAAAGCATGTAAGAGACACATATAACAGATAGGCTAGCAGTCAGATTAACAGTCAAAGATGTAAAATAACTTTTAACGTAGTCACCAGTCAAAGAGAGAGTATTGTTATCTGAAAATAATGTTTCTAAAACAGGTACAGCAAAAAAATAGAAAAAAAGCAAAACTATTATTGCTAATAATGCTTTTATGAAAAGAGAATTATCATACTCATTCCAAGAATCAAGATCGAGCCTTTGCTCATTTGGAATAGAATTTATAATGACTTTAATATGTTGCCAAAAAATATTGGGATCCATATTACTTATCCAACCTTTAGAGGACTAAGAATAATATACTTCATCCTAGTAATCAAACGATTCTGATTCAGCTTATTTAAATGACTTTTCTGGTCCTCATTCAGGTTAAACAGAAGGGCAGCTGTATTTCAATTAGTACAAATGAATTGCAGGCATTCTCCTGTCAGGCTAAGGTTACTAATCGGCGTAAATCCCCAACACAGATGGAGGTTTACGCCGATTAATCAGAATATATGCTAAAACAGTGCAATCCATTTCGTGAAGTTCAGGTTACTGAAATTTCTCAATATACGTTTGATATAGACGAATAACTGTATCGTTCATGTCGCATAACACTATGCAGAAGGGGACGGAATGAATAACCCAGGTTTTGATGCAAAAATACTGACCGCCGCTCAGCTTAAGGTTATGCGAAAGGGAAATGATGACCAATGAACCAAGACTGGATTCTCCAAAGAAAGGAAACTCGCCGAGTTTTTTCTAAGACAACTTGGGTTCCTTTGAGGGCATCTATCAATGACGAGCAAGGTACAGTTCGAAATATTGGCTACGTCAATGAGTACTTTGGTTGTGGGTCTGTAGCTTTCCCTCCAGAACATCGAGAAGTCGCGGAGCAGCTTAGTTGGATTGATATTGGAATAATTTGCAATGTCCAGCCCTATGCTTACGAAGATGGTTATTACTCTGCAATTGAACAGTACGAATACAATGACAAAGAACCAATCGGAATTCACCTTGTCTTTGAACACCCTCAACCGGTAATTGGCGGAAGTCTATGGGTATTGAATCCTGATTTAGTTGTTGCGCTTCGCCTGATAAAAGAGGGATCAAACTGGGTAAGACCAGAAGAGAATTTCGTTGTAGTAGCCCGGGAAGTTCTTGATGGAAAGGGCAAGCAGCGTCTTATTGAGATAAAACGAGAGTTTCTTATTGATTATTTGGCAGCAAGGAACTTATCTCTTCGCCTCTCTTACTACGTATTAATTCACAGGGTCCCCTGAATTTCTCGTCAATATTGCGATGATCAGGTAGTGTAGTGGCCATGAGTCGCT
>NZ_JADOES010000073.1 GCF_018739885.1 Leptothoe spongobia TAU-MAC 1115 | reverse complement strand
GTTTATTCTGGACCATGCAACAGAAGCTACCTTTGCCTGATACTATTGATGGACTTTTGTCAATGCGTAACTCCTAGGTATGTATATGTAAACGTGTAATTTGATGGATAAAGCCAAGACTTTTCTTGTGGTGTGCTTGGTAACTTTCCTATAGATAACTACATTGTCATAGCTTGAAATTCAGCATGGCACTACAGACGATATTATTGATAGTCGGAAAGAGTTGGTGCTGCGGTTGCGGGCTAAGGCCTTAGCTTCGCTAAGGCCTTAGCTTGAGGAAAGTCCGGGCTCCTGAAAGGTCAGGCTTGCTGGGTAACGCCCAGTGCGGGTGACCGTGAGGATAGTGCCACAGAAACATACCGCCGACGGGAACGATGAACGATGAACAATGAACGATGAATTTAACTTCTGACTTCTGACTTCTGACTTCTGACTTCTACGGGTAAGGGTGCAAAGGTGCGGTAAGAGCGCACCAGCAGTATCGAGAGGTACTGGCTCGGTAAACCCCGGCCAGGAGCAAGGTCGTAGGGGTCATGGTTGACCTTTTTCCAGCCCCGTTTTTGGTGTACCGCTAGAGGCAACTGGTAACAGTCGTCCCAGATAGATAACCGCCCGCTGATGGTGACATCAGCGAGAACAGAACCCGGCTTACGACCGACTCTTTCCATTTTTTGAGCACATATTTGAGCACACAGGAGGGTGGGTACAGCCCACCAGATAAAGGTGAATGGGAAGTGGCCAGAAAGCAGAAAGCAAAGGACAGTGGTTACTAGAGGATGATCCCCGACGGCACCAGGAGCTGACCAATTTTGTAGCAAAGCTAGGACTAGCCGACAGTAAATCTGTGCGCTGGGATCTGCTACACCAGGCACTGATAGATATTTCTCGTTCGGCGGATCAAAATAACGAGGTGCTTGAATTTCTGGGAGATGCGGCGCTGCGGTTAGCGGCGGCAGAATTTTTGCAAGAAACCTACCCCCAAATGTCAGTGGGAGATATGGCAGCGGTGCGATCCCAGCTCGTCAGCGATCGCACCCTGGCCGTTTTAGCCAAAGATTACGGCTTTAGTCGATATCTGCAGATTTCCACCAGCGCAGCTGGCGACCAGGCTGGTGAGAATTCCCGGTTAGCTGATGCCTTCGAAGCTGTCCTTGGGGCTTTCTACCTCAGCACCCACAACCTCAGCCTGATTCGGCCCTGGCTCGATGTCCATTTTGAACGGCTCACCAACGCGATCAAAAACGATCCGGCCCGTCAGAACTATAAAGCCGCGCTCCAAGAACTCACCCAGGCCCACAGCAAACAACTCCCTGAGTACAACGTCGAAGAAATTAGTCAGCGTCACGGTGATCCTGAGCGTTTTTATGCTCGGGTGCAATATCAGGGCAAACTCTGGGGAGATGGCAGAGGGCCATCCATAAAACAGGCCGAGCAGCGTGCTGCCCAGCAAGCCTATAAGCAGTTGGAGCCGTTGATTACAAACGGGTAACCGGGCTATTGGGAATGAGCAAAGAATGGAATCAACAACAAAACAAATTCAGCTAGCGCTTATGGGGGTGGGGCGTTGGGGCACCCATCTCCTACGTAATTTTTTGGCCCATCCTCAAATCCAGGTAAGGGCAGTGGTCGATCCGTTTACCCAGCACTTGACGGCCACCGCTGAGAAATTTGGCCTGGATGATTCAGTCGCCCTGCTAGAAAATTGGGAAGATGCTCTAGATATTGAAGGATTAGAAGCGGTCGCGATCGCAACGCCTGCCACCACCCATAAGGCCATCGTTACCGCTGCCCTCAAACGCCAGCTCCATGTTCTTTGCGAAAAACCCCTCACACTGACAGCCCAAACATCCGCTGCTCTATGTCAGTTAGCCCAGCAGCAAAACCGACAGCTGTTTATCGACCACACCTATCTTTTTCATCCCGCCGTTACCGAGGCCAAGGCCAATCTGGGGCGTCTGGGCACCCCACGCTATGGCTACGCCGCCCGAACCAATCTTGGCCCTGTACGCCACGACGTCGATGCCCTCTGGGATCTAGCAATCCATGACATCGCTATTTTTAACCATTGGCTGAGCGATTCGCCCATCCGTGTCCAGGCTCAGGGACTGAACTGGCTACAGCGACCGGGACAGGCAAAGCCGATGGCTGATGTTGTCTGGTGCCGTCTCCACTATGGCAGCGGTTTTGAGGCCACAATCCATGTTTGCTGGACCAATCCCCATAAGCAACGACAGCTGAGTTTAGTATGCGATCGCGGCAGCCTAATCTTTGACGAAATGCAATCCGATTCCCCCCTCACCCTCAAGCTGGGTCATGCAGCCCCTGACACATTTCAACCTCAGGGACTAGACACCATCTCCTTAAAAGTCCCCAACCAAGAGCCTTTAGCCACCATGTGTAACCATTTTGTCCATAGTGTCCTCACCAACCAACCAGCCACCATTTCCGCAGGCACCGTCGGCACAAACCTGGTAGCTATTCTTGAAGCCCTTTCCCAATCGCTAACCCATCAGGGCAAATGGATAGAATTAAACTAAACGTCTAGTTTCTGCCCCACTAAAACCTGCTCGGCAGTCTTAGTCTGATCACCAGTCTGTTTAGACTCCTCACCCTCTCCGTGGTTAGCCAGTAGGGGCAAACTCACCGTTACCGCAGTCCCTTGATCTACACCTTCGCTATAAAGACCAATGCTGCCTCCCATCAGTTTCATAAAGTTCTTGGAAATCGCTAAACCAAGTCCTGTCCCTTCATAACTCCGGGTATGGCTACCATCCACCATTACAAAAGGATGGAAAAGCTTTTGTTGATCCTTCGGCTCAATACCGATGCCCGTATCCTGAATCGTCACACTGACCCGAGGCGCAGGTACAGCGTCTGAGTCATTGTCATTGTCTGCACCCACCTCATGAACCACGTCAATCTTGGCTGTAATGCTGCCATCGTGGGTAAATTTAACCGCGTTATAAACGATATTGAGCAATACCTGTTTCAACTTATCCCCATCACCTTTCACCCAAATGGGGTCTAACTTTTGAGGACGATGCAAGGTCAACCCTTTCTGCTGAATTTGTAGGGCCTGCATATCCAAAACATCATGCACAATACAGCTCAAGTCCAGGGTTTCTAAATCAAGGCTGACCTTGCCTGACTCAATCTTGGCAATATCCAAAATATCGTTGATGATTTTGAGCAAATGAATTGCCGCATTGTCAGCTCGTTCTAAGAACTCCAGCTCTTCTTCACGATCGTCACAGCAACCATCACGGACTAAACGAATACAGCCAATGATGGCATTGAGAGGCGTCCGTAGCTCGTGGGAAGTATTCGCCAAAAATTCATTCTTGAGCTGATTAGCCATTTGAGCATTCTCCCATGCCTGGCGTAGCTCTTGGGCTCCCCCCTCCAAGCGCCGCAGCATCCTCTCTAGCACTTGTCCTAAGTAATCCAGCTCCCAAATGCTCCGATTAGGAGGAGCCGCCTTTACCTTAGAGGACAGATCCTGCACCTGTTGGGTGTAATGGATCAGTCGTTCCACCGGTAACGACAGACTACGAGCCACATAGAGTGCCAATAGCGCATTGGCCCCTAGCAACCCCAAGGTCAATAGAAATAAAATCAGTCGAATTTCTCCTAAAGCATGGAGTGCCTGATTTAGGGGTGTAACTGCCAATACGTTCCAGGTTTGAGTCTGGCCTGTTGAAACCGGTAACTCCGCACCGCTATATCCGGCCAGCCACTCGTCGCCATTTTCTAACAAGCTAAACAGGTGCAGCGTATCCGCATTTCCTACCCGAATGCTGCTGATAATGCTGACAAATCGATCGGCACCCTGGAGATCATCCACTGATAGACCGACCAACTCGGGGTTGGGGTGGGTCACCACAATGCCATTGGGATCAATAATCACTGTTTTACCCACCAGGGAACGAGGATTCGTATCTTCTAGCTGAGTAAATCCAAGCTGGGCAGACAAAGTATAGCGTAGCTTTCCGTCAGGATCATAAATGGGGGTCGCTACGATCAGATCCAGGAGAGAGGGGCGCATTCCTTGCTCTTCATCTGCCGCTGGTTCAACATCTGCAATCTGCTTAGAACTATCGAGGTCCACCAAATAAAAATCTGATTGTCCCGTAGGGTTCTGCTGCCAAGGAAGCTGTAACGGTGTAGGCAGCAATGGGGTATTGCATGTTGTGGATATGACCGAACCGGTTTCAGCCTCAGCCAGTTCCAAACAGCCAACTCTATGGGAAGCAACCTTGGTATAGCGGCTCAGAGCTCCAGCCACCTCCTCCGCTTCTCCAGACTTCAAGGATTGACTATCAGCCAGCAGCAATAGCTCAGACTCTACGGCCTGCACACTATCCCGCAAGCCATTGGCCTTATTGATGGCACTGCTAGTCAAATTTTGGCGTGCAGTTTCCAATAAACTGCTACGCGCCTTGCGCAACGTAATCGCCTGACCGATGAGTAGTACAGGCGTACTCAGCAGCAAGATACGCAGTATCAATAACCGGCGAAATGAAAGAGGACGCTTAGCCATAGACCGCTAACAACTTAAAAATCGTCTAGAGAATCGTCACTAATTTCAACAGGAAACGCAGATAAGACATGGCATCAAAATAGTAGAAACAACGAAAAAATGTAATTAACTTTTAGTCTGTCGTAGTCTAGCTAATCCAGACTGTCGCTATCACAGTCTGGCCTATCTTGATGTTATATCCACAGGTAAACCACCCTCTACCAATGTCAGTATTTGGCATGACCGTACTCACGGCCAGTATGTTATTACTGATACCGGTATTAACCCCACTTAGTTTATCGACTGGTCTTACCCAGCTACCGGCTACCTGCCCAAAAGTTGAAATAGCACTTACATAGATGAAGCCTTATCAAAGGTAGCTTAATCGTCTGCAAGCGAATAATTTAGGGCCCTCACACTGAGTTAAGTACATGTCATCCCCTGCCCTACAGTCTGATGCCTCCCTCTACTTTCGCCCCCATGTCACAGTTGTTTTAGCCATGAGTGCCGATGGCAAAATCAGCGACGCCCATCGCACGGCTGCCCGGTTTCCATCCACTGCCGATAAACATCATCTAGAGCAACGAATCACCACCGTCGATGCCACCTTACTTGGGGCAGACACTCTGCGAGCCTATGGCACAACGGCTTTAATTAAAGATCCCGCGCTGCTAGAAAAGCGTCGCCAGCAGCACCAGTGCCCTCAACCCATTCAAATTGTCTGTTCCCTGTCAGGGAAACTGGATTCTAGTATGCAATTTTTTAGGCAGCCGGTCACACGCTGGTTATTAACGACGACGACGGGGGCTGCAAACTGGAAAGGACAAGCAGGCTTTGAGCGGCTCTGGATCGCGCCTACCGTAGCTCCTACTGTTGAGATGAGCCATATTTTTGATTGGTTACAAATTTTGACTGAGCTGAAAACTTTCAAGATTCACCACTTACTTGTCATGGGGGGTGGGCGACTAGTGGCTACACTCATGGCCGCCGATCTAATCGATGAGCTGTGGCTGACTATTTGTCCATTGATTATTGGTGGTGCACAGGCTCCTACCCCTTGCGATGGCATAGGGTTTTCTCTGGCAAATGCGCCTAGGCTAACCTTAGTATCGAGCCATACCATTGGAGATGAAGTGTTTTTGAATTATCAACGGCAACGATAATTTTGGGGTTATGCATTGGCCATTGCTATCGGCAATTCATACCCTACCCATTCATAATTCATACCTGCCCCATTCGACTGTCCCCCATTCCCATTCACCATCTCCCGCGCTACATTACCGTAGAGAACCAATAACGCGATGCCAAGTAATGGGTATAACCATCAATCCGTCTGAGGCACTGACTGACTATACGCTGCGCTGGGTCAGTCAAATGGAAGACTTACCTTCAGCAGACTGGGATCGCATGGCACGGCCCCTAAAAACGCCGTTTTTTGAATGGTTCTGGCTAAATTCTATGGAAACCTCGGGGAGTACCATCGCTCAGACGGGCTGGCTGCCTAATCATTTGACTATATGGTGCAAGGATAAATTGGTGGCTGCAGCACCTCTATATCTCAAGGGACACAGTCGCGGTGAATTTGTATTTGATCATCAGTGGGCTGACTTGGCTGAGCAGCTTGGGATTGACTACTATCCCAAACTCCTGGGGATGTCTCCGTTTACGCCTGCGGAGGGCTATCGTTTTTTGATTGCAGAGGGAGAAGATGAGGCCACTCTGACCCAGGTAATGGTGGCAGCTATTGACCAGTTTTGCCTTCAAAATCATATCTCGGGCTGTCATTTTCTCTATGCGGATCCAGTCTGGCAAAGCGCTCTAGAGTCCCTAGGGTTTCATAAATGGCTACACCACAGCTATATCTGGAAAAATGAGGGCTACAGCACCTTTGATGATTATTTGGCTCGTTTTAATGCCAACCAGCGTCGCAATATTAAGCGAGAGCGCAAGTCTGTCGCCAAGG
This sequence comes from Leptothoe spongobia TAU-MAC 1115, assembly GCF_018739885.1. Taxonomy (GTDB): domain Bacteria; phylum Cyanobacteriota; class Cyanobacteriia; order Phormidesmidales; family Phormidesmidaceae; genus Leptothoe; species Leptothoe spongobia. Next base: position 4,807 of record NZ_JADOES010000073.1, on the reverse strand, counting down.
CAGGGCTACACTTTGAGGTGCATACCGGGGATGGTCTATCAGATACGTTGTGCAATCTGGTTTACGACTTCTACAGCGATACCTGTGACAAGTTTGGCTGGTGGGGCAGCAAATACCTGACGCGAAAGTTTTTTCAGCAGCTATGTCCAGAATATTGCGATCGCACCGTTATATTCGCCGCCTACGCTGACGACAGCAACGACCCGATTGGCATGTCCTTTTGCCTGACCAAGGGGGAACGACTATACGGACGCTACTGGGGAGCCTTCGAAGAATACAACCACCTCCACTTCAACGCCTGTTATTACGAACCCATCGACTGGGCCATCAACAACGGTATTCAGCTATTTGACCCTGGCGCTGGCGGTCGTCACAAAAAGCGACGTGGCTTTCCCGCAGCCGCCAATCATAGCCTGCACAAGTTCTACCATCCCACCCTCGCCCAGGTCCTTGACAACTACATCGACCGCATCAACACTGCCGAGCAGCAAGACATTGATAGCATCAACGCGAATTTACCCCTCAAACCATTGGCCGTAGATTAGACCAGGCAGCTGATACACCGCATCACAGGTGCAATTACAGAATTCCCAAGGTAGAATGGGTCACTCTGTAACCGCTTCATACCATGACTATCAGCCCCAATATTCGCCCGTCTGCGGCTGACCTTAAAGCATTAGACGACAAGCTATCCAAACGATTTATCGAGTTGGATCCAGATGGATATTTTTTGATCTACCTGGATACCGATCAAGGGTTAATCTGTGCCAAGCATTTCACCAATGTGATCAATGAAAAAGGATTGGCCTGCGACCCAGAAACCGGCAAACCTCTGATTGCCAAGAAAAATACTCAGCCCCGCCAAGAGACTCAAATTTATCAAGGACGCACAGCCAAAGACCTGTGTATGAAAATCTTCGAAGATAAAGAAAACCCCTGCCCTATCAGTTACCTAGACCATGCCGCCTATCTCGGACGAGAGTTTGTCCGAGCCGAAATCGCGTTGGTTAATGGCGAACAATATGTTCAAGATTAAGACACTTTTCCACCCACCACTTCTCGCACCCGATAAATCGGACGCTTTTGCGACTCGTGGTAGGTGCGCATCATCACCTCGGCCAGGAGTCCGACGCTCAGCAGCTGGATGCCTGAAATAAATAACACGACGGCTAACAGTAATAGGGGACGATTACCAATATTGGCCTGTAGAATAAATTTCACAAATGCCAAATAAAAGCTCAGCCCCAACCCCGACAATACAGAGAGTGCTCCAAACGGCCCAAATACGTGCATTGGCCGAGTCAAAAACGTTTTCATAAAATAGATGGTCAACAGATCCAACGCCACTCGAAACGTACGCCCTAGACCATATTTACTTTGACCAAACTGACGAGCATGGTGGCGCACCGGCACTTCACTGATGCGGGCTCCCTCAATGTAGGCTAGAGCTGGTAAAAAGCGGTGCAGCTCACCATAGAGGTTCATGTCTTTTACGACTTCAGCACTATAGGCTTTCAGGGAACAACCATAGTCATGTAGCCGTACCCCCGTCACCCCAGCAATCAGCCAGTTAGCAATTTTTGACGGCAGCAGACGAGTGACAGCATTATCCTGACGTTTTTTGCGCCAGCCGCTCACTAAATCGTAGCCCTCATGCAGCTTGTGATAAACCGTGGCAATATCCGCAGGCTCATTTTGTAAGTCCCCATCCAGCGTGACAATGACCCGTCCCTTGGCATAGTTAAACCCTGCCGCCATGGCCGGTGTCTGCCCATAATTGCGTCTGAGCAAGATCACTCGCAAATCATGGCGCTCCTTAGCCAGGGTTTTGAGTAGCGCCCCCGACCCATCCGTCGAGCCATCATCAACACAAATCAGCTCGTAGGCCACATCCATGGACCGCGCCGCATCGGTAATTTTCTCGACTAGCAGCGGAATACTTTCGTACTCGTTATAAATAGGGACAACGACAGATAGCTCACAGCGCGTGCTAACTGAAGCAATTTGACTGGGGGAAGTCACCATGATGCGTTATTAACTAAAGTGAGTCAGGCCGTTATAAGCAAACACTAACATTCCCAATCAGCAACTGACCGCTTAACCAGTTCTGCTCATAGGCAAATGCATTTTCGCATTTCGAGGATGCAGTTGCCCTAACAACTCTGTTCTACCAAATTTGAAAAAAGCTTGAGGACGGATTATTCAACCGTGTTAGAGCTGGGTCACATTCACGTCTAAGTCTATAACTTTGAACAGGAAACTATAAGCAACACGCCATTTTTGGTGGTTACAATCCAGCGTCACCGTTTTTTGATTGAGGCGAATGACCTTGCCATAGCGCTCGTTACCATCTCGATCAAAAAAGCCTACTTGGTCACCAACAGTAACTTCGTTTCTACCCAACCCTTCCTTTACATTTTCAGTAATGATGGTATTAGCACCATAAATATTGAGAGCATAATAGGGAATGATCCATTCCTCGTGATCTTCTAAGTTCTTAACAACAACTTTAGTCCGTTGAAATTTAATTAACTTAGCTGCAACAACACGATTTTTCGAGGGATCAAGATACTCAACCGTGTCGCCTGCATGCAAACGCCTTTTCACCTCAGTGATCCGTTTAGGATCCTCTAGCATTTTGCCAATAGCGACATAAAGTCGGTACAGGTCAAATCCAGTACATTGGTCAATAGTTCTGACAATTGCTGAATAGTCCACGGATCCACATTGAGTATGCTAAAACTAGTGTACTGCTAGAGTCAGGTTAACCTTTGGACAAAAGGTGGTTAGACTTAGAGATTTTTAAGCAATTTCTGCCTAATCTAATCCTCTTTGAGCCATCGCTTTCCACAAGTTACTGCGCCGTATGTGATCAGTATGCCATTGAGCTAGTAACCTCTTGTAGGTAGGTGGTGCGATTTCCTTCAAGGCTGCCATCCATGCTGCATGTTGGGTATAGTCAGATTTCTGAGCTGATTTGGGATCAGGGACGAAGTGATGTAAATAGGTTTGCCAGTAATGCATAACTTGCTCCCATAGATCATCAGGTGCAAACTTTTTCAAGTAAGCCTGCCGAGAGGCATCATCGGGTGCTGATAGCTCCCTAATGCGGACAACAATGTCGTTAAAGGTCTTACAGGATGGTTGTTTTGGCCCTTGTACTGCTTGGATATCTTTAGTCAATAGGCGCAGACGATCGTATTCGCCTCCCAAAGCAGCACGGTTGTCAGGCAAGTTTTTCAACCATTGGGTGATTTGTGTTTGAAACCAGGAAGGGCCTTTTTCGGTATCTGCAATACTCTCAACTAACCAATGAATCCAGCCAGGTCCCTTAGGTCGTGGCTTATGAAATATAAAATCACTGCTAGGAGTAGCCCGTTGGATTACATATTGACACCAGGATTGACACCAGGCTTGGTGGGTTTTCTCCGCAACAGGAATCTCTGAAAATGCCTGGAACATCGTCTGCCAGTCAAAACAGCTATCGAAAGCAATCTGCTGAATTTTGAGGGCATTCGCTCGTTCTACTTGCCCTAATGCCTGAGCTGTTTGCTGAAAAAGGTTGAGCAGCTTCTTTTCGGGCTCACAGTATGCTGATTGATCATGATATCCAATACTTAGACGAACTAGAAGTGCTGATTCAGGAGTCCAGCCAGTATCCCGTCGATAGTTAGCTGACAGACGAGATGCAACCGTTTCTTCAATAACTTCTAGGCTCTCTTGATAATTCTTTTGGGCTAGTAGATCCTCGATCACAGGTAGTCCATCAGTCCAGCGCTGGGCAATGGTTGTTCTGAGATTATCGAGATAGCGTTCCGGAGCCAATTCGTTAATTGCCTCTCGATAAAACATATGCCAGGCCGAGTGGGCGTTACCTAAGAGTTGTTTCCAGGGCGCTGTTTTTTTGGCGGTCGTAAGCTCATTCAAAATACATTGTCGAGCTGGCTGGGATAGATCACACAAAAAATCAATCAGTGTATGATCGTCCAAAGATATATGTGACGAGGTTGATTCAAACTGTTGGATTGTTTCAATAAATTGGAATGCATCCCCTCCTGTCTCCTGAGTAGTCAACCATTCCCACAGCAATAGACACTGGGTTGTATGATGCCCTAAATAAATACCATCAACAATTTCTATCCATTCAAGCATGCCTGCAGAAATGTCTGACTCTGCTTCAAGCAACGCTGGGATAAACCCTTGATCAGGGTCAAATTGATGCTCGACAGCCGTCTGTATCAGAGGATACATTTTCTCGGCGATGTCATCCAAATTATCTGAAAAACTAGAATCGTCAAAGTAAGGGGGCTCCCAATGCGCCTCTTGCTGGATATAGTCACCGTCTTCTTTGGAGGCTTCCCAAATAATGGCATCCCAGTCCTGCCAAAGCTGAGTCCAAGCTTGGGACAATTTAGCCAGTGACATAGGCGACGACCCAGAAGAATCTGACGATTCTGTTGTCTGGGATGTCGTCAGAATCTGTCGTATTGTTTCTTGGGTATTTTCTGAAAGCTGAGAAAAAATCGGATCTAATGCTTCCAATGAGACTGTAGTCATTAGAGCATCCAGCAAATGCCCCACCTCTTTTTCTGTGAGTGCAGCCAACAGGCGATTACCGATAGATTTAGAAACATTCTTTGAAGCCATTAGGTGACCTCCTCAGTTTTTAGGAAACTGAATAGACAGATCTTGGTAGCCTCTAATATCATTAGTCCAGAATTTAAATCTTCTACTCAGATCTTGCACCCGTCTCAAATGAGACAGTAGTACATATAGATTAACCAAAATAGCCCAATTTCTGAGAAAA
>NZ_JADOES010000072.1 GCF_018739885.1 Leptothoe spongobia TAU-MAC 1115 | reverse complement strand
TGTTTTTATTTGCTCTTTATCGCCTATTGCCGCTTCTTCGTACATCCCTCTCTACAAATTTGTACAAAGTCCAAAAGCTATACAGCAAGTAGATTATCCAGACTATGCTTCAGGTACCGAGCCACCCTTCAATGGCAGGAGTGACGACTTCCCAATTAGGCAAATTGGGGTTTCCCAAATCCTGGGGGACCAGGCTCAAAGCCCCCAATGTTGGAGGCTTGGGGGCATATTCGAGGATGCTAACTCTCAATTTTCGATCTTAATCAATGATTAGGTCAACCTACTTACTGACAATTTTATTTCTGCCATTGGTACGTGTCACAAATATTTCGCTATTGATTAGGATCTAATCAGCGCATTTCCACCCCCCTGGCTATAGATCTAGATCATCCTGGGACTACATATCCCAGATATTGGCTAAGGAGTAGGGTCCCCCTTCAATTTCCCAAAACTTGCCACTAACATAGCGACGATTTAGATCAAGGGCTGCGATCGCAGCCATATCTTCCTGGGTCAGGGATACCGTTGCCGCTGCCAGATTTTGCTTGATTCGCTCCGGGTTCACTGATTTAGGAATGACCGCAGTGCCTCGATGCATGGCCCAACTGATGAGTATCTGAGCCGATGTCACACCATGGCCCCTAGCAATGGATGCAATGGTTGTATTTTCCAATAACACGGGTTCATCAGCTGCCTTGAGGCTGGTAGGTCGATCCGATGAGCCCAGGGGAGAATAGGCTGTCAGATAAATGTTGTTTTCCTGACAAAAATCGAGCATTGAGGGCTGCTGGAGGTAGGGATGCAGCTCAATTTGGTTCATCTCTGGCTGTAGGCGTGCATTCTCTAGCAATGCCTGTAGTTTAGCTGTACTAAAGTTAGAGACACCAATATGACGACAGAGTTCTGCATCTACCAGGGCTTCCATTTCGTACCAGGTGATTAATATGGGCAGTACTTCTAGAGAGACGAGCTTGTCTGGCGTTAATGGAAATGACGCGCCTTTTTTCAGGGCGACGGGCCAGTGGATGAGATACAAGTCTAGATAGTCCAGTTGTAGATTGGAGAGAGTTTTCTCCAACGCCGGACGTACATCGTTGGGGGCATGGGAATCATTCCAGAGCTTGGATGTAATCCATAGCTGCTCACGGGTCACTACCCCCTCACTAATGGACTCTGATAAGGCCTTACCGATTTCTGCTTCATTGCCGTAGATGTGGGCACAGTCGATGTGGCGATATCCCGTTGCGATCGCACTTTTGACGGCAGTGTACACATCACCCGGTGCAGACTTCCATGTACCTAACCCTAGCATCGGCATCTGGTCGCCATTTTTGAATTGAAGTGTAGTTACCATTGATCCGCTCCAAAAGCCTTGACTTTCATAAAAGTAGCAAGGAAATTTAGATTCGACCCACCCGATGAAGGCGCATCAGCAATTGACCAATTCACCCGTCTGTCTCACGTCAGGTTAGCTTGGTAAATTAAGGCTTGCGCGAATCATCATTGTCCTAGCTCAACTAACAGACTTTAAAAGTGGAAAGAAAGTACCCCTGAGGGTATCACCAGGTTGGGATAAATTATTCCATCCTGAGTACATACAGGCTGAATATATAGTTAAGTAACAAATATCCTTTCCAATCTGCTCACAGTCAAAATCTTACCCGTATAAGTATGTGGTCCAAAGAGATTTTGATGGATACTACATGAGTAAAGAGTACCCCCAAGGGTAATGCCAGATAGGTGTAAATATTCCATCTTGAATACATGTCAAAAAGATAGGTTCTAAACCTGATAAATCCATCTTTTGTCAGCGAATTGTCTTATTAAAAGCAGCGCATCATGTTTGTTATTTAGAGCTTTTGAAGATCTTAGAAATAATTGATATGCTTTATGACGCGGCCATAATCGGTGCTGGTCCGGCTGGATGTGCAGCAGCCATTACCCTTGCTCGTAAGAATTTGCATGTTTTGCTCATTGAAGCCTCTGAATTTCCCAGACACCGTCCTGGGGAATCATTGCATCCTGGTGTGGAACCGATATTTGAGGCCCTTGGTATTGCCTCTGAAGTTAACGCAAAGGGATTCATTCGTCATGCGGGACATCGAATTATATGGGATCAAGAAATCCTGGGACGAACAGAAAAATTTGGCAAAGATGAACACCATGAATGGTATGGATATCAAGCTTGGCGGCCAGAACTTGACCAAATACTACTCCAACAAGCTAAGGCCTGTGGCGTAACCGTTTGGCAACCCTGTCGGGTGCGAGACATTCATCTGGAAGGGGCTGAACTTGTTGGATTGAATACAGAGAGAGGGGCCGTTCGGGCGCGTTACTTTTTAGATGCATCAGGGCGGTCCCAATGGTTGCTCCATAAGCTAGGTCTGCACTCCTTGAAGTACTCACCTAAATTTCGTGTGCGTTATGGATATGTAACCTGCCCAGCGGCAGTTGATGCGTTTGAGACTCCCTTGATGCATCGTGATCCTGACGGCTGGACTTGGATAGCACGGGTTCGGGAGAATCGGTGCGCCTGGGTCCGGATGCGGTTTGACGGTGTTGATCCAGGTTCTGTCTGGCGACCACCACTGCTAGAAAACTTTGAAGCCATTGGCTCTAGTAAAGGAGAAGATATGACATGGCGGATTGGAGAGAAATTAGCCGGAGAGAACTGGTTTCTGATGGGTGATGCGGCGGCTGTTTTAGACCCAGCCTCTTCCCATGGCGTGCTCAGGGCATTAATGTCGGGAATGCAGGTCGCCCATATGATTGTTGTCTCTGTGCAAGGCAAGATTTCAAATACCCTGGCGGCGAAGTTTTATTCTCAATGGTTACAGGACTGGTTTCATAGCGATGTCAGTCGCCTAAGAGAACTTTATTGGGACGGAAACGTAAAACCGCAGCAGCAAGAAACAACAGTGTTAGCAAGCACTGTTTAGATATGTCCCAAGGCATGATCCACTACTAAAAATATGGAGAGATAACCTACTATGGCACTGATCACTGATGTGAAACAAATTTGCGATCGTCTTGCTGATGCGGGCTGGCAGGACCTGATGCTAAAGCATGGCATTGATATTAAGCAAACTAGCGAGCAGGCACTAGCAAGTGCGTTGGCTGTAGACGTTGATGTTGATCGGACAATTCCTGGGTTTGAGGATTTTGTTGCCAGTCGAGCTAAGGGCATCGAGCCAGGGGATCCTGCTGCTAGCTTGCTCTATCATGCGTTTGCGTCTCCTAATGTCACCCTGGTGCCAGAGCAAGACACTCCCTTGGGACCGCTGAGTCAATCGATTAAAGATTTTCCAACGCTAGAAGAACTCGATACGATTATCAATTACATTTTTGCGAAGGCCAGTCGCAGCCTATCGGATGTGCAACGATATGCGGCTGAACTCTTGGATGCCAATGTTAATACTGTTGAGCTGGCTGTTGCTGTTTTTGCTTCAGAGTATCGACCAGCGTCTGAAACCCCCCACCAGCGCTATGCAGATTTATGCCATTCCCGCACAGGAACAGCCCGTGTAGGAACGGTAGGGGCTATTTATGATGGTAAAATGCGCGGCTATTTTCCCTTTCGGGATGGTGATAGCACCAATACAATTCGTGTTTTGCCTTGCCATTACAGTACCTGGTTAGCTGTTCGTTCGGTTGCCCAAGAAGGTCGTTTTGGCCCTGCCCGTGCCCTCCAGGGAGATGAGGGTCGAAATTTCTGGGTGCCAGTGCATAAACTTTTTGATGGAAGTGAATGTCTGCGAGGAGAAACATTGCAAATTTCCCTATCTGCCCGCCATCAGAACAAAAAGCTGGAGCGTCTCCATGAGCATTTAGAAAATTCTGGTTTTCCATCGGGCTTTAGTGGGACTGATCGTCAGCAATCCCCTTTTATCAATGAACAAGGTTTGACAGACTGGTTAACGGTTCCTCAGAATGGATGCGGTTTACTCAGTCCACAACCACACCCGCTAGCGGCAAGGGCTACCTTTAGCAATGCGCCCCTGACATTTCAGGCACCTCCGATGAGTGGAGGTAATTTTAGTAGTGCCTTTTCGCCAACGCTCACCCTGAATGCACCTCAGCCGCCAGTCCGCCCATGGCCGGAATATGCCCACGTCCGGTTTGATGTGCGCGAGGGTAATGCGGTCTACTTTGGCGATCGTTCTGATGCGGTTACCCGAGCTACAGCAGGCACTTATCGAGCCCTTAATATTTCCGATTTCACAGCTGATGGTTGGGTTAAGGCAACTGTGTCTGGTCTTGATAGTTTGCAATCTATTCCTGCCTATTCCCTGATCGCTGCTCCTGACTTTTTCCCAGCGGTTGATCAGCGTGAAGTGTACGAATGGTGGTTAAGCATTCAGGACCAACGTGTGTTGTCGAACCAGCCAACCTGGTTGCAGCAGCTAGTGCAGGAGGGCTTTTGGAATTTTTGGCGTGCCCAGCCGATACCCCTGTCAGATGAGCGTTCAGCACCCAACATTACCTTGACAAATTCTGAATTTAAGGGAGATGACGATACCGTAACAGCGATTGTAACGACCCTACAACGTATCGACCTCCTAAAAGCAAAATCGATGATGCCAACAACGCTGCGCCATGCAACACTGCCTGATGCTGCAGCTGGGATATTTGCCCCTGGTTGGGACACCAGCGGTGATCGGGTGCCTGGTGGCGGCACTCACCTGGCATCCTATGGTTTAGGCAGTCCATTTCCAGAGGATGCGAAGCTTTGTGCTGCTTTAAGTACCTTCTGGCCAGCAGTGGCCCCAGATACGGAACGAACCTTCTTCGGCGATCAGTCCAGTAGTGCAACTGGAACCGGAACGGTCTGTCCATTGACTGATGAAGAGAATGGGGCTACGCCGGGGAGTGTCTCTTGGGACGGATTACGAGGGCCGCGAGTGTTATCAGAAGATGGCAGTGGCACTACGGTTCGCTATCCTAGATATGAACAGGCAGACTATACCTTAAGCGCACTGGAAGGGAGATTTTCCATTGCTTTAACCAGAAAAATTGATTTTCGGGAGTATACAGGCCGAATTCTGGCAACGTTGCGCATGTATCGTGCTCTTCAGGGCATCGGTACGAAAAGATCGCTACATATCCTGTCATTTCGGCAAGTGGAATCCAGTGATACTACTCTGAGGCAAGCGCAGGACGAAACAAGAACCGCCCTATCAGGTCCCGTTTATCGATTTGACGTCTTTGATGATAGGGATACTGCAGGTTTGCCCTCCAGCAGCATTGATCAAGAAGACTTTGCTGTCGGTGTGATCTATACCTTGTTTATTGGTACCAGTGATTTTCTTCTGGCGATGGCTCGCCGTGGCGATGGTTCACAGGCTCGCAGTCGTTGGTTGACACTTTAGGCTGATAAGTAGGTTGACCTAATCATTTATAAGATAGAAGATCAGAAGTCAGCCTCCTCGAAAGGCCCCCAAACCCCCAATTTTGGGGGCTTTGAGTCTAGTCTCCCCCAGGATTGGGGGACGGAAGGGGGCCTCAGCATCTGAAGCCTAATTTGGATAACCTACTTACTTTGTTGACTCCTTTGGGGATGATCTAGTTATATGAGGGGATCCGCGTAAGCCGGGAAATTCTGATCAGGTCAGGAAGTGAGTGGTTCGGGGTTGGTCGTTAGTCCCTGACTGGAGTTTAACGACTCACTCCCAACGACTATCTTCCAGAAAACGTCCCGCATTAAGTTGATACTCCTATACCCCTATATGATTCGCTTGCTCTGATGCGTCTGCTTATCTTCCATTAGTATTATATGTCTGTGCCAGGTTAGGTAATGGAACAAGACATAATGAACGACTGCCCACTGATATGGATCATGATGGGGGTTTCCGGTTCGGGCAAAACGGTTGTTGGACGACTGCTGGCTGAACGACTAGAAAGTGACTTTTTAGAAGGCGATCGCAGGCATCCTGTGCCAAATATTCTAAAAATGCGATCGCAACAGCCCCTTGACGATAAAGATCGACACCAGTGGCTTTTAGAAATAGAAGAGGATATACATCGGGCAATTGCTAAAAAACGAGAGACTGTGTTGACCTGTTCTGCTTTAAAGGTGTCCTATAGACAGCGGCTGACCTCCTTGGAACGAGTGCAGCTGGTGTGGCTCGATGTACCTAGCGTAGATCTAGAGCGACGGTTGCGAAGACGATCAAATCACTATATGAAGCCTGAAATGCTGGCTAGTCAATTAGCAGCCGTTGAACCCATTAGCCCAGACGAAAATGTCATCACAATCGATGGACGATTGCTGCCCGCAAAGATTGTTGACGAGTTGCTGAGTCAGGCAACCTGGCTCTACCCAGATTTAGAAACAACTTGGTGGCAACGGTTTTAACTCTCTGCTAACGCTTTCAGGTTACTCAATCCTTTCTCATACTCTGTGCCGATCATGCTGTCCATCATGAAACCAAAGTAGGTGCTGATAGGCTGCATGAGTGTGGGTACCCCCGCCCGCATATCCGAGTCTAACGTCCAGGAAACGAGCGTACCCTCATCCTGGGGAGCCAGCTTTAGCATGGCATCGGCCATACCCTGATCACCAAAGTCCAAATGACTACTCACATAGTTAGGAGACTCAAGGGCAATGATTTCCTGAGACCCGTCACCCACCTGAGGATCTTCGCTATGCCACTGCATCGTTTGGCCCACACCAGTGCCACTGATCGTCATCTCAGCATCGGGATCCATCTCAGCCCAAGGAGACCAGGCATCCCATTGGTTTAAATCACTAATCAATGGAAAGATCTTGGTCGGTGGAGCGCTGATCAACAGACTGCGTTCCACATGCACCTGACTGGGTAAAGCAAACCCAGCGACAAATGCGATGAGAACGAAGCTTACTAAGCCACCGATAACTTTCAAGAACATACGCTCAGTCTCCATAGACCATGATGGTATGCCTTAGTGTAATCAAGAATTCTAGATGGTGGAGGATGGTTGAAGAAAGTTTTAAGAACCGATGTCTAGGGTTCTAATGGTTCAGCGTTGAAGAAAGTTTTAAGAACCGATGTCTAAGGTTCTAATGGTTTAGCAAAGAAACCTAAGTGATTGGCTACGGGACGCTCTCGACCGGGGATTTTAGCCTGGATCGGGACATTCAGAACTTTGGGACCCTTGGGGGTTGAGATCGCCCCCGTTGTTGATCCACCTCCATCTAGCCTAATGGCTGTATCTGCGCCCAAATCTTTCACCAGATTAGTAATCTCCTGCAGGGTAATTCCCTCGGCATAGAGGGGTTGTTTCCCATCGGCTAATACTAACCAGAGACGAGTGCCATCGGCATCTAAAGCCGCTACTGTAAAGGGATAAGGCTTATTGTTCTCAACCAAAATTCTTTTTTTTACCTTATCTGTTGGTTCTCCGTTTGCCAACATCGGCAAATTGCCAGCCACGGCCTGTTGAGTCCCATTGTGGCAGCTGCCATCATCGCGAATCACTGCTCGCTGTTCGATAAAACACAGGGTCGGGCGATTTGTTTTGAGAATAGATACGAGTTCTCCATCGGACATGGCCAGCCCAGAAATGTTAATGGGTTGGTCTGAACGGGGGCTATAGTTCCAGGGTGTGAGTTCGCGAAAAGGAAAGAAAAAGTTGGCATTGACGGCTAATTGCAAGTTATGGGTCTGCAAAAAATCTGAGGTGCGCTGAGCCAGGGTTTCTCGTCCTTGGAGGCCAACCCGATTGGGTTCTGCTCCCTCATATCCAGGGGTGGTGTAGGGCCTCACCCCTGGAGTCGTGAGGTCAATATCAAAGATATGAATAATTTGAGGCCTGGGCTGGTCTTTGACTTGTCGACTGTAGACAATGCCTTGAAAGAGTGGCTGATGAGTGATGGCTTTACGATCAGGACGGCGCAGGCTATAGCTTCCATATAGAACCAACGGCGTCAATAGACCCAGCCAAATCAGTCCTTCTGTCACTTTTCGCCAACCAAACATGGAATCCTATCCAAAAAATTGAGGGTTTACTTGTAGATTTAACAAGGGCTAATTCTACAACTGCTCTAGCAGACTTCCTGATGCATTTGTGGTGAGTATTACTTATTTTTTTGACTATGGGTCAGAATTATCGTCGATTTTTACGTCGTCAAGGTTGGTCTATTCCGGTCTTAGTTGCGATCGCACTCTTTGCATTCCATGCCATTAGCACCTTAGTCTTTAGCGTTTTGGGTCTGGCTCCCAGTAGTCCACAATGGGGCTTAACTATCATTTTAGGCAGCTTCCTGGCCTTTGCTGGTGCGGCGGCAGGACTCCATACTCTTAAGCCTTTTCCCCTGCGTCTAACCGGACTGATCAGCGGTATGTCATCCTTAGCCATCCTTGGTTTTTACAGCTTTGGACAGCTGAGCGGACAAAATCCCAAGTGGGCCGTTGTCGGGGCGGTTGTTGGGGCCATTATCGGGGCTGGTTTTGGGTTTTGGGCTGCTCGTCAGTCAGGAATTTGGCAAAGTGCGATCGCGCTTTGCGGTGGTCTATGCGCCTACGGAGTTGCCTTTGGGGTTGGTACCTGGGTCCCTGCCGCCATCAAGGTAGGCCGTTGGGACATCGCTCTGGTATTGGGACTATTAACAGGACTATATCTGTGGTTTACTCGCCGCGCATTGGGGTGGGCCTATCGTCAGTTTCTTACTTAAGATTACGTTTCATTGACGGTATGACGCAATGAGTTATTCGCAAGTTGTATTGAGCTTAGGGCGAGAGTATTCGTCTAAAAACACTTGTAAGTAACTAAGGGTGAATCATGACTATAGAAACTACAGGGCGTTACCTTGTACTACTGCCAGAAGAAGACCTGGGTTCAGGCATCCAAGCCCTATCCAGTGCTACGGGGATTTCGGGGGTTGCCAGAGCGGCTGATTTTGAGGACCATGCCTTTACCACAGCCGAGTTGGAGAGTCCTAATGCGTCAGTATTTGATCGCTTAGGTGTGGCCGTCGTCCCCCTTGACCCCGATCAGGCCCAGTCAGTCAGAGCCAGTGCTGCCGCCCATAACAATGTGTTGGCCATTCAGCCAGAGCGGATAGTCTACGCCATTGGTCAGGCAGGGCTATCGGCCGATTATCTACGGGGGTATAGTGACGCAGCCACTCACCTATGCGAACAAGCCGGTGCACAGAAGGGACAACTAAACATCCATGACCAACCGGTCGATTATCCAGAATTTAAAGATGACCAAACTACCTGGGGACTTAAGGCTACCCGAGTTATAGAGTCCACCTATAGCGGTCTGGGAATTAAGATTGCTGTCTTGGACACAGGGCTAGATCTAGCACATCCTGATTTTGCTGGTCGTGTGGTCCACAGTCGATCATTTATCGCTGGAGAGAGTGCCCAAGATGCCAATGGCCACGGTACCCACTGCATTGGCACGGCCTGTGGTCCCAAGGATTCTCCAGAACTGCCACGTTACGGCATTGCCTATAATGCCGAGATTTTTGCAGGCAAGGTGCTTAGCGATCGAGGTTCTGGATCGGACAGCGGCATTTTGGCTGGGATTGAATGGGCTGTCAATAATGGCTGTGCTGTGATTTCCATGTCTCTAGGTGCGCCCACTCGTCCTGGCGATACCTATTCCCCCATCTATGAGCGGGTGGGGCAGCGGGCATTGCGCAGCGGTTCCTTGATTATTGCAGCGGCTGGTAATGACAGTACTGACCTAGCCACTGGCAGACGGTTGGCTCCTCCCAAGCCTGTTGGCTACCCAGCCAATGCCCCTTCTCTAATGGCGGTGGCGGCTCTGAATAATCAGCTACAGGTCGCGTCCTTCTCCAATGGCACCATCAACCTGGACGGTGGTCAGTTGGATATTGCCGGACCAGGGGTGGATGTGCATTCCACCTGGCCCATGCCTGACCGCTATAACAACATCAGTGGGACCAGCATGGCAACACCCCACGTGTCTGGAATTGCCGCCCTCTATGCTGAGGCGACTGGAGCCCGTGGCATGGAGCTATGGGCCTGGCTCATGCGAGACGCGCAACGATTGGGCCTATCTGGCACTGATGTTGGCATCGGTTTAGTACAGGCACCCTTACTTTAGGGGTGGAGCTGTACATTTTCTGTACATTTACAAGGCCGTTGCTGATTTCTTATGTAAGATCAGCAACGGCAACTAAGAATTATGAGCAATACTAGATGGCTCCGACAACTTACCCATTGGCTGCTTGTTGTCATTGTGACAGTGGGAGTATTGGGTTGTTGGCCCAGCGGGTCAGATGCTGTGAATGCAAATCCAGGAGATGATATGGATAAGGTAAAGGTAAATATCACCATTGATGATGCTCACCTGGAGCAGATTGATCAGGTCACCGAAGCGCTTAAATCTGCAGGTCTAGAGGTGGAGCAAACTCTCTCCACACTTGGCATTGTCACTGGCTCAATCGCCTCAGATAAACTCTCATCACTGTCAGAGGTAGCTGGCGTTGACTCGGTTGAGTCGGATAAGCCGATTCAACTATCGCCACCGGATTCTGACGTGCAGTAAAGAAGAGAGTTTTGAATTTTGAATTTTGAATTCTTTAGGTTTTACCTTTTGATGTACAGGCGTTCCATGGCAACCTCTTCAGACACAATTTTTGGAGCTTATAAAATCCTTATCCCTTCAATCTAATCGCGTTCCAGGAAAAGTTTGTATCCAACCCAAATAATTCCAAAGAATAGCAGTACTCCAGCTAGCCAGGCGGCTATCCGTACGGCCACAATCGCCCCAAGGATAAGTAAGCCAAACCTGACGATTTTGGGTAGACGCTTATACCAAGGGCGAGCCAGGGCCGCTTTGCGGTTGGCCTTGAGCTTACCTGGAGTGGACGCGTCTATTTCTGACTCCAACTCACGCATCCGCACCTTGATTTCTCGTTCTTTGAGCTTTGCTTCTTGGTTGTGGAGTTCTTGCTTTTTAGACTGATGATCAGGATTCATGGGTTGCAGACAGGCAAGGGGTGCTTCTAAGATATGCGCTGATTTAGAGACCTGCAACTGCTTTAAAGCAGTTAAGTAGGTGGTCCCAATTAGCTACCAGATATCCAGGCCCCCTTCCGTCCCCCAATTCTGGGGGAGACTGGACTCAAAGACCCCAGAATTAGGGGCTTGGGGGCAGATTCTAAGAGGTTAAACGGTTTGTTTATATCTTATAAAGGATTGAACTGACCTACTTACTGAATACAAGTAGGGGATCTGCTTAAAAATAAAGTACTGATGCCTTACGGCTATCGCCTTTAGGGGCAGTCCCTTGTGGATGTCCTTTGATGCCGGGCGCTATCAGCCAGGATTTTATAAATATCTTTTATCCTTGGGTTAAATCTCCTTTATTTCAATCTTTTCTCATGGTTCGCTAGAAAATATAAGAGAATAGCGAATAGTACACTAGAGCTCAGACCCCTATCCCCGCCAAGTAATG
>NZ_JADOES010000071.1 GCF_018739885.1 Leptothoe spongobia TAU-MAC 1115 | reverse complement strand
AGACTCTTTTTTGGATGCTTGAGGTAGGGGTGCCGAAGTTGACATCACTAAGTGCCGAAGTCATGAGAATAGGCACCATGGGCTACGGCGGTACCAGAAAGGATGCAGGCCAGACCGTTGGTAAAAGTGGTGACGGCGGTATCGACGGCATTATCAAAGAAGACCGACTTGGGCTCGACGTCATCTACATCCAGGCAAAGCGGTGGGAAAACCCAGTGGGACGACCAGAGATTCAAAAGTTTGCAGGAGCCCTCCAGGGAGTGCGGGCCAGGAAAGGCGTTTTCATCACCACATCAGGATTTACCAGTGAGGCAAAAGATTACGTCTCCCGCATTGACAGCAAAATCATCCTCATCGATGGCCGTCAACTTGCAGCATTTATGATTGAGCACAACGTTGGCGTCTCCCCTGTGGAAAGCTATGTAGTCAAGCGCATTGACATGGACTACTTTGTAGACGACTGAGACAGTATAAGCAAGTTGCTTACCGTGATACGTCTTTATAGACACAGACTTCAAAGGAAAGGTACAACCTCGTCAGAATCGTCAATGTTGATATGCCTGAAGTTCCTGTGACGCGTACCAAATATTAATTATTTTACAGTATCCGAATAATTGGGTGATTTGGATTTGGGTCCCAGTAGCCTTAGTTTTCGTAAATTTTGCTGCAATTTCTTAGGAATGTTTATAGCAGTTTTGAGACCTGCAACATTTGTCCAATCAACGGTTGCGTCCCAGCTGATGTCTGAGAGATTGGCACTGGCGAGATTGGCACTGGCGAGATTAACCCCGGTGAGATTGGCCCTAGTGAGATTGGCCCTAATGAGATTGGCGCTCTCAAGATTGGCATTGGTGAGATTGGCGTTGGTGAGATTGGTGCTGGAAAGGTTGGCTCTGGAAAGGTTGGCGCTGTAGAGGAAGGCGCTGGCGAGGTTGGCGCTGTAGAGGTTGGCGCTGGCGAGGTTGGCGCTGTAGAGGTTAGCGCCCTCGAGATTGGCCCTAGCGAGGTTGGCACTCTTGATGTTAGCACTCTCAAAGTTGGCCCTGGTGAGGTTGGCTCTGGAAAGGTTGGCTCTGATTAGATGTGGTCCAACTATTTTCGAAAAGGTGCCAAGATCCAGAGAGTCGGCATAGTAAATTATATTAAGTAATCTGTTATCCTCATCATTGTCTAAGTCCTGACAAGGATGAAATGAAAGGGCTGCAGGAGATGCGCCATTAGGTAGATTTGGATAATCAATATGTTGTGCAGCAGCATGAAGCTTAAACAGTATAATAAGTACGTTCAATCCTGCGTAGATATCCACAAGTTGCATTCCGGTTGAAACATTAAGCTTCTGGAGTTGCAACATCTTTTGTTGTGGGAAATTCTCTTCCAGAGATTGATTGATAAAGTCTTTTTTACACCATTGTAGATAAAAGCTTTGAAGACGACTGAAGAGAATAAGCGGTTGAAACTGGTCACTCGAATGCAATAATTCAAACAAATATTCTACGATCTCTTCAGTTAACACGGGAGTACCTAGCAGGTCATAAATTTCTCTGTGGAGTGTGTCATCAGAGATTTCAAACTTACTACGGTGCTTTTTCTCTATTATGTTTGTCCAGTCTTCGATGACTTGCTTGATGCGCTCAGCACAGAGAAACTCACTGAAACTTTTATGTGCAAACTCAACTGAACCTTCACCTTTGCTCCCCGGTTGCAGATAAAATACCGCTAAGGCATTTCTTAAGGGATTTTCCTTCAGGCGTTCTTGGGCAGCCTCTAGGAGCTCATTTGCTTCATTGTCATTTCTCAGACGCTTCTCAATCATGGTAATCGAAGCACACTCACCTCCTGACTGAATGACACACAACCCTGCTTCAGTAAGAATACGATAGAGAGCATCAGCTTGCAGTTCGGTCAATTCTAGATTGAATTGTTCAGAGCGCTGTTTTGTTAGCACCCACTTTAGCGACTTTTGATAAATCAATATCTTTGCCTTAATGCCATCAGCGTTAGCAAAGGTGTCTAAATTGAGTTCATTGTCTCGATGCATTGCTGCCAATAGGTAAAGTAGCAAGGGCTCTTGGGCTAAGCCAGTCTCATTAATTGAGCCTTTCAGGCGGGGAGGACACTTTTTATCTTCTAAAAAATCAAGAAACTGGTTTGCTTTTTCCTGGCCTGCTAAAGCGCTCCATCGGTTCAACCATTGCCTTTTCTCACCATCTCCCATAGGCAAAATCTCAACACGCTCCAGATTATTGGGTAGGGTTCGTTCTACATTCTGTAATGCTAAAGTTCGCCCAGTAACAATCACACGATGCCCCATTTCCGGGCTAGTGCAATCTCTCTGAAACTGCCCAATTTGTCGTAAAAATAGCTCTAGTCCACCGCTAGTGCGGCCTTCCATCAATAGCTCATCAAAGCCATCTAGGAAGAAGAGAAAACGGGTGTTATTATCTGTAAGCCATCCGGTGTCACTTCTTACAAAGTCCGCCCAGATTGTATTTCGAAGAGTTTCTTCAAGGCTATTCTGCAGTCTTATGATATCTCGTAACCGAATTAGGATGGGTATCCAGATAGGAAAGAACTGATGCCGTATTGCGTTAGCAAAAACACGGCAAAATACACTTTTGCCCCGTCCCGGTCCTGCTTGAACAAATAACACTTGATTTTGCCTATCAGGGTCGTCGAGTAATAACTTAACCCACGATTCCAAGTCTATTTGGCGTTTAGTTTTATCATGATCGCCATTACGTGTGAGGGGTTGGACCTTCAAGGGTACATAGATTTCCTTGAAGGTGAAGGGTTCATCAAATACCTGCCACCGTGATTTGCGAGTGGGATCGGTTGGATTAGGCGAGATATATTCCTTCAGATACGTATCGATACTGTCGTATTTTCTTTGTTCTGTTTTCCATTCTGCCAAGGAATTGACATTAAACTTTAGCTTTTCGTCGGGTAGCTCATTCCAGGCTTTTGTGAGGTAGCGATGAGTATTCCAAGTAGCACGATTGCTCAATCGAGAGGCTTTTTCGTTCGAGAATCCGGCTGTTTGGAGGCGCTCGCGCATTAGTGTACTGAGATGTTCTGCTAAGGACGAGCGATGAAAACAGAGCAGAGTTTTCTTAGCTTTATCTTCTGGCAAGGTGAATTTTTCAATATCTGCCAAGACAGAAGCAGCAACCTTACTTTGTTTAGAAACTTCCTTCTCAGCGTTTCTTAAAAAGCCTCTAAGGCTTTCACTGTAAGCATTAATCGCAACAAGGATGACACATTCTGAAAAGGTGAAGTTTTTTTTTGACTTTATGAGGTAAACCTTCAGCAGTCCTGTTGCTATCTTGGCAAACGGGAGCAAAGACTCCACCAGTTCTGCCTCAGGAGTATTTAGCACATCCAGAAGAGATGCTCCTTGTTCAATCCAGGGAGCAATCTCTTGAATTTCCTTATCTTCCAAGGTTTTGGCAAGTTTCATGACTGTCCCTGTAGCATCAGCAGCTTCACTAACCGTGTCTAGGGAGAATAAGTCTTTGATGTCGGTATTCAGAAACTTCCAGAGGGAATACGTCATGGTTGCCGAAGGTATTACTGATATTGATGCCGTAGACTGTCAACATCCTAATTGCACTTGATTGAAGTGTCGATTAACCTGCACCTGCGTTCAACCAGTAGCGGGGCAAAAACGCCGCAACCACTCCAGCTAAGTGAAGGACCGAAATAATCCTGAAGTTTTGATTTGAATGGACTTGCAGAACTCAGGAAATTTAGTGGGCAAAGTTGCGATCTCACAGTCAGCTGTAGGAGCAGTTTCTTCAGTTGATCGACTGGCACCCTATATCCACTGACCACTGTCCTAACTGGGGCTGCTCCTTCCATAGTCGATACAGTCCCAGGGTAATATTGCGACCCTTACTTCCCATCTGTTGGGGGCAAATCGAAAGAAACGTCAGCAGTTGAGGTCGAGTAGAGCTAACGCTATCGATTGGCTAAGAGCGGTTGAAATTCAAATGCTCAAAATATCGTTCGAGGCTTTAGGGTCAGCTCCTTCAAGATCAGTGGCTTTAACTTTTGCTGCCACGTCAACGGTGTTTTCATGGCCAAGTGTAGGTCTGAAACCTATATGGTGAAGGACTTTTGGCGATGTGTAGGACTCAAAAAATAGTGTGTAGGACTATGTGTAGGGCTAAAACCTATATGGTGAAGGACTTTTAGAGATGTGTAGGACTTTTCCCATAGGCTAGTATGGCGATAAAAATCCAAAAAAAGAGCAATGCTAAATGATTGCGGATTGTCGACTCCTATAAAAAATCAATCCCTAAAAGCGATAATAGAGAAAGCTTTCAACAACCTAGCCTTACGCTTTGGGGTAGTAGGGGTCGTGGGTTCAAATCCCGCCGCTCCGATTTAATTGAAACCCGCTCATTGAGCGGGTTTTGTCATATCTAGCAAGCCTTTTGAGCCTTGCCTGATGGGGTGGGTTTATCAAAATATTGGGTCACTTTTGGTCAGTTTGGGTAGCATTTGGGTATGAGTTGGGTATGAAAGATGCCGCAAACGACCCGAAAAAAATCGCCCAAAGGTACCGTATCAATTGAGGAATATCAAGGGCGATTGAGGCTCAGGTGGAGACACCTGGGTAAGCGCTACGCTTTATCTATTGGACTTCCAGACTCTAAGGTCAACCGCCAGGTGGCGCAGCAAAAGGCGACGATCATTGAGCTGGATATTGCTTCGGGCAACTTTGACCTCACCCTGAAAAAGTACAAGCCTCATACCCAAAATAGCGAAGGCCTTTCTGTGGTAGGGCTTTTCGAGCTTTTTATGGAGTATAAGGCGAAGCGGTTATTGCCCAGAAGTTTGGATAAGTATGATGCAACGCTGAAATATCTGGAGCGCTACTTTGACAACCGGGATGCGGCTGCCATTGATGAAAAGGCCGCAGAGCAATTTATGGAATGGCTGACGAAGCAAAAGCTATCGCCCATGGTTTGCCGGGAGCGGCTTACTTTGATCCGAGCGGCCTGGGACTGGGGTATTGCCGATGATCATTTAGAGGCAGGACAGTCGAACCCTTGGGTGGATATGGTTTTGCGGGTGCGGGTTGAGCCGAAACAGATGCCTAAGCCTTTTACTCGCGAGGAGATGACTGCCATTGTTGAGGGGTTTAAGAAAAGTCGCTATTACAGCTACTACACGGATTATGTGGAGTTTTTGTTTGGCACTGGCTGCCGGACTGCTGAGGCGGTCGGTCTGCGCTGGAAGCATCTGACGGATGATTGTAGTTCTATTTGGATTGGGGAGTCGCTGACCCGTGGGGTAAGAAAGGCTACGAAGACAAATCGGGCAAGAACAATCTCATTGTCTGAAAAACTGAAACAGATGTTGTTGCGGAGACGGCCTGAGAAGCCTGAACCGGATGGGTTAGTGTTTAGGTCTGCGAAGGGTGGTGCGATCGATGATCATAATTTTAGAAATCGGGCCTGGACTTCGGTTTTAGGAGAGTCCGGGGTAGATTATCGGAAGCCTTACAATACACGGCATACGTTTATTTCCCATGCGTTGGATATGGGGATGAATCCGGTGGAGGTGGCGCAGTTAACGGGGCATGATGTGCAGACGTTGTATGAGAATTATGCAGGCAGTGTGAATAGTCGGCCTCGATTGCCAGAGTTTTAACCCTGTTAAATTTCTCGTTTATGGCATTACGCAAGTCGTATCTTCCCATAAGAAGTATTTTTTACTGATGAAGGGATTTTTTGCTGAAATCAAGAGAGTGATCTGAATTTTGTGTAAACGCTTGTTTGCTTAGAGAGAAAAGCGTTCTGGGAATAGGATAGCAAAATGTGACAAGGCGGCTCGCCAATCTTTAATCGGTCGATTCCATTTTTTCGCGATATTGTTCATGGCCAGATACATCAACCGGCAGACAGCCGCTTCATCAGGAAAGACCGCTTTGGTCTTAATCACCTTACGCAGAGAGCGATTGAGGGATTCGATAGCATTGGTGGTGTAAATCACTCGACGAATCTCCATGGGGTAATCAAAAATGGGAATGACATTTTCCCAGTGTCGAATCCAGATTTGGCTAATGGCTGGGTAAGCCTCATCCCACTTTTCCGCAAACGCATCGAGGGCCGCTTCTGACTCCGCCAAAGTAGCGGCTTGGTAAATCGGCTTGAGATCTTTAGCTACGGCTTTTCGGTCTTTCCAGGGGACGTACTTCATACAGTTATGCATCAGGTGGACAATGCATAACTGCACTTGAGTCTGGGGGTAGACGGCTTCGATGGCTTGTGGAAATCCTTTAAGGCCATCACAACAAGCAATCAGAATATCCTTCAATCCTCGATTTTTAAGGTCCGTGAGCACCTAACCAAAATTTAGCCCCTTCGGTTTCGGCTTCACCTATCCACAGACCGAGGAGTTGCTTCTCGCCCTCTCGGTCAATGCCCAGGACCACGTAGACGGCTCGCTTGCTGACACGGCCTGATACTTTGATATTCACGTACAGGGCATCGAGATAGACAATCGGGTAAATCTCCTCGAGTGGGCGGGCTTGCCACGCTTTGACATCCTCACTAACGGTATCGATGACCTCGCTAATCACAGAGGCTGATATCGTGGCTCCCCCATACAATTCCTTGAGCTGGGCACTGATGTCACGGGTGCTCATGCCTCGGGCATACAGCGCCAGTATTTTTTCATCGAGACCGGCTAGTCGGCGCTGATGTTTGGGCACCAGGATGGGTTCAAAGCTACCGTTGCGGTCTCGCGGGATGGACAGTTCCAGTTCGCCATCCTCGGATTGCACTGTCTTCTTTGAACTGCCGTTGCGACTATTCTTAGGGTGCTCGTCCTCTGGACTTGATCGAAGATGGTGATGACACTCTGCTCGATTCTCCTCGATGAGGCAACACACATCTTATGCTCGTTGAACTCGCAATTGGTGATGCCTACGGGGCTGGGTTCGAATACTCGCCCGACCAGATGATCCGCGAACAGAATGATCTCAGGGGCTACGTTCAACACCCGCGCCACGACATACGTCCCGGTTGCTACACCGACGATACTCAAATGAGCATGGCCATCGCCGAAGCCTTTGTTTCCGGTGAACCGTGGACACGAGAAAACCTGGCGCACCGATTCGTCACCGCGTTCAAGTGTGATGAACGCGAAGGCTATGCACGCAGGTTCTACGCATTCCTTCAATCGATCCAGGATGGTGACGAATTCCTCGCCAAAATCAGACCCAACAGTGACAAAAGCGGCGCGGCAATGCGGGCAGCTCCAATCGGCACGTTTTCAAACGTTAGTACTGTCATCGATCGTTGCAGACTTCAGGCCGCGATCACACACGACACCCCAGATGGAATCAATGCGGCCATTGCCACAAGTCTGATGTCGCATTACTTCATCCACAAGGTCGGCCCCAAATTGGAACTGCCAGACTTTATCACTGAATTCGTCCCCGGCTCTTGGACCGTGCCTTGGCAGGGCAAGGTTGGCGCACAAGGACTGATGTCCGTTTATGCAGCATTGACCGCTATCATGGCCCACGACTCACTCAGCGCGATCCTCAAGACGTGCATTGATTTCACAGGCGACGTTGATACGGTCGCAACCATTGCTCTTGCCGCTGCCTCATGCTCAGATGAAGTGGTCCAAGACCTTCCCTCTGTCCTCATCGACACGCTCGAAAATGACGAATACGGCCTCGGTTATCTTCGAAAGCTCGATGCCCAACTGATGAATAATGTTGAATAGCATCCGCTCGGATACAATTCGTTATCCGCCCGATGGTCTCAACCGTTAGGGGACAGTCAGGAGAAAACCGGTATGACCATTAAAGGTGGATGTTTATGCGGCAAGGTGCGTTACGAAGTCACTGGGCGACTCTTTGATGTAAGTCACTGTCATTGCTCTATGTGTAGACGTCAGCATGGGGCAGCCTTCTCGACGTATGCGGATTTCAAGCCAGGCGATTTTAGATCAATGGCACTGACTTAAGAGGGACAAAAGTAGAAAAAGGCTGCAAGGCTTGATAAATATATATCAAGGCCCTGCAAGCCAACAATAAATCACTTTCTACTATGCCGAAGTCAGCCGAAATTCTCAAGCACCAGTTATTCAAAAGTATCGGATTGCCGTGGCGGGATATTCTGCCCGAAGCAAGACTCGATGAGCTGCTATCAGAGGAAGGCATCACCTACCGAAATCGTCCTTATACGCCCATCGTGACCCTATGGGCCATGCTCTATCAAGCCCTATCAGCGGACAAAAGCCTTCGCAACACGGTTAAAGGCATCACCACCTGGTTAACCGCCGCTGGTGTTCGCCCACCGTCCTCCGATACGGGAGCCTACAGCAAAGCGCGAGACCGTTTGCCGGAGTCACTGCTCCAACGTCTTATTCCTGAAACGGCTGAGCGGTTAGAGCAGACGGTTCCCAAGGACCATTACTGGTGTGGTCGTTGCGTGAAGGTGTTTGATGGCACGACGGTGTTGATGGCCGATAGTGAGGCTAATCAGGATGCCTATCCTCAACATGGCAATCAAGCGGTCGGGTGTGGCTTTCCCTTGGCTCGGGTGGTGGTGTTTTTCTGTTTGCTGACCGGGGCTGTGGTGTCGGGGTGTATTGCGCCGAAAACGACGAGTGAGATCGTCATGAGCCGTTGGTTGTACCAGGACTTATCGCCCGATGACGTGGCCATGGCTGACCAGGCCTATGGCAGCTATGTTGACTTAGCCTTGATTCAGCAGCAAGGGGCCGATGGGGTCTTGCGGAAACATCATGCTCGACACACCGATTTTCGTAAGGGCCGCAAGCACGGTCTGGGCGACCACCAAGTGGTCTGGCACAAACCTAACCGACGACCGACTCATATGAGTGCCGATGAGTTTGCTGCGATTCCCCAGACGTTGATGGTTAGAGAAGTGCGTTTGAAGCTATCTCGGAAAGGATTTCGAGATCAATTCATCATTGTTGTCACCACCCTGTTGGATGCCAAACGCTATCCTGCTAGTCAATTAACCCGTCTCTATGGATGGCGGTGGCACGCCGCAGAAGTCAATCTGCGGCACCTCAAAACCACACTCAAAATGGAAATGCTGACGGCCAAAACACCGGAGAGGGTCCGTAAGGAAATCTGGTCCCACTTGTTAGCCTACAATGTGTTGCGCAGTGTCATGGAGCAGGCCTCCCCATTCGTGCGCTATGAGCGTAATCGGCTCTCCCTACAGGGGGCTCGCCAACACTTCAATCAAATGCTTACGTTGTTAGCAACCACATCGAACGCGACACAGCAACGACTCTATGACCATTTGCTCCAAGACATTGCTGCTGACCTGTTGCCCCAACGCCCTAATCGGCATGAGCCCAGAGTCGTCAAGCGTAGACCCAAACCTTTCCCCAGAATGCGACAACCTCGTCCTATTCTCAAAGCCAAGCTGGCTGCTTGATTAGGCTTATGTCAGTGCCATTGGATTTTAGATGGGTCTCAGGAGAAGACCTGGTCAAGGTATACGAAACGTCGCAAGGGGGCGGATGGTGCTTTTGTCGTGAGTGTGGCTCGTCATTAGCCGCCGCCGACCAAGGTAGGATCACCGGGATTACGCTCGGTACAGTTGAAGGAGATCCAGGGATAACGCCCGAGTCACATATCTTCGTAGGGTCCAAGGCTCAATGGTATGAGATTAATGATGATCTTCCGCAATTCGAAGAACGGCCTCCAGACACCTGGGCATCCCCGAGTAAAGCTCCCTAACCAGGACATGCAGCTGGATCAAATATTCCCTTTGAGTAGTTGCCAACGCAACGTAACTATGGCCTATGTTGTCAAGGTCGGGGCTATGCCAAAAATGGGGTATCTCGGGGGTGCCACATTCTGAAGTTTGAGTGTGCCCCTCAGGTTGGCTGGCTTTGTCCCCCCTTTGCTCATCCATAGTCGTTTGTGAGGTAAAGAGCGATTGCAACCCTTCATGCCCTTTAATCGATCGCAACTCTTCCAGCTCTTCAAGACTCAGGGTGCTATCCAGAAAGTTTTTGGGCGATATGCTTATGGTGTTTATCTAGAAAGTTTCCGTCTAGTTAGTCGTTATGCCTCAAGGTAAAAAGCCCATGTATAACCAAACGTTCTGGAATGAGCGCTACATAACTGAGAAATATCTTTACGGGAAGGAGGCAAATACATTCTTAGCAGAAAACGTAGATTTGCTGAGTGGACCAGTTCTTTCGCTATCTGAGGGAGAAGGACGGAATGCTGTGTTCATGGCGTCACAGGGGTTAAATGTTCTCGGTGTTGATTGCTCGGAAGTCGGATTAGAAAAAGCGCAATTACTTGCCAAATCTAAAGGTGTCGCGATCGAAACCGAGGTAGCCGATCTCGCACACTATCAGCCGAAAGAACACCATTATGGCTCCGTTGTTTCCATCTCTGCGCACTTACCCAGCAGTATCCGCCTCCGGTTATATCCCCTTGTCGAAGCAGCGCTAAAACCAAATGGGCTTGTTCTACTTGAAGCTTACTCAGAAAACCAGTTAGCAAAGGATACTGGTGGCCCAAAAGATATTGATATGCTTATGTCTGTTGCAAAACTTCGTCAAGAATTTCCAAATCTGACCCCAATTCTGGCTCAAGAAATTGAACGTGAGGTATGCGAAGGGGACGGTCATACTGGCATGGCATCTGTGGTTCAATTCATTGCTAGAAAAGAGGCCTAACAACACCTTGCCACCAACCTATCTGCTGCGACTTCCCTTCGCTCGTTTGCTCTATGGAGCGGTTGAAGGACATGCAGTCACTTTCTCTCGCACCCCCCATGCCGAATTGTGATTTCTTTGCCTGCGGCGACGACCATCGTTTGATCCTGGATCACCTCTTCGAGACGATGCCGTGTCGCATCTTTGAGCTTGCCTCCGAGTTTGAGTCCGAAATCGCAGAATTTCGCTCACTGTCTGATGTCGAACGCCGATATCAGATTAACGATTGGTCGCAGGGTCAACACCCAACACTTCACCTGCAACTCTATGCCGAAGGTGCAAACGGCAACGTCCATTTCCGGCGCGATGCCTTGAATCCCAAAGCATGTAAGGGTGCCACGTACCGGTATTCCTCTCACGGATGGGGCCTGATTCAGCTCTATCTCGAATCGCCGCGAAACGGGGTTCTTCGTAACTCACACACGAACCACAATTCAGAAACGCGGGCTCGCAACTGGGCGACTACCTATCCCGAGCTGGGTGATCCGGCGGACTGGAACTGGGCAGTGGTGAATGCCTTCTCACGCAAGCTGAATCGGTTTATCCGCAAGTCTGGAGTTGAAAAACAGGGGTCTCGGGTGGTCCTTCCGCAGGCGGCGTCGTTTTTTGCAGCCTTACCATCGACTGACCCGTAGGGCTCGTAGGGCTTGGGGAGGATGAGGTGATAAATGGATGGATGCAGTGGAAACGCTGAAACAGCGATCTCACTCTTTCAGCCCTTCTAGCTCTTTCAGCGATCGCAACCCTTCAAGCAACGGCACTAAGATTCAGTGAGCCTAGGACGTTGCGATGCCCCTGGCACATAGTCCCGCTACCACCACAGATTTATCACGAGATCTCAGCTCCAGATGCATTGCGAACTCACTAACCTTCCCCGTCTCATGTTCCACTTTGAGGATTTTCATCAGAGTTGTGATAAATTCATCCGGTACTACAGTTCAAGACCTTTCCTAGTGTTCTAAAAGTAACTGTAGACTGCTGTTTATAGTGTATTTATTAGATGGATCCAGCTATTATCGCAGCAATCATTGGTGGTGTATTCACTGTCGTTGGCCCGATCGCAACGGTTATTGTAACCCGATACATAAATAATAGAGAAAAGCTGACAATATACTCCAACAGACGAGCCCTAATGACGGGGCAATGGAAGGGTACCACGCAACAAGACGAAGGAATTTATGCCAATATTCCTATCCCAATGCTATTAACAGCTAAGGCTAATAGAAAAACGATAGCAGGGGAATTCAGATTACAGTTTCCACAATCTGCAAATGTAACAGATCACGATGCAGCGTACTCATTTCAGGGATGTTTTTTGTATGGTAACTTTTTACAGCTCAATTACAGATCCAAAAATAAGCGCAGAGTCGAGTTTGGAGTAGCAGTCCTGGAGTTAGATCCATCTGGGGAAACTTTAGCCGGGAAATATGCTGGATACGGAGCGTCCAGCAAGCATGTAGTGACTGGGCATTTTGACATTAGACGCACTAGTTAATGAGATTTTTGTGAAAGAGCAACTACACTCCAAACTGAGATATATGAAAAATCATCACATCTTTTCCGGTTTCACCTAAACATCTTTTTGAGCAAGGGTCTCCAAGGCAATTATTTTTCGACCGGCTGCCAACGCGACGCAACTATTCGGCCTAGAAACCCACGGTAATAGACCAAGCAATATCGACAGCCCTATCGATCGACTCAAATTCCGCTAAACATCCCTTTGATCCCCATCACTCAACTTACTCAGCCAATTTCAGAAACCCCTTAAGCAACCCTCAGTTACTGGTCAGATAGCGTTCAGCTAGCCCCGGCATTCTTGTAATCAATGAAGCAAGTCCAATGGGTGCGGCTCTTTCTCCGTAAAGCATTAAGCAGTCAAGAATCTCTCCGGTTCGAGAAACTTATTGGCATGATTGCG
>NZ_JADOES010000070.1 GCF_018739885.1 Leptothoe spongobia TAU-MAC 1115 | reverse complement strand
CTCACGTTCATGATTCAAGGCTTAGAGCTTGAAATCCCAGTGGATACTAGCTGAAATCTCATACTGAGAATTGCTGCCACGATTATCTGTCGAGCTCCAGGTAGGTTTTCGAAATGGGACGCTAAATCAGTCCAATGTTCCGTACCAGGTAAGACCACAGTCCCTGAGCCATATAGTCGTAGAATCAATGGCTGCCGTTCAAAACCACAAAACATCAAAGTGATTCGACCATTTTCCAACACATGGGCCGATGTCTCATTACCACTACCAGTGAGATCTAAATAGGCCACTCGGATAGGAGACAAAATGTGAAACGTGTCCAATCCTTTAGGAGAGACATTAACATGACCATCTGCTATCAAAGGGGCTGTAGCAACAAAAAAGAGCTGCTGCTTTTGAATAAATTCTTGATGAGCTGGAGCTAACTCGGAAAACACTTTAGCCATAGGGAAGCGAGTGATGAGAAACGCTGGTATCAAGCTACCATAGGGAATTGGTAACATCGTATACATAGGCATCTGCCCATAAGCAGTGCAGTAACACAATAGGACTAGGTTTTATGGCTCAAGCAACGTCCCAAATCATGTCGGTCAGCGGTCGTGGCATTCCTTTAATTGGCAATGATATCGATACCGACCGCATCATTCCGGCTCGATTTCTGCGCTGTGTTACTTTCAACGGTCTAGGGGACAACGTATTTGCCGATGATCGAAATCAGGGGAATGGCAACCATCCTTTTGACCAACCCCAATATCAAAATGCCAAAATCTTAGTAGTCAATAGCAATTTTGGCTGTGGCTCATCTCGGGAACATGCACCACAGTCTATTATGCGCTGGGGTATTAGCGGCATTGTGGGGGAAAGTTTTGCAGAGATTTTCCTAGGTAACTGCGTTGCTATCGGCATGCCCTGCGTGACAGCAACATCGGAGACCATTGCGCAGCTTCAGGCAATGATTGCTGATGCCCCTGACACTGAACTAACTATAGATTTAGAAGGGCTCACAATTTCCGGCGGAAACCTGAGGAAATCAGTCACCATCAAAGATGGGAACCGCCAAATGTTCCTCAACGGGACTTGGGATGCCTGCGGTCAGTTACTTCAGAATGCCCAGAACATTAAAGCCACAGCAGGAACTCTGCCTTATGTTAGCTGGAGCAAAAATTAGGGCTATAGTGAAATCATTATTTGACAATAACAAGCCATCAGGTCTGGATTCAGAGCGCCATAATCATGATTCCAGTTGAGCCTCAATCATATTCAAGCTAAAACACTAGTAAGCCATCGTCATTTCTCGCGGCATATTAGTTGCACCGGAGTTCACAACACCTCGCTTGGCATCTACGGTAATAATGGTGCCATCACGGATAATGCTGGTGGCATCAGCCACTCCGACCAAGACAGGAATACCAAGACGCAGCCCCAGTGTAGCTGCATGTCCCGTATGGTTAGGATCCTCAGTAACGATCCCCCCTGCATGACGAATGATATCGACATAGTCAGCACTAGTACTAGGGACCACCAGAATTTCACCAGGGTTAAAATTGCTGACAGCTAAAGCCTTATCTACTACACGGGCTCGACCACTTACAATACCCTCGCCAATCCCTTTGCCATGACCCAAAACAGCAGTTACCAGCTCCACCTTGATCAAGTCTGTAGAACCAGAAACACCCTGCAATGTACCTGCTGTCATTACCACCAGATCACCATCATGGAGAAGTTCTTTCTCCTGAGCCACGTTGACGGCTGATTGGAAAGTTTGATTACTAGAAGGCAAATCGACGACTAATAGAGGCTTAACGCCCCAAACCAGTTGTAAACGGCGGGCCACCTCCACATGAGGGGTTACAGCCAGAATAGGGGTGGGGGGGCGAAACTTTGAAACATTGCGGGCAGTGGCACCAGTCTTAGTCAAGGACATAATGGCCGCAGCATCCAGCTGTGATGCAATCTGTCCTACGGCTCGACTAATGGCATTAGGAATTGTACGACTGGTGGTAGCAGCATCGGAATTTTTAGTAATCTGCTCTTTTTCAGTACGCCGAGCAATCTTAGCCATGGTGGCTACAGCTTCAACCGGATACTCGCCCACAGCTGTTTCATTCGACAGCATGACAGCATCGGTGCCATCGAGAATAGCATTCGCAACATCAGAAACTTCCGCTCGCGTTGGACGAGGATTACTGACCATGCTATCCAACATCTGAGTGGCGGTAATCACGGGGATCCCCAACCGATTAGCCGTAGCAATCAATCGCTTCTGCAAAATAGGTACATCTTCGGCTGGCAGCTCTACACCAAGATCCCCACGTGCCACCATGACGCCATCAGACAGCGATAAAATCGCCTCCATCTGCTCGATGGCTTCATGCTTTTCAATCTTGACAATAACAGGCACTCGCTTACCTGCGTTAGCAATAATCTCTTTGATTTCTAAAACGTCTTGGGGATTACGAACAAAGCTCAAAGCTACCCAATCAACCCCTTGATCCAAGCCAAATGCGAGGTCTACTTTATCCTTCTCTGTCAGTGCCTTAATGGACAAGTAAACGCCTGGGAAATTAACTCCCTTACTGTTAGATAGCTTGCCACCAACGACGACTTCGCAATGGAGCTCACGCTTCTCCATATCCTTACTTGCTACCCGCATCTCCACCTTGCCATCGTCCAGCAAAATGGTGGCTCCCGTGGGCACTTCTTCGACTAGGGGCCCATAGGTAACTGAACTAATGGTTTGAGTCCCTGGTAACTGACGGCTAGTCAGAATAAAGGTATCGCCATTTTTCAGGCGAATAGAACCTTCTTCAAATTTGCCCAGACGAATCTTGGGACCCTGTAAATCCTGCAAAATACCAACAGGTTGGTTCAATTCAAAGGAGATTTGGCGAATCAGCCGAATACTGCGTTGATGATCGTCATGGGTGCCATGGGAAAAGTTGAGACGCAGAGTGGTGGCACCGGCCTCAATGAGCGATCTCATCGTTGCAGGATCCTGAGTTGCAGGACCAATGGTGGATACAATTTTGGTCCGCCGCAGGGCATGGCGCAGTGGCATAGTGCTGTCCGTGGGTTAGCCGTCAGTTGGTCAAATCACACCCGAATATAAATCCAGTCTTTCTACTCGACGAAAAACCAGTGCTTTTGGATGTGAACCTGTGTTAACAAACCACCGGATAGTATCATGTCGAGGTTCGCTCCGAAAATTGGGACATAATGCTTCTGCGCCACCTCTGAAAACATTAAGCATAAATGAGATAACGTCACAAAAGTTTATTATTCCCTCTAGGTAGCGTATACTTCGAAACATAGGTGTGAAGGAGTATTACTGTGGTTTCGGTGGCAACACGTCCTTCGACGGTACTTAGACGAGTACCCAAGGATCTTTTAGACGCGGACGGTGGTGTCAGCCCAGATTTACTTACATTTGTGGGTGCGGTTGTACTAGTGACTGTTGCTACATTTGGGTATTTTTCCTGGAGCTTTCCCCATTGGATTTGTTTTGTTTTAAACACGGTGGCTTTGCACCTAGTGGGTACAGTTATTCATGATGCCTCCCACAATTCTGCCCACAGCAATCGCATTATCAATGCTGTTTTGGGACATGGCAGTGCGTTGATGCTAGGGTTCACCTTCCCTGTCTTTACACGTGTACATTTACAGCACCACGCCAATGTAAATGATCCAGAAAACGACCCTGATCATTTTGTCTCTACCTGTGGTCCATTGTGGCTCATTGCACCACGTTTTTTTTACCATGAAATTTATTTTTTCCAGCGGCGGCTGTGGAAGAAGTACGAGCTGCTTGAGTGGTTTTTAAGTCGCCTGACAGTGGCAGCCTTGATTTATTCTGCTTATCACTTTGGCTTTTTAGATTACTTCGCTAACTATTGGTTTGCCCCTGCCTTAGTCGTAGGGGTGGCCTTAGGGCTGTTTTTTGACTACCTACCCCACCGCCCCTTTGAAGAGAAGAATCGCTGGAAAAATGCCCGAGTCTACCCTGGTCGATTGCTAAACCTACTAATCATGGGGCAGAATTATCATCTCGTTCATCACCTATGGCCCTCAATCCCCTGGTATAAGTACAAGCCTGCTTATGAAGTCATGAAACCTTTGCTGGACGAAAAGGGCTCCCCTCAATCATTAGGACTGCATCATCGTAAGGATTTTTGGGGATTTGTTTATGATATTTTTCTAGGCATCCGTTTTCATCACAAGAAGGACGATTAAACCCATGTAGGGGCGTTGCATGCGACGCCCCTACATGGGTTTTATGCCGTTACGCTAGCCCAATCTGGTCTTAACCTGCTAGCGCCTCTTAGGTAGGGATGATAAATCTCGGATTGGGGAATTGTCATGTAAGCATGGATCAAGAAACGAATACACATTGGAAGACTACCTGCTACGTGCATATGCTGCACATCCAGAAGGGGAACCGTGTCCCAATTAGGACGTTGTCGTGCGATCGCAGCTGGAAAAATTGAATCCAAGTCAGGGGTCACCGAAAACGTCACGCTAATCATGGCATCTGTCGTAATCGAATTATTGGCCTCAAGTGCATTTAGCAGCTCAGTAACCGCCTCTGTCATTGCAGCAACCGAATTTTCGGGTACGGTGGTCGCGCCTCTAATTGCTCGTACTCGCCAGTCACCTATTTCCCCTTGCTGCATGTTGCCCTCCATAAATTCCTTGGCCCATACATTGCTTGGCTAACTCTATGCCAACTCCTTAGATAGATTAGCCTGTTCTACAACGTTGCCCCAATGGGTTATGACATCACTACGAGCAAAAAGAACTGACGGATCTAACCCAATTGGGAATACAAATATCCTAAAATTATCTACCAAAAGGTCCAGGAAATGTAGTGCCAGAGGACTGATAAAGCCATAGAGGTGTGCCCTGATAAGCCAGCTCAAACTCTAACCAACTTAGAATCCGAGGACTCACCCAAGCAGCCATCGCTTGGTTTTGATTATTTCCGGGTAGTAACTTATTCCAAAAAGGCTTGCGTTCTTCAATGGTGTAGATTTCAGTCTTGTCTGGATCCAGGTCTACTAATTCAGCGGCCCAACGTCTAGCATCAGCCTCCGTCCCCAACCGATCTACCACCCCTAGTTCCAGGGCCTGAGCACCTGTAAAAATACGCCCATCAGCAAATCCGCGTACCGTATCTTCATCCAGATTACGAGCTGTCGCCACCGTTGACACAAACTGGCCATAACTCACATCAATAAGCTCCTGCAAAATAGTTTGCTCAGGCTGAGTGAGCTCACGATCAAAGGACAAAATATCCTTGTAGGGACCAGACTTGATCACCTTAAATGACACCCCAATTTTCTCTAGTAGTCGCTCCAGGTTGTTACCCCGCAAAATCACGCCAATACTGCCCGTAATCGTACCTGGATTAGTAACAATGTACTGAGCGCCCATACCGATATATACACCGCCCGACGCAGAAATATTGCCAAAGCTCGCAACAATTTTGACAGTGTCTTGAAGCTTTTTAAGAGCACTGTAAATCTCTTGAGAGTCACCAACGGTGCCACCGGGACTATCAATACGGAGCAGTAACGCTGGAAACTTCTTTTCTTTGACCTCTTCAAGGGCTTCCAATACTCGCTTCCGGGTTCCACCCGCAATCGCCCCAGAAATTTCAATACGGGCAATCTGTTTACGGAAACGTGGCTTGAATGGCCAAATCATAGACAGCGACTAAATAAACAACTGCAAGTTCAAATGATTACTATAAACGTCCATTGCCACTTGGAGTTTAATCAAGGAGAGAAATGGAACAATCAGCTTGGCAGGTAGCGCCATCAGAATTTAACATTACTTTATGATACGACCAAAAGTCGTTCAGGCTTATATATTCCCCGCTGCATGGCATCCCCTTTTAACCAGGACAAGACTCCCGCCCTGCTTTTGATCGCTCCTTTTTTCCTATGGGGTACCGCCATGGTGGCGATGAAAGGGGTGTTAGATACCACCACACCCCTATTTTTAGCCACGCTACGTCTAGTTCCAGCCGGGATACTCGTACTAATCGTCGCTGCCTTGTTAGGACGTAAACCCCCTCAAAGTTGGCAAGGGTGGGCCTGGATTGGTGGATTTGCTCTAGTCGACGGCACCCTATTTCAGGGATTTTTAGCGGAAGGATTGCAACGTACAGGAGCCGGGCTGGGCTCGGTCATGATCGACTCTCAACCGATTGCCGTTGCCTTGATGGCTCGGTTCTTATTTCAGGAAATTGTCGGCCCGTTGGGATGGCTAGGATTGGGATTAGGTATCGTAGGCATTAGTCTGCTCGGCCTACCCGATGAATGGATACTACAAACGATTTCCAATCTGACAACAAGCCTGTCTACAGGTAACTGGCCAAGCTCGGCAGCAACATCCATAGGCCTCTTCCCTTTAGAGCAGGATTTACTCACGACAATGCTCGGCCATGGTGAATGGCTTATGCTACTAGCCGCCTTATCCATGGCTGTGGGCACAGTGATGATTACTTACGTCGCTCGTCATGTGGATCCAGTCGTTGCCACAGGATGGCATATGATTTTTGGAGGATTGCCCTTGTTGGGGTTATCGACTTACACCGAGGTGCAACAGTGGCAGGGCATCACTACATCAGGATGGCTAGCCATCCTATATTCCACAGTCTTTGGTAGTGCCATCGCCTATGGTGTGTTTTTCTATCTGGCATCTAAGGGCAATCTGACTAGTCTCAGTGCCCTCACATTCCTCACTCCTGTATTTGCCCTCACATTTAGTACATCATTGCTAGCAGAGAATTTGACAGCCATCCAATGGACTGGTGTAGGGTTTACTTTAGTCAGTATTTACTTAGTCAACCAGCGGGATATGCTGACCAAGTCGCTGATGAGGTTTCTGGCAGGACCAGCGATCATGGGTATGGCCGAAACGATCAATCCTAAATTATCAAAAACGCTGTCTAATTGGTTGCACTCTCATAGTTCAGTGGACTCATCGCCCGAGGAAGTCTGATTGGTCAGACTGGATACCCATCATTTCCCACCAAGGCGCAAGCACATCTAGCCTTCATATAGTTCCCTCTATACCAAGAAGTCTTGATAAACCAGGACTAATATCCCTCAGCTATTTGAGTTACTATTAGCTTCAAGCTGTCCAAACTCATTGTGATCTATTAGTACCCATGTACCAAGTGTATTTTGCACATGGGAACCCTAATTTTGGGTACAGTTATGGTATTGCGTTGTGCCGTTATTCACTTAGTCAAAGCAACAGTTTGATGTTTGGTGTCGCGTCAGGGCTTAAAAGGTTATATTGCTTTCCAAGCATTGCAGGGAAGCTCTCCAAACATCAATCAGTTTGTATTTTATAGATTTAGCAGGAATCTGCCATTTGATGCACTGACATAGTCAAGCTAAACAGTGAACTAATAAGGATGCAGGTACTGGATATTGAACTAATATGATTTGGCGCTCTACTCTAGTATTTTTAACCAGTCTGTCAGCCCTTACACTGCCTGTGGAAAGTCTGCGCGCCGAGAGCGGTCCTTTGCTCTTCGCCCAGTCTTCGGTAGTTGATCCGAACTATGCTATCGATACCGGCCAGACTACGCCAAATGTTGGGGGACCCAACCGTTCGTCTCTGCAAAGTATCCCATCCGAGCAGCAGATCAAAGAAATTAAGGCAATCCAGCAAGAACTGAAAAACCGGGGTTATTACAACGGTCCCATTGACGGGATCTATGGTCCCGTTACCGCAGAAGCCATTCGAGTCTTACGGGGCCAAGAAGGCAATCAGTCGACGCTACCGCCTAGTTTGCTTACCCCCGATCCCGTTCCTGATAAAACCTCAACAATACCTGAGGAAGTAGACAAAGTTACTGCAGAGCCTATTGGGGATAGCGGCACGGCAAATCCTCAAGACAAAACTCAAAACGATGATATCCAGGTCAATGCAGCGGATGTTCCCACCGAAGAAATCAACATTGGCGAGGAGGTTTCACCTGAAACAGGTACATCAATACCAAAAACAGCCTCAGACCCTGATGCATCTGAGGCTAATATCAGCGAGGCAGACTCGCCTCGACAATCACCAGGGTTAGGCAACCTATTGTGGCTCGGTTTAGCGCTCATTGCAGCCTTGGGCAGTTTTGGCATTGGCTTTATCTTGTCGACGCGGGTTAAGACCAACACGGGGACCGAAGAGGAGTCACCCTGGGGAGGTGTTTCTAATGCAGCTCCGCAAACAGAACAGCAAGATTTTGCTCACACATCCCTCAATGGTCGTACCACTGGCAACGGCACAGGTATTGATCAACCATCAGACCTGGTAATCCACAAAACTCACCCAGAGAATGAAAGCTTATCGGTACTATCGACAGCTAACAACGTTAGTGCAACGACCCGGTTAGCCAAAGTCAACGTCATGGATGAGCTCGTCGCCAATCTACAGGTCGCCGATCCAGCCAAACGTCGCAAGGCCATTTGGGAATTGGGTCAACGAGGTAATTCATCCGCCGTCCAGCATTTGGTAAATGGTATGGTGGATGCCGACTCTAAGGAAAAAAGCTTGATTCTGGCAGCGCTTTCAGAGATTGGTATTCGTTCCTTGAAACCGATGAATCGAGCCTTGGCCATTGCCCTCCAAGACGATAATCCTGACGTCCGTAAAAATGCGATTCGTGACTTGACTCGCGTCTACGACCTAGTCACTCAAATTAGCCAGATGCTAGGTCATGCCACCGAAGATGAAGATCCCGAAGTGCGTCGAACTGCTGAATGGGCCCTAGAACAGCTTAATCGCATCCGCGAAGCCCCTAAGCTTAAGTCTTCTATGAACACGACGAACACCTTAGAGGCCTCTCGCCCCCCATCAGAGCTCTTAACCGACGAGGTAGAGAATCTGAAAAATTAGGATAGGATCAAACCCCAGCTACCAATGCTTTTCAGCACAGTAGGAAGCAGATTAGTGGATCGTGTAGCACTCATAGTAGGGTCATAGGGCTAAATCGATGCGATAGCCATGACACGGTGCTTAAAATTATTATTTGTATCCACTCCTGTTGGCCCCCTGGGCTCAGGGTTAGGCGGTGGCGTTGAGCTCACGGTAGTGAACCTGGTAACAGCACTGACCCAACGGGGACATCAAATTGAAATCGCAGCCCCCGAAAGCTCTCAAATAGAAGGCGCACGACTAATCCAAATCCCTGGAATACTTCAGCCCACTGCTCATACCCAAGGACGAGACACTCCAGCCATCATGATGGATAATGCGGTCTTGGCCAACCAATGGGCCTATGTCCGTCAGGTCCAGCATAACTATGATCTGATTGTGAACTTTGCCTACGACTGGCTCCCCTTTTACCTCACCCCGTTTTTTGAAGTTCCCATTGCTCACTTCGTCAGTATGGGCTCCCTCAGTCGCATCATGGACCAAGCTGTCACGCAGCTCCATGAAAAGTTTCCAGGCACCCTCGGGGCCTATACCCAGGCCCAGATAGACACTTTTCCTCAAGGTCTCAGCTGGCAACTGCTAAGCAGTGCCGTTGACCTCAGCCAATATATCTATTGCGAGACTCCAGAATCCGAATTGGTATGGCTGGGTCGCATCTCCCCTGAAAAAGGACTAGAAGATGCTGTTGCTGCAGCACAATACACCCAAACTCCTCTGAAAATCCTCGGTAAGCTTGAAAATACAGACTACTGGAATACGATTCAATCCTCCTACCCAGATGCGCCAGTTGACTATCTAGGTTTTGTTAACACCCAACAGCTACAAACAATCGTTCGTCGTTGTCAGGGCCTGCTAATGACACCCCGTTGGGTAGAAGCGTTTGGTAATGTAGCCATTGAGGCCTTAGCTTGTGGTGTCCCGGTGGTGGCCTACCGGCGTGGCGGCCCGGCTGAAATCATCGAGCATGGCAAAACTGGTTGGCTAGTAGAACCTGATAGCGTTGAAGGTCTAGTGCAAGGCATCCAACAGCTGGGCAGCATCGATCGTCATTACTGCCGTCAGCAGGCAGAAAATAAATATTCATTACCTGCCTTGGGCCAACGTTTTGAAAATTGGTTTAACGCCATTATCCAACAGGCTCAAGCAGGGTAAAAATTTCGTCATTGCCCATAAAAAACATCAGACAAAAATTCAATCTCCCCATAGGCCCCAAAAGACAGCTCCTAATTTGTCAGTCAGCCAATCCCCCTTTGCCTTCTCTGCCTCTCTGACTCTTTTGCCCCTTCCCAATTCCTCCTTGCCCCATGCTTTCAATCCCCTTAACTGAAATCACCCAACTGATTAAGCAACTAGCTAATGATCCCGAAGCGTTGCGATCGCTCCGAGAAATCGAAGACTGCGACGGTGATCTCAACGATGCAGCCCTATCGTTGGCACTTAAAGCAGGTTTAGAACCCACGCAAAATGAGGGTTGGTTAGAAGGCTTTGCCAAACGCTATCGACACATTGCCTGTTTGCCAGAGTTTCGGGCGGATCTGACAGCACAGCAAGTGGTTAGTCTAGCTCAGCACCTCACCCAAAATAGCCAGTGCCCAAATCTTTTAGTAGTCCCTGTTGCCCTGTATGTCAGTAAAACTGGTGTGGGTGCATTTTGTGACAGTTTGGATAATAGCCGCATGTTGGCGGATTAGCCTTATCTTTCAATCATAAAAATTTTAGATAAAGCAACTTCATAAATCTACGGGCACTCTAGAGCAGACGATAAAATCAGGCCGGATAGCTTAGAAGGAAAGGCAGGTCTCCCTCCAAAAGATATCCATGGTTTCATAGTCCATACACTGGCACAACGGAATTCATATCTACGCTGTGTATCTATCAACAAGTATTGCTAAGCCTTATAGCCCTGCATGAATTACCTTCTCAAGGCTAGCGATATAGATAACTAGGAACTTAACTGACACACTAACTACTTATAGGAGCTTTGCGATGACCCGCTCAATCGCCCGTAATACCAGCATGATCCTCACCAATCTAGAAGGTGTACCGGGTAAAGAAATTATCGAGCACTATGGCCTGGTTCAGGGTAGTACTATTCGCGCCAAACATGTGGGCAAAGATATCCTCGCAGGGTTCAAAAATATCGTTGGTGGTGAACTCAAGGCCTATACCGAACTATTACAAGAGTCGCGCAAAGAAGCCGTTAACCGCATGGTCATGCAAGCTGAACAACTGGGGGCCAATGCCGTGATCAATATTCGCTTTGCAACTTCTTCAGTTGCACCTGGTGCAGCTGAGCTCTTTGCCTACGGAACTGCTGTCAAAGTTCAGTAAGCCAGCGCCTGAAATCAGGCACTTACAGGTACAGCATAGGTAAAACCATGGATATTCTTGTTTTTCTGATTTTGATCGGCGTCGGCTACTTTATCGGCAACCGTCGCGAACGCCAACACTACGAAGACATTAAGCGACGCGAAAAAGGCACTCTCCATGTCCCTATTATGAGTTGGGGAGCCAAACAAGACCTTCCCTATGCCCATGAAGCGGAAATGTTTGTCGGCAGTGTGGTGGTTGCTAACGATTACTTCAAAACGATTTCAGCTAGCTTGCGCAATCTGGTAGGTGGTCGTGTCACTGTTTATGAAACCTTGATTGATCGAGGGCGTCGAGAAGCTATGTTGCGGATGAAAGAATCCGCGATTGAATGGGGGGCTTCTCAGATACTCAACGTGCGCTTTGAAACGTCTAACATTGCGGGTCAAAGCCAAGGTGGGATGGGGGCCGTTGAGATTATGGCCTACGGTACTGGTATTCGCTAAAGCCAAACACCTTAACTAGATGAATGTAATACCAGAGCGGCATGAAATATACTCCGCGTGAAATAGTCGATGAAGTTAACATCACTCCGGTTCATCCGTTAGTCAATTTTGGCTATTTGCTCGGTACCGTGGTAGCAGCAATGGTGACCGTATATGTAGGCCTAGGTGTGGTCGGAGCTCAGATTGCAGCACGGTTAGGGCCCAAAAATGAGAGTAGGGTTGGAGAGCTAGTTTTTGAAAGCATCTTTGCCAACATGCCTCTAATCGAAGAGGGCCCTAAGTTTGACTATACTCGCGCCCTTGCCGAATCCTTGCGCAGTGATGCTTTAAAGCAACGCCCCGACCTGAAACTCCATATTCTCGATGATCCTCTCCCTAATGCCATGGTGTCCGCTGGCGGCCATGTCTTTGTCACCACAGGCTTGCTAGAGGATGTGGAAACGGAAAATGAGCTCGCCTTTGTGCTGGCCCATGAACTTGGTCACTATGAACATCGGGATAATCTCCGCAGTCTAGGTCGATCTCTAGTTTTTCTAAGTTTGAATAGTACTCTGGCTGCCAGCGGTGTTAAGTTACCCCCATTTTTGATGGGTTCAATGAGTTTGGCGGACCTGCACTATAGTCGTGATCAAGAGCAAAAGGCCGATGTCTATGCCATCGAAATAATGCAGGAACGTTACGGGCACTTAGGCTCTAGCTTAGATTTTTTTGAGCGGTTAAGCGATTGGGAATTGGACTTGGGTGCAGTAACTCAGTTACTGGAATGGCAATCGACCCATCCTCTTACCCAATCACGCATTGAAGACTTGGAAGAAATTGCCACTCAGCGCGGCTGGTCATTAGAGGGGGAAGCCACACCACTACCTAGCGATTTTTAACAAGGTATCCATACCGTTCTAAGCCAGCTTTAAATATGCCAAAAGAGACTGTACATGGGTGAAAGAGGCCTGATACTTATACTCGCGCAAGTACTCTACTAGCTCTGATTTTTGGACTTTTAACAAAAAAATATTCCAGGTGTCTCTATCTCTGCACTCAGCAGAAAGAATTTAAGCTGAAAAGAGA